>JADZDM010000005.1:300000-591048 GCA_020851035.1 Gemmatimonadaceae bacterium | reverse complement strand
GCCCGCGAACACCCTGGCCATCCAGCCGTCGCGCACCCGCGGTGCGAGCGTGCACCCACACCATGCCACCGAGGCCTGCACGCGCACGGAATCCACAACCCTCGTGCTTCACTACGCGCGCTAACGAGAATTGTACCGCACGATCCTAATGCGTCCCTAATACTGCCCCCGCAGATCACCGCCCCGCCAGTGTTATGCCGCCACTTCTCCGCGGCATAACCTCCCGAACGCTACCCGCTCCATGCACCGGAACCGCCCGCCCGCGAACGACTTACGCCATCCCGACCGCCGATCCCCCCGCCGGATGGACCGCGGAGATCGCCGCCTTTCCCCCAAACGGCGCCGAGCATCCGCCACGGGCACCCCACCCCCGCCGGGATCACGCGTCACCCACCAACACGGCACTGAGCGCCGCAGCCCGACACGCCCCCGCGTGGCAACGCCGTCGGTCCGCGCACCCGCGGCCCCATGCCGCGCCCCCGCCGCCACCCGGCGTCACGTGAGCTCCCGCACCACCCGCGCCGCCAGCGCACTCACATGCGGATGCCCGTCCCGCAGCAGCGGCGCCAGCAGGTGCACCACCCCCGCGTCATCCACGCGTCGGAGCGCATTCACCGCCGCGAACCGCACCTCCCAGTCCACATCCTCCAGCGCTGCCGCCAGCGGCGCCACCGCCGCCTCGACACCCAACTGCCCCAGGATCTCCACCACCTCCACCCGCACCGCCACGCCGGCCCGGTCGCCACGCAGCGCGTCCAGCAGCGAGGCCAGCGCCGGCACCGCCGCGACACCGAACGCCGCCACGGCATCACTCAGCGTGCCGCGCAGCTCCCCGCTGCCACCACCCTCGGCCAGCATCGCCACCAGCGGCGGCAACGCCCGCACGTCACGCAGGGTGCCCAGGGAGCAGACCACCTTCTGCACCACCGCCGCGTCGTCGTCGCGCAGGCCGGCCAGCAGCGCCGGCACCGCCCGCGCGTCGCCCAGCTTGCCAAGGGCGTGCGCGGCATGCACCCGCGCCGCCGGCGCGCCGCGCTGGAACACCGCGATCACCGGCAGCACCGACGGCGCGCCGATGCGCACCAGCGCCCACACGACGTTCTCACCCACGAAGAAGTCGGGCTCCACGCCCAGCCGCGACACGAGCACCGGCACCGCCGCCGGATCGGCCAGCTTGCCGAGCTCCAGCGCCGCCTCGATGCGCACGTTCTTCTCCCTGTGCAGCAGGCTGGCCGACCACGCGGCCAGTGGGGTGGCATGCACCATTCGTCCACGTCCTGGTCTGGGTTCCACCACTCGCCACCACCAGCGCCACCACCACGAACACCCTCCGCCAGCGACCGCCGCGACGCCGTCCCGCGACTACGGCACGGAGGCCGGACGCGCTGACGACGGCGGCGCGGCGCCCGGCGGGATCATGTCCTCGCGCGACACGATCCCGCGCTGCTGCTCCAGCAACGCCTCCAGCCGCGTCCCGGAAGCCGGGAGCCGCGTCGCGCCGGCCTGGCCGCCGAAGTTCATCAGCAGCAGCTCACCGGTGGGCGTGAAGATCACCGACCCCACCCACTGCTGCTGCAACGTCGTGAACCGCGCCACGCGCACGGCCCCACGCGGCAACACGCTCACGTTCCAGTGCAGCCAGGCCCCGCTGTCACCCTGCATACCGTACATCGAGAAGCGGTGCGGCACCGAGTCGGCAGGCACCCCCAGCAGCGCCGGCGCCAGCACGTCCTCGTACCCGTCCAGCGCGATCGACCAGGGGTTCGACGGCAGCGACACCTTCGGCTCCCGCGATCCGGAGTCGTGCAGGGCGCCGTCCGCCACCACCAGCACACGCCGGATCGGGCCGGGGTCCTGCAACGCGGTGCCAGGCTGCACCAACGTCACACCCACCAGCAGCGAGTCACGCCACACGGTGCGCAGCTCGTCACGCGCCCCGCTGCGCCGGAACTGGCGCAGCACCAGCGTGTCACCACGCCACTCGCGATAGTGCAGCGCCACGGTGTCGCGCGTGGTGGCACTCACGCTGCGCTCACCACGCCGCGAGAACGCCAGCACGAGATCCGCCGACGCGGAGTCCACGATCCGCTCCACGGTCCGCGACTCCACCCGGATCTGCACGGTGTCCTTCACGTCGTGCGGCGGCACCCAGCCGCGACCCGCCAGGTGACGCACCCGCTCCCGGAACAGCACCATCCCGTCCTGCACCCGCACGAACTGGCGCTCCACCTCGTCGCCCGAGAGGACGGTCCAGGGGTGCAGGATCTCCGCCGGCTGGTTGGGTCGCTGCCGCGTGAGGTCGCCCCGCGCGGTGTCCGTCACGTACCGCCGCGCCTCGACCACCGCCAGCCGGCCACCCAGCGAATCGATCGCCCCGACCGTCACGGGTCGCGCCGCCACCGACCGCGTGATGCTCCGCTGCAGCGGCGTCCGCAGGGTGTCGCTGCGACCACCGAGGTCGGGCCAGGTGACGCCGGACTGCAGGGCGGCACAGGGCTTCATGGTCAGCGGCGCGACGTCCTTCGCCAGCGCCTCCACATCACCGGTGATCCGCACCACGGCGCCGCTGGGCGCGTACTCCACCACCACCTGCGCCGGCAGGTCCGACAGTCCCAGCCGGATGCGTCGCAGCTCCAGACGATACCCAGTGGCCGTGCGACGGAGCACCCGGCGGTCCACGTAGTGCCGGTCGAAGGTGGCCCCGCTGGTGCGGGGCCCGCTGCCGCTGGTCTGCAGGAAGCGGGTGGCGGTGAGCATCCACCAGGGCACGTCGAACCGCGCACACGGCACGGGCTGGGCGCCGAGCACACCGGCCACCGGCACCAGCCAGAGGGCGGCACCCAGCAGCCACGGACGGAGCCCGCCCCTCGTACCGGCCCGCGCCAGCCCCGCCACCGCCCCGCCGATCCGTCCGGTCATGCCGTTCCTCCGAAGACGTCCATTCCCAGGTGCGGATTTTTCCTGCACATCCTGCACCGCCGCGCAGGCCACGCACCGGACACAGAAAGGGCGCGCCAGCTCGGCGCGCCCTCCCCGGTGGAACCCTTCGCTGCGCCGGCCGAGTGTCAGCTCAGGGCGGCGGCCTCGGACTTCTTCGCTCCCGGCTCGCTGTCGATGACCGCCTGTGCGATCTGCGACATCGGCACCGAGTTGTCCTGCGAACTCCGCTGCATGATGCGGTACGCCTCCTGCTCGGTGCTGCCGGTGCGACGCATCAGGATGCCCTTCGCCCGCTCGATCAGCTTGCGCTCCTCGAGCTTCTGCTTCCAGAAGGCGGCGTCCTGCCGGCTCTCGGAGAGCTCACGCGCACGGGCCACGGCCAGGCGCAGGGTGCTGTCGAGGATGCCCGGCGGGGCCGGCTTCGGGAGGAAGGCGATGGCTGCCGTCGCGCGCGCATCGTCGGCGCTCAGCGACACCGACTGGTCGCCGCTGAACAGCACCACGGCCGTCGGCGCGCCGGTGGCCGTGATCGCCTTGGCGGCGTCGATGCCGCTGCCGTCGGGCATGTGCACGTCGAGGAGCACGACATCGGGCACCACGTCAGCCGCCACCGCGACCGCCTCGCGCCCCGTGCCGGCTTCGCCGACGACGGCATACCCCATGGATACCAGCAACTCGCTCAGGAGCGGCCGAGCAAGGACGTCGTCGTCCGCGAGGACAACCCTGATCTGGGAGTCTGCCATGTGCCAGCCTGTTACGGAAAAACGTTGGGAAGGGAGCCCAGCCGGAGAACCCGTGCGGGGAATGTAGCCGGTGATTCCGGATGTGTGCGCCCCGTCGCGCGTCACCCACCTCACCCGAGCGTCGTGCCTTGCCTGTCGTCCTGGAAAACCCGCCGTCCTAGCCGGCAACCTGCGCCAGCAATTCCTCGGCCACCAGCGGCTTCCGCAGCGAGAAATGTGCGTCGGCCATGGCCTCGGGGCGCAGCTCCCAGCCGGTGATGACCCCGACCCGGATGTGCGGGAAGCGCTGCCGGATCCGCGTCGCCAGCTCGGTACCCACACCGTCCGGCAAGCCGATGTCGGTCACCACCACGTCGAACGGCGGCGCATCACCCACCAGCACGGCCTCCGCGGCCGACACCGTGGCCACCGCCACGACCTCGTGCCCGGCCATCTGCAGCACCTGCGTCACCAGCTCGCGACCATCCACGTGATCCTCCACCACCAGGATCCGGCGCGGCGCATGCACCGGCGCGTCGACCGCCGCCAGCGCCGGCGGCGTCTGCGCGGCAGGATCGGCGAGGGGGAAGATCAGCCGCACGGTGGTGCCGCGCCCCACCTCCGACTCGATCTCCACCCGCCCGTTGTGGCGCTTGATCACACCGTAGACCTCGGCAAGGCCGAGCCCGCTACCGTTGGCGCCCTTGGTGCTGAAGAACGGCTCGAAGGCCCGCTCACGCACCTCCGGACTCATGCCATGCCCAGTGTCGTGCACCTCCACGATGGCACTGGTCCGGTCCCGACGGACGGTGACCCCCAGCGTGCCGCCGCCCTTCATGGCGTCGAGGGCGTTCTGGATCAGGTTCAGCAGCGCCTCGCGCACCTCGCCGGCAACGGCCCGCGCCATCACCCCCTCGGCCAGCGAGCGCTGCAACGCCACCATCCCGCTCCCGCCCACCCGCTCGGCCCACAACGGACGCGTCATCGCGATCACCTCGTCGGTGATCAGCCCCAGGTCCACCATCGCACCCGGCGCCAGCGTGATGGGGTCCTGGCGCAGGAACCGCCCCACGCGCGACGCCGTCGCGGCCCCGGTCTCGGCCGCCCGCGCAATGCGCACGGCGTAGTCACGCACCTTCTCGGGATTGGTGGCGTGCAGCTGCAGCAGGTGCGCCGCCGCCACGATCGGGTTCAGCGCGTTGTTCACGTCGTGCATCACGCCCGCCGCGAGCTGCCCCACCGCGGCCAGCCGTCGCTCCCGGTTCCGCGTCTCCTCCAGCCGCGCGATCTCGGCCGTGCGCTCCTTCACCTGCTGCTCCAGGCGCTCGGCCTCGGTGCTCACGACGGCGTACAACTCGTTCGCCCGCCGCACCTGCTCGGCCAGCTCGCGCGCCAGGCGCGTGCGCTCGGTCACGTCACGCTCCACCGTCACCGCACCCACCACCATGTTGCTGGCGTCACGCAGCGGGTTGGAGTTCACCTCGATGATCTGCTCGCCGTCCGCACCACGTCGCACGCGCATGGTCTCGTTGCGCACCGCCTCACCACGCAGCGCACGCGCGGTGGGATGCTCGTGCACGAAGAGCGACGTGCCATCCACGCGACGCGGCAGGTCGGCACGCCACAGCTCGCGCAGCGACTCGAGGTCCTGCGCCATGTGGTCGTGCTGTGCCGCTGCATTCTCGCGCGTGATCACCCCCTGCTGGTCGAACACGCGCACCGACTCCGGCAGCACGTCGAAGATGGCCTCGAGCTGCGCCACGCTGCGCGCCAGCGCCTGCCGCAGCCCCTCGATCTCCGTCACCTCGGTGCCGACGATCAGCAACCCGCCCGACGACAGCGGCACGAAGGTGAGCTCCACCATCTGCAGCGCACTGGCGGTGTTGCGGAAGGCGACACGACGCGTGCGCGACTCCATGCGGATCGTCGCGGCGTCGATCTCGTCACTCAGGTCGGCGAGCGCGTTCGGGAACGCGTCGTACGCCGTCGGACGCCAGCCGGCCGGCACCAGCGCACCGATCAGCGTGCGATAGCGGAGGTTCGCGCGCATGAGCAGCAGCTCGGCATCGAACTCCGCGACGGCCAGCGGCAGCGCATCGAAGATGTGCTCGAGCCGCTCCACCGTGGCGTTGACGGTGGTCGCGTCGGGAAGCAGGGTCGTGGAACGGGGCAAGACCATGCTGTGAGGCTACGGGAACAGCGCGATCACGTCAACACGCGCGGCAAGACACGTCGACCGGCAGACACGACACGCCGCGGCACCGGCCACCGGCCAGCGTCGCCGCCGGCGGCCGGCACCCGCGCTCAGGCGGCCTCGCGCCCCGTCGCCCGACTGCCGGCACGCTCCCGTTCCCGCTCCCGGCTGGTGCGCAGCAGGCGGTGCGCGGTGGTGCCGGTGATCAGCCGCACGCCGCGCTGGTAGGTGAAGTACTGGTACGCCCACTGCACGAAGACGGTGATCCGGTTCCGGAAGCCGGCGAGATAGAGGATGTGCACGAAGAGCCACGCCAGCCAGGCGATGTTGCCCTGCATCCGGAGCTTCCCCACCGACGCCACGGCGCGGTGGCGGCCGATGGTGGCGAGGTCACCCTTGTTGAAGTAGGTGAAGACGGTGCGCGGCCGGCCGGCGAGGTCGGCGAGGATCCCCTTCGCCGCGTGCTCGCCCATCTGGTTGGCGGCGGGGGCCACCGAGGGCACGGTGCTGCCGCCGCTGCCGGTCACCGCAGCGATGTCACCGACGGCAAAGACCTGCTCGAAGCCAGGCACCGCGAGGTCGGCGCCGACGATCACACGGCCGGCGCGGTCGAGCGGCACGCCGAGCTGCCGCGCGAGGGGAGAGGCCTGGTTGCCGGCGCCCCAGAAGACGGTGTGGGCGGAGATGCGCTCGCCGCTGTTCAGCGTCACGCCGCCGTCATCCACACCGGTGACGACGGTGTTCAGGCGCACCTCGACGCCGAGGTCCTCGAGGTCGGCCTTGGCACGGGCACTGAGGTTCTCGGGGAACGGCGGGAGGAGTCGCGGCCCGCCCTCGATCAGGATCACGCGGGCCGAGGCGGGGTCGAAGCGGCGGAAGTCGTCCTTCATGGCCTTCTTCGTGATCTCCGGGATCATGCCGGCCAGCTCCACGCCGGTGGGCCCGCCGCCGACGATGACGAAGGTGAGGAGGGCGTCACGCTCACCGGCGGCGCTGGCCCGTTCGGCGGCCTCGAAGGACAGCAGGAAACGGCGGCGCATCTCGAGCGCGTCCTCGATGCTCTTCAAGCCGGGGGCGTTGGCCTCCCACTCCGGGTGCCCGAAATAGGCGTGGCGGGCGCCGGCGGCGAGGATCAGGTAGTTCCAGTCCACGGTGGTGGTGCCGCCGTCGAGCGTGATCCGGTGCGCAGCCGCGTCGATCGCGTCCACCTCGGCCATGATCACGGTGACGTTCGGCTGGTGGCGGAGCATCCAGCGGATCGGGACGGTGATGTCGGCCGGGTTGAGCACGGCCATGGCCACCTGGTAGAGGAGTGGCTGGAAGACGTGGTGGTTGGTGCGGTCGACGAGGGTGATGCGGACGTCGGCGCGGGCGAGGGTGCGCGCGGCGGTGAGTCCGGCGAACCCGCCGCCGATGATCACGACGTGGGGTCGCGGATCGCTGGCGTGGGTGCTGGTGATCCGGGTACTGGTGTTCGGCTCCGCGTGCATGACGTCTCCTTGGGTCGCTGTGCGGACCCGGTTCGGCGGCCGGCGCGGGGGAGCGGTCGACGTGGTGCGAACGAGCGATGGCGCGCTGGGGTGCCATCGAGGCGGTGCCATCGTGGCGGTGCCCGAGAGGCGGTGCCTGGATGGCGAGGCGGCCCGGGGTGTGTTGCGAGGACGGGTGCCGCCAGCCAGCGCTTGTGAAAGATTTCACAAGCTGGTGTCAGGCGCAAGCTGACGGGGATCGCCCCACACTCGGGGACGGCAATTCCCTGCCTCGACTCACGTAATTGGTTGAGTCCGGCAAGGGATTGGCCCCGGAAATGCAATCAACGACATTCCGGTACGGTCGGAATTCGTTCGCGGAGACGGGTTGCACAGCCAGGCTGTGTTCCCGGTCCACGGACCTGACGCCGCAGCGATGACGCTGCGAGACCAGGAGATGAACCATGTTGCTTCGCACCACCCGTTCGGACGCGCCCCTCATCGCTGCGTCCGCTGCGATTGCCATCACCGGAATGCTGATCGCCCGCAACGGCGAGTCACTTTCCCTCTGGCCCATGCTGGCGGCAGGATGCGCCGCTGCGGCCGTGATCATCGCCCCACGCATCGCCCGCCACTTCGCCGCCGACGACGAGACGCTCGACATCTCGCCGTGGGGGGTTCGTCACCACCTGGGCGATGCCCTGCACGAGTCCGTCGGCTGGCGCGAACTCAGCGAGGTGCTGGTGATGACCAGCGCCGGCGACCGCGATGAGGAGGACATGTTCATCCTGTTGCGTGGTCGCAACGAGAATACCGTGGTGATCCCGCACACCCTCGCGGTCGAGTCCGGCATCATTAGCGAGCTTCGCAGCAGACTCAGCAACTTCGACGACCTGGTCTTCGCCGACGCATTGTCGGACCGGTCGAACAACATGTTCGTGGTCTGGCGCGCCCCCGATGAAGCCCCGGTGACCGAGGAACGGTCCCGCCCGGCACTGCTGGCCCTCACGAACTGAGCAGTTCCGGCGCCGCAGCCCCACTGTCCTCCCGAAGGGCGACCCCACCCGGTCGCCCTTCGGCGTTCCGGACGCTGCCAGCCTGCGGCCCACGCCAGCCTGCCAGCAACGAAGTACCCAACCAAATGCCCGTTGCGCTGGTTACTGGGCCCGCCTGACATTGCGCGGCCCCAGTACGCGCATCACCCGACCAGCCCGCCCCCGAGCCACACACCCCTTGGACCAACGCCCGCGCATCGCCATCGACATGGACGAGGTGCTCGCCGACACGGCGGTCCACCAGCTCGCGTGGTACGCACGCGACTTCGGCCCCGGCCTCACCCGCGCCGACCTGCACGGCCGGCACCTCTTCTCGGTGATCCCGCCAGAACACCACGAGGCCGTGCGCGCCCACCTGATGCACCCCCGCTTCTTCCGCGACATCCCGGTCATGCCCGGTGCGATCGACGCGGTGCTGGCACTCGGCGAGCGGTACGACCTGTTCGTGGCCAGTGCGGCGATGGAGCACCCGGTGAGCTTCGGGCCCAAGTTCGAGTGGCTGCGCGAGCACTTCCCGATGATCCCGCCGTCCCGCTGCGTCTTCTGCGGCGACAAGAGCGTGCTCGGCGCCGACATCCTCATCGACGACAGCCCCTACCAGCTGGTGCAGTTCCGCGGCGAGCCGGTGATCTTCACGGCGCCGCACAACGTGCACGAGTCACGCTTCCGCCGCGTCCAGAACTGGCCGCACGCCGTCTCGGAGCTGCTGGCGAAGACCGGCTGAACCCCACAGCCCCTGCGGCTGGTGGAGACCGCGCAACGGCTCTCCGACCCCACGCCGTTGCCCTCCCCGTCGTCGAGCCGTTCATTCGTCATCGCCGTCTCTCCTGATCGCCCTCCTGCGTCCCGCCTTCTCGCGTTCTGCTGTCTTGCTGTTCTGCTGTCTTGCTGTTCTGCTGTCTTGCTGTTCTGCTGTTTTGCTGTTCTGCTGTCTTGCTGTTCTGCTGTTTTGCGTAGGCTGTTCTGCTGTTTTGCGTTCTGCTGTTCCGCCCTTCCACTGTTCCGCCGTTCCGCTGTTCCGCCGTTCCTCTGTTCTGAAGTTTCGCCGTTCTGCTGCCCCGCGTTCGCCGTGCAGCGCCCTGCGGCAGTGTGCGACAACCCGAAATGACCAGGAGCCTGGAGATGGAAGCACGTGGCACGTTCGAGGTGCAGATCACGCCGCTGCCCGCGGATGATTATTCGGATGGCCAGACGATGGGCCGGATGTCCCTCGACAAGCAGTTCGCGGGCGACCTGTCCGGCACCGGCAAGGGCCAGATGCTCACCGGCATGGGCGCCGTGAAGGGATCGGCGGCGTACTCGGCGATGGACCGGATCACCGGCACGCTGGCCGGGCGGAGCGGGAGCTTCATCCTGCAGCACACCGGGATCATGTCGCGCGGCGGGCAGTCGCTGGTGATCACGATCGTGCCGGACAGCGGCACCGGCGAGCTGACCGGGATCGAGGGGACGCTGCAGATCATCATCGAGGGGAAGCAGCACTCGTACGTGCTCACCTACACGCTGCCCGGCTGACTCTTTTCGCGCGCAGCGGCGTAGGAACCTGAGACGCCCGCGACGCCTGTCCGGGCCTGGCCAGGAGCGGCATGAAGACCAGCGTGGCACGCACATCCCGGCAGGTGGCACGGTCGCTCAAGGCGCAGACCGTGGCGCTTGGCGCGTCGGTGGGGGCGATGTGGGGTGTGTTCGGGGTGAACGTGCTGCTGGGGGGTACGCTGCTGCAGTACGGCATCGTGCCGCGCACGAGTGACGGGCTGGCCGGGATCGTGGTCGCGCCGTTCCTGCACGCGAGCCTGAACCACCTGCTGGCGAACACGGTGCCGTTCGCGCTGTTCGGGTGGCTGGTGATGCTGCGCGACCGCCGGCACTTCCTGGTGGTGACGCTGCTGGCCGCGCTGTTGTCGGGCGTGGTGGCGTGGACGCTTGGCGCGCCCGGGACGGTGCATGTGGGGGCGAGCGGCGTGATCTTCGGCTATCTCGGCTTCCTGTTGCTGAGCGGGTGGTACGAGCGCAGCTTCGCGAGCATCGCGCTGAGTGTGCTGGTGGCGGTGTTGTGGGGCGGGATGGTGACGCAGGTGCTGCCCGGGGTGCCGGGGGTGAGCTGGCAGGGGCACCTGGGCGGGTTCCTCGGCGGGGTGCTGGCAGCGCGGGTCTACCGGGTGCGGCGGTGATGACGCGGGCGCAGGGTCCGGGCACCTGACCGTTCAAGGGCGTTCAAGGGGACGGAGATCTTGAACGGCGCACGCCTGATTGCGTTCAGGATCCCCGTCCCCTTGCACGCGCATGTCGAACGCGCATGTCGAACGCGCATGTCGAACGAGCTCCGATTGAACGCCGCGACCTCGAACTGATCAACGGCGAGACCACGGAGGGCACGGAGCCACGGAGAACAGCATGAACTGCCTTTGGGAACTGCGTGTGCGCGGCAGCGTTGACCAGGCGCGCGCAGTTCCAAAGAATCAGTTGTTCTCCTCCGTGCCTCCGTGACCTCCGTGGTCTCGTCGTCCATCAGTTGCAGTTGAAGTTGAAGTTGCAGTTGCAGTCGCAGTTGCCGCTGCAGTTGCAGTTGCAGTCACGACAGCAGCTCTGGTGACCGTGACCATCCCCGCGCCCCACGGCGCCACTGCTGCGGGAGGTGCCAGCGATGATCGACCCGGTCGAGATCCGGCTGGCGACGCCGGCTGACGTGGCGCGCATCTTCGAGGCGTTCTACGCGGTGCCGCGGCCGTTCCTGTACACGCGATCCGTGGCGGACCTCGACCGGATCCGCGAGCGTGGACAGCTGGTGTGCACCGTGGAGACGCGGGGAGCCGGGCGCGTGCTGACCTCGTCGTACATCCAGCCGGCAGCGGCCGACGATTGTGACGGGCTGGCGCAGCTCGGCGGTGGCATCGTGCACGAACGCCTGCGTCGCACCGGGATCATGCGACTGATCGGGGCACTGTCCCTCGCACACTGGCTGCGCTTCCACCCGGGGACGACCATCGAGTCGCGGGTGGTGGCCGCGAACCGGGAGCCGATCCGCCCGTTGCTGGAGAGCCTGGGATTCGTGTGCCAGCCGGAGCTGCTCATGGAGGATCCGGCGGAGCATGCCGAGGGGATGCGACACTGGCCGCGCGACGAGCAGGGGCGGATTCCCGTGGAACGGTGGCACTCGACGGTGCAGACCGCGGATCGTGCGGTGGAACTGATCCGTGCGTTCCCCGGGTACGTCGGCCGCGCCGACGATCGGGTGGCGTGCAGCATCGCGAGGGCGCTCGAGCTCTGACCGCCGGTGCGCTGGGTACGCTCACGGGTGGATGCACGCAGTATTCAGTGCACTGTCACCGGATTCCCACGGGTGGATGCACGCAGGAATCAGTGCACTGTCACCGGATTTCTTCTAGTGCACTGTCACCGGATTTCCGCAGTAGTCAGTGCACTGTCACCGGATTTCTTCTGTCACCGGATTCCTTCTCTCACAGGATGCCTTCGAACCTGCTCCGGTCGGGCACGGAGATCTGAAACTGATCAACAACGAGACCACGGAGGTCACGGAGCCACGGAGAACAGCATGAACGGCCTTTGGGAACTGCGTGTGCGCGGCAGCGTTGGCCACGCGCGCGCAGTTCCAGGAAGTCAGTTGCTCTTCTCCGTGCCTCCGTGACCTCCGTGGTCTCGTCGTCCATCAGTTGCAGTTGCCCTTGCAGTTGCCGCTACACGGTGCAGTGCTAGCGCCGGCGACCGCCGCGACCGCCGCCGATGATGATCGGGACGCCGTAGAACCCGGCGTAGTAGGGCCGGTAGCCCCAACCGTAGCCGCCGAAGGGGCCGTAGAAAGGATCGTAGAACGGGCTGCCCCAGCCCACGCCGAGTCCGACGCGCATGTTGGGGTTGGCGCGGCGCTCATCGCGGTCGTTCTTCGTGCGCACCTCGAGCGGCGCGACCGCTACGCTGGGATCGCCCAGCAGGTCGCTGCACTTCCGGTCTTCCTTTTCGGCCTTCGCCACCAGCCGGCCGTTCATCCAGAGCTCGAGCGCCTCCTTGGACCGCGACTCCAGCTCCACGATCTCGTGGGCGCCGAGCGTGAGCGGCGTGTGCTCGGTGCCCTTGGTCACCGCGTACTCCAGCGCCACCGGGGTGCCGCCGTCGTTGCGGATGATGAAGCGATCCTCGCAGAGCGACCCGAACGTGATGTGCGTGACGTCGGCGATCGGCCGGCGGGCCACCTCGCTGACCTGCGCGCCGAGCGAGCCGGCCGAGGTGACTCCGGCAGCCACGAGGGCCACCAGGACCGGGCGCCTCGTGCCCGGGCGCGTACTGCCTGTCGTGTTCATGCTGCCTTCCTCCATGGTTGTCTCCGGCGCGCGACGGCCTCCGACGCAGGCGTCAGCGGCCACTGGACCAGACACCGGCGGTGCCACCGACCCCCATGCGGCACCGCCCCGATCCAACGCCCTACTGCCGCACAGCCTGCTTGGCGGCGTCCACGATCGCCTTCACCTCGCGCAGGAGCTGTGGTCCATTGTACGGAATGCCGTCCTTGATGATCCACTCGCTGCCCAGCGTCCGGACCTCCTTCCCCTCACGCACGGCGGAGGTGCCGCCGGCGTAGAGCACCTTGATGTCCTCCAGCGGGTTGCCGTCCACCACGATCAGGTCGGCCAGCCACCCCACCCGGATGCGGCCCAGGCGGGACTCCTCCCCCAGGATGCGGGCGTTGTTGCCGGTGCAGTGCTCGATGACCTTCAGCGGATGGAACCCCGCCTCGGCGTGCAGCTCCATCTCGCGCACGTAGGCGAAGCCGTACAGCTCGTAGATGAAGCCGGCGTCGTCGCCACAGCCGATGATGCCGCCCTTCCGCTCGAAGCGGCGCAGCGCGTCCATCCAGATGCGGTAGTTCTCCTTCCAGTACACCTCGTCGGTGCTGCTCCAGCCGATGAAGTAGCTGCCGTGGTTGGCCGGGTCGGGCTTGAAGTAGTTGGCGAGCGACGGGTGCAGGTAGTCGCGGAACCAGGGCTGGTTCTGCGCGCGCTGCAGGTCGCGGCTGGCCTCGTAGATGTCCATCGTGGGCACCCAGGCCACCTTCGCCTTCACCATCGCCGTGAAGAGCGAGTCGAGGATGACCGGATCGGCCTCGCGCCAGAGCCGGCCCGCCCAGCGGAAGCGGTCGGTCTCGTCGGAGTAGTTGTAGTCGCTGGGGAAGTTCTGGCGCAGGTTCGGGATGGCGGCGTCGGGGATGCCGTACCAGTGCTCGATGCTGGTGGTGCCGAACTTCACGTCGTCCCAGGCGTTGGTCTCCTCCACGCCGACGTGGTGCGCGATGCGCAGGCCGAGCTTGTGGGCCTCGTCCTCCATCGCCTCCATCAGGTCACGCTGGATGCCGCCGATCTTGATCCCGTCCACACCGAGCTTCTTCATCTGCTGCACGCGGGCGCGTGCCTCGGCCGGCGTGTTGATGTTGCCGCGGTCGAAGAACGGGTAGATGAACATGCGTGGGGCGACGATCTCGCCGCGTTGTGACCGGCCGCGCATCACCACGCTCAGCGACTCGCTCTCGGCGCCGACCTCGCGCACGGTGGTGATGCCGTTGGCGAGCCAGATCTTGTTGTTGTAGTCGAAGCCGCCCATGGACTGGCCGCTGCGGTTCGACTGGATGTGGGCGTGGGCATTGATCAGGCCGGGCAGCACGTACTTGCCGCTGGCATCGATCTCGGCATCGGCGGCCGGGCGGCGGCTGCGACCGGCACGGAGCGCGACGGGATCGAGCGATACGATCTCGGCGATGGTGTTGCCCTCGACGATGATGTCCATCGGACCGCGGGCGGGGGTGCCGTTGCCGTCGATGACGAGGGCGTTGCGGATGGCCAGGCGCCGGACGCGCTGGCCGTGGGTGACACCGTTGGTGGGGCTGACCTGCGCACCGAGCGCACTGGCGACGAGCGCCAGGAGGATCAGGGGTCGAACACGGGACATCGAGGCTCCGGGGTGGGCGGGGGTGGTCTGTTTGGACACTGCCTTCCGGAACGCACTGGCGCCAGCCGGCGCTGCGGGGGGAGTTTTTCGCTGCCCCCTGCCCCGATCCGTCTCTCGCCCCTCGCCCGGGAGTGACCGTGCCCGCCGATCCCCTGCCGAAGTTCCGCGCGCTCTGCCTCGCGTTGCCGTCAGCCACCGAGAAGGAGGCGTGGGGCGAGCCCACCTTCCGGGCGGGTGAGGGAAAGCTCTTCGCGATGTTCGCGAGCGCGTCCACACACCACGGTGCCGGGCGGCCGGCGGCGTGGATCAAGGCGATGCCGGAGAACCAGCGGCTGCTGATCGCCTCGGACCCGGATCGCTACTTCAGCCCACCCTACGTTGGCCCCGGCGGATGGGTCGGCGTCTGGCTGGACCGCCGGCCGCCCTGGTCGGCAGTCCGCGAACTGCTGGAGGACGGGTACCGCCAGGTGGCGGCGCGGAAGCTCCTTGCCGTACTCGACGGCAGCGCGGTCACCACGCCGACCAGGCCACGCCGCGCATGAATCACCCGTGCGGTGGGCCGCCGATGCCTGCGCGAGTGCCTGACCACCATCACACGAGGGGCCTTCGCGTGACTCGTTCCACGCTTCGCATCCTGCTCGCCGCCTCGTTCCTCTCCGCCGCGACGGCAGGCTCGCTCGCCGCGCAGGCGCGGCCGTCACCTCTCGCCATCTGGTTCCGCCAGCCGGCGACGGAGTGGAACCGGGCGCTGCCCGTCGGCAACGGGCGACTGGGTGCAATGGTGTTCGGCGGCACCGCCGTGGAGCACCTGCAACTCAACGAGGAGACGCTCTGGACCGGCGGACCGTACAACCCGGTGGTGAAGGGTGCGGCCGGCGCGCTGCCGGAGATCCGGCGCCTGCTCTTCGCGGGTGACGTGCCCCGCGCCCACGACCTGTTCGGGCGCACGATGATGGGGAGGCCGTTCGAGCAGATGAAGTACCAGCCGCTGGGTGACCTGCTCCTCACCTTTCCGCAACACGACAGCATCACTGCCTACCGGCGCACGCTCGTGCTGGACTCCGCCCTCGCGCGGGTGACGTACGAGTCACGCGGCGTGCGATACACGCGCGAGGTGTTCGCGAGTGCACCCGACCAGGCGATCGTGATGCGCCTCACCGCCAGCCGCGCGGGTGCGTTGTCATTCTCCGCCACGTTGCACGGTGTGCGGAACCCGGCGCACTCGAACTACGGCACCGACTACTTCCGGATGGATGGCGTCGCGCCTGCCGCATTGCGCCTCACCGGCAAGAACTCCGACTACCTCGGGATCACTGGTCGGCTGACGTACGAGGCGCAGCTCCGGGCACGGACCGCCAATGCGCGCGGCACCGTTGCCGTGGACTACCGCACCCTGCAGGTGCGGGACGCCGACACCGTCACGATCGTGCTCGCCGCGGCCACCAGTTTCGTGAACTACCACGACGTGAGCGGCAACCCGGCCGAGCGGGTGCGCACCGTGCTCGATCGCGCGACGGACCGCAGCTGGGGCGCCATGCTGCACGATCACGTGACCGAGCACCAGCGGTGGTTCAACCGGGTGCAGCTCGAACTGGGCGCCGCCGCGCCGGAGGTCACGGCGCTCCCGACGGACGAACGGGTCGCACGCTTCGCGGGCGCTCCGGATCCCGCGCTGGCCGCACTGCTCTACCAGTTCGGCCGCTACCTGCTGATCGGCAGCTCACGACCGGGAACACAGGCGGCCAACCTGCAGGGCATCTGGAACGACAACCCCAATCCGTGGTGGGACGCCAAGTACACCATCAACATCAACCTCCCGATGAACTACTGGCCCGCCGAGACGGGCAATCTCGGTGAGCTGGTGGAGCCGCTGGAGTCGCTGGTGCGCGACGTGTCGCAGACGGGGGCCGAGACGGCGCGTGAGCACTGGGGCGCGCGCGGCTGGGTTCTGCACCAGAACACCGATCTCTGGCGCGCCGCCGCCCCGATGGATGGTCCATCGTGGGGGGCGTGGCCCGTCGGCGGCGCATGGCTGATGACGAACCTCTACGAGCGCTACCGGTTCTCGGCCGACACTGCGGACCTGCGGCGGATGTACCCGCTGCTGCGAGACCAGGTGCGCTTCCTGCTGGACGTGCTGGTGCCGCACCCGCGCACGGGCTGGCTGGTGACCGCGCCGTCGAACTCACCCGAGAACTATCCGGCGTGGCCGGGCAACGGCGAGTTCTTCGACGAGACGAGCGGCATCACGCTGACCGCGCGCACCATGGCTGCCGGCCCGACCATGGACATGCACATCATCCGGGACCTGCTCGGTGCGTTCGCGGACGCTGCCACCACACTCGGCACCGATGCGCCGCTGGTGGCCGAGTCACGTGCGGCGCGTGCACGACTGGCCCCGAACCAGGTGGGCCGGCACGGCCAGTTGCAGGAGTGGCTGGAGGACTGGGAGGACCTGGAGCCGCAGCACCGGCATCTCTCGGGACTCTGGGGGCTGTATCCCGGCAGCGAGATCACACCCGAGGGCACACCCGCACTCGCTGCCGCGGCCGCCGTCACGCTGGACCGGCGCGGCACCGGTGGGTGTGGATGGTCGTATGCGTGGAAGATGGGGCTGCGCGCACGCCTCCGTGACGGTGAGGCCTCGCTGGCGCAGCTCCGCGCGCTGCTCACGAAGTCGTCGCTGCCCACGCTGTTCTCACTATGCGGCCGTGCGTTGCAGGTGGACGGGAATCTCGGTGCCACTGCCGCCATCGCGGAGATGCTGGTCCAGTCACACCAGGACGTGATCCGGCTGCTGCCGGCACTGCCCGCCGAGTGGTCGGAGGGTCGCGTGCGCGGGCTCCGCGCTCGTGGCGGCTTCACGATCGACGTGACGTGGGCGGGTGGCCGGGTGACGACGGCGAGCGTGCTGGCGGGCGTCACGCGGCGGTGCCGGATTGCGGCCGGCGCCGGGACGACCGTGACCGCGGACGGTCAGCGCGTGCGCATCACGCGGGTGGACGCCGGCACGATCGAGTTCGCCGCGAGTGCCGGCCGGCGGTACGAGGTGCGCGCAGCCGCACGGCTCACGGCACCGGGCGCCGCTTCGGTGCCGGGGCAGACGAGCCGGCGTTGAGGATGTTCACGACGATGCGCGCCGCACCCGGCACGCCGGCGGGAAGCTGGCGGAAGAGCGCCAGCGTCGTGAACACGTACGTGCCCTTGCCGATCCGCGCGGTGAGCAGCGCATTCGCGTTCTCCGCCTCGTCACCGTCGTGCATGCCGAGCACGGTGGCGTAGTTCGAGTCGGCGGTGGTGGGCATGTACGTGGCCCGTTCCTGCACCCAGCCGTTCCAGTCCGACGGTTCGATGCGGTTCGGGACGGTGAGCAGGCGGCTGGCCGGGTTCAGCACGCGCACGGCCGCATCCTCCTCGGTCACACGGGCGGCGGGTCGCGCGAAGGTGAGCGGGAACGGCGCCATGCCGGGCCGCGCGATGTCGGCCTGCTGGTACTGCACGATCATCGTGCCGCCGGTGCGCACCCACGCGTGCAGCGCCGGCATGCGCGAGGCGAGCGCCGGCTGCGCCTCGAGTGCGCGCGGACCGACCACGATCACCGCGAAGCGAGACAGCGCGGCTGGCGTGATCGCGGTCGCGGGGAGCTTCTCGACGGTTGCACCGAGTTGCGAGAGCGCCGGCGCGACATTGTCCGCGAGCCCGTCGATGTAGCCGACCAGGCCTCGCGGCATCGCGCCGGTGCCCACGGCCTCGAGCGCCACCGCGGCGGGACGGTAGAGGTGCTGGGCGCGGATGTGCGGATACTCGATGCGCTGATAGCCGGTGGCGTACGTCGTGGTTGCACCGCCGACGGTGGCCTGCACCGTGGCCGTCATCACATGCCGTCCGGGGACGAGTGTGCCACGCAGCGTGAACGGCACCGCCGTCTCGGCACCCGGCACGAGCGTCACCTGTCGTGTGGCGCTGTCGCTGGCCACACCCCGCGGCCACTGCAGGCGCACGGTGACGGGGCCATCCACGGGCCCCTGTGCCACCACGCGCACCGTCACCACGCGGGTGAACGGCACGCCGGCGCGCACGTAGCCGGCCTGCCCACCATCGATCGTCACCGCCACCCGAGGCACCGACATCACGGGGCTGTCGATCTGGCCATTCACCTCGTCGATGCGGCGCCAGGTGATGGGTGCCGTGAGCTGCACCGGCACGCCGTTGACCACGGCGGGCACCGATGCGGTGGGGCCGGCGCTGCGTGCCGCCTCGTCGAGGGTCGAGGCGGGCTCCACGAACATGTCGCCGGCACGTGCCACCGGCTCCACGATCTCGTTGCCGAGTGTGGCCAGGCTGGAGTCGGCGCGCGTGCGGATCCACCAGGGGGCCGAGCGCGGATACGACGGGAGCGGAAGCGTGGTGACGTAGGCCTCGCCGGGGGCGATGGTGTCGCGCGGCGCGGTGGCGGCCGCGCCGCTGGGCGTGAAGACCGACACGCGCGCCACGAACGGGCTGCGGTTCGTGATGCGCACCGTGAACGACGCCGTGTCACCCTCGGCAATGCGTTCGCGGGTGACGGTGGCCTCCAGCATCAGGCCGCTCGACACTTCCGCCAGCCGCTGCAGCTGCCCGAAGGTGCGCGCGGCGCTCATGAGCAGGTCGGCGTCGGCCTGATTGACGCCATCGGGCACGGGATCCTCGCCACGACAGGCGCCGCTGCGTGCCGGGTTGCCGGCGGTGCACCAGCGATCCAGCAGCCGGCGGGCGAGGTCGATGCGCGGAAGCGCGGTCCACGGGGTCACGGCATCCACCTGTGCGCGCAGCGCCGCCAGCACCGTGCGCAGGCTGTCGAGGGCCGGCCGTTGCGGCGCGAGCGTGACGGCGCCGAACCGCGCGAGCGTCGGGTCGAACCCGTCGAAGATCGACGTTTCGCGGGTGGCCTCGACGTCGGGGTTGAGGCGCGTGGCCTCGCGGCGCACGTAGTCGGTGACCACGCCGCGCGGCTGCGCCACGCCGAAACCCTGGCTGCGATGCTGGCTGCGGCTCTGCCCCGCGATCTCGCCCAGCCCCTCGCCGCGGATCGGGTCGTACGTGCCGACGTCCATCCGGAGGGTGGCACCGGCCGCGTTGAAGCGTGCGGCTCGATAGAACTTGCCGGCCGTCCAGGGCGCGCCGTACGTGCGCACGGGAAAGCGGACGGTGTCCATGCTGGCCTCGTACGCCTCCTTCGCGAGCATCCCCGACACCTGGTGGTGTCCGTGTCCGTCGCGGGGCGTCCCGCTGAACACCGCGATGATCACGTGTGGCCGGAACGCCCGCACGATGCGCACCACGTCTCCGAACACGGAGTCCTTCGGCCAGTGCCGGTAGGTCTCCTCGGCCGTCTTGGAGAATCCGAAGTCGTAGGCGCGTGTGAAGAACTGGCGTGCGCCGTCGATGCGGCGCGCGGCGAGCAGCTCCTCGGTGCGGACGGCGCCGAGCCCCTCGCCCAGGTCGTTGCCGATGGCGTTCTGGCCGCCGTCACCGCGGGTGAGCGAGAGGTACGCCGCATCGACCTTCGCGCCACGCGCCAGCCAGCCGAGGAGCTGCGTGTCCTCGTCGTCGGGGTGGGCGCCGATCATGAGCACACGGGCGGTGGTGCCGAGCGCCGTGGAGATGTCGTGGAGCGGCACGGCGCCTGGCTGTGCACTCACCGCGCGGGGCGCGGAATGTGCGAGCAGCGCGGCGGCGGCGACTGCGGTGATGCGGAACGGAGCTCGCACGGCCTATCGGGACCGGGGGCGCTTGGCCGCCTTGGTGGCGCGGGCGACCTTCTTGACCGGCTTCACCGGCTTCGCGGGCGCGGCCACCTTCGTGCGCGGAGCCGCCTTCTTCACCGTCGCTTTCGCAACCGTCCTGGGGGCGGACTTGCCGGCGGACTTGCTGGCGGCGCTGCCCTTCGCGGGCTTCGAGCCGGGCGTGATGGCTTCGGCGATGATCCGGGCCTGCTCCAGCTTGTGCGTGGCCTCGTACCCTTCCGCCGGGCTGGCGCGGTCGGGACGGCCCGAGTAGCTGAGCGACATCGCGCTGCCGGTGATCTCGCGCAGGCGCGGCTCGACGAAGGTCCACGCACCCATGTTGCGCGGCTCTTCCTGCGTCCACACCACACTGGTGGCATTCGGGTAGCGCGCGAGCACGGCAGTCACCTCCGGGGCCGGCCACGGATACAGTTCCTCGACGCGCACCAGTGCGATGCCGGGTCCCGGGTTCGCGGCCTTCAGCTCGTAATAGATCTTGCCGGTGCAGAGCACCACGCGCGTGACCTGGCTTTCGCGACCCTTCGCACCGGGATCATCGATCACCGGCTGGAAGCCGCCGTTCGCGAGGTCGGCGATGCCACTCATCGCATCGGGGAGCCGCAGCATCGACTTGGGCTGCATGAGCACCATCGGGCGGCGCGACGGGCGCAGCGCCTGGCGGCGGAGGAGGTGGAAGTACTGCGCCGGCGACGACGGGTAGGCGACGGTCATGTTCTCGTCGGCGCCCTGCTGCAGGAACCGCTCGAGGCGTGCCGACGAGTGCTCGGGGCCCTGCCCCTCGTAACCGTGCGGCAGCAGCAGCACGAGGCCGCTGTCCTGCTGCCACTTGGCGCGGTCGGCGACGAGGAACTGGTCGATGATCGGCGCGGCGACGTTGGCGAAGTCACCGAACTGCGCCTCCCAGCAGACGAGTGTGTCGGGGGCGGCGGTGCTGAAGCCGTACTCGAAGCCCATCACCGCCGTCTCGCTGAGGGGGCTGTTGGCGATCTCCATCTGCGCCTTCGCGCCCGGCACGTGCTGCAGGGCGGTGTAGGTCGCGCCGGTGTTCGCATCGTGCAGCACGGCCTGGCGGTGGCTGAACGTGCCGCGTTCCACATCCTGGCCGGTGAGGCGCACGTGCACGCCATCCTGCAGCAGCGACCCGAAGGCGAGCGCCTCGGCGTGGCCCCAGTCGACCTGCATCTCGAGGCCCTCGCGGCGACGCTCGAGCGTCTTCGCGAGGCGCGGGTTGACGGCGAGGTCCGTGGGCCACGACAGCAGTGCCTCGTTCAACGCGCGCAGGCGTGCGACCGGCACGGCGGTCTGCACCGCGCGCAGCGGCGGCGCGTCGGTGACGGCGTCGTACTCCTCGGCGTGCGGGGTGTTGTGCACCGCGTCGAAGATGCCCTCCAGCTCCTTCGCGAACGCGGCGTCCATGTGGTCCACGTCGGCCTTGGTCATCACGCCGTCCTTCACCAGCCGGTTGCCCCACACCTGGCGCGGCGTGGGGTGCGACTTGATGCGGCCGTAGAGCTCCGGCTGCGTGAAGAGCGGCTCGTCGGTCTCGTTGTGGCCGTGGCGGCGGTAGCCCACGAGGTCGATCAGGAAGTCCTTGCCGAAGCGGGTGCGGTAGGCGATCGCGATGCGGACCGCCATCACGCAGGCCTCGGCGTCATCGGCGTTCACGTGCACGATCGGCACGTCGAAGCCCTTGGCCAGGTCGCTGGCGTAGTGCGTGCTGCGGGCGTCGATCGGGTCGGTGGTGAAGCCGACCTGGTTGTTCGAGATGATGTGCAGCGTGCCGCCGACCTCGAAGCCGCGCAGGCGCGACATGTTGAACGTCTCGGCCACGACGCCCTCGCCGATGAACGCCGCGTCGCCGTGCACGCAGATCGTGAGGACGGCCTTGCGGTCGCGGGTTCCATCGGCGCCCTTGCGGCGCTGGCGCGCGCGCGCGACCCCGTTGATGACCGGGTTCGCGAACTCGAGGTGGCTGGGGTTGGGCACGAGCGTGAGGCTCACCGACTGCCCGCTGGGGAGCGTGTGCGCCCCCTCGTAGCCCATGTGGTACTTCACGTCGCCGGTCTCGTCCTCGGCGGTGTCGCCGTGGTGTCCCTCGAACTCGGAGAAGAGGGTCTCGTACGGCTTGCCCATCACGTTGGTGAGCACGTTGAGGCGGCCGCGGTGGGCCATGCCGATCACGATCTCGCTGGTGCCCTGCTGCGCGGACTCCGCGATGGCGGTGTCGAGCATGGGGACGAGCGCGTCGGTGCCCTCGATGCTGAAGCGCTTCTTGCCCTGGTAGGCGCGGCCGAGGAAGCGCTCGAGGCCATCGACCTGGGTGAGGCGCCTGAGGACCGTGACCTTCTCCTCGGCGGTGAGCTGCCGGGTGAGCTTCTCCTCGCGCAGGATGGTGCGGAACCAGAGCCGCTCGGTCTCGTCGGGGAGGTGCATGACCTCGAGCCCGAGTCGTGACGAGTAGCGGCGGCGGAGCATGGCGATGACGTCGGCAGCGGTCTTGAACCGCGGGTCGTTGTCGTAGCCGAGGGCGTGGGCCGGCACGCGGGTGAGGTCGGCGGCGGTGATGCGGTGGAACTCCGGGGTGAGTTCCGGGGCGCCGAGCGGCGACGTGCCGAGCGGGTCGATGGGCACGGCGAGGTGTCCGAAGATGCGGATCATGTTCGCCAGCGACGCGGCCGAGGCCGCCAGGCGCGGGAGGTCAGGATCCGGGGCGCCCTCTGGCGCGGGGGCGGCGCCCGCGCTGCCACCGAACGCGGCGGCGAGGCGGAAGAACTGTCGCCACGACTCGTCGACGCTGGTCGGGTCGGCCTGGTAGGCCTCGAACATCTCGGCGATGTAGCCGTCGTTGAAGGCGCTGCTGTTGATGGGGGTGTCAGCCATGTGCGGAATCTACAGCGTCCGGGGTCGGGTTTGCCCTCACACTGCGTGGTGCTCGCAGCCGGGAACCCGGGCCAGTGTCGGCGGCTTGGAGCGGCATGGCCCACTCGCACCCTGACCGATCCCGCAAGCCATCCGAACGCCCGTCCAAGGACTGCCTGCGGTGCGGGCGACCGTTCACGTGGCGGAAGAAGTGGGCGCGGGACTGGGAGTCGGTGAAATACTGCTCCGAGCGGTGCCGGCGTGGGTAGGCGTCGGCCTGCCTGCCGGTAGCAGCTCGGACAGCACGAGCTCGGGCAGCAACAGCTTCGACGCAGGGGCGCACAGGAGTACGGCAGGGACGCAATAGGTCCGGCGCTGAGGACAGCGGTCGTGCGGTTGCCGTTCCGCTGAAGTCGTTGTGCCGTTGCCGACCACCGCAATGGTGCTGCGCCCACGGCCGCGGGCCGCCGCCTTGCGGCTTTGCATAGCGTACCCGTACTGTTCATCGCATGTATGATATTCTCACCGCCGGCCTGCGGCTGCAGGAGGCGCGGGCCGCGGCGGGGTTGTCGCAGGCGGACGTCGCCGAGCGCTGCGGTACCTCGCAGTCGGCGATTGCGCGGCTCGAAGGCGGAAGCGCCAACGCCACCGTCGCGACGCTGGTGCGGACAGCCGCCGCCGCGGGCTATGCGATCCACATCGACCTGGTGCCGCTGCCGGCGGCGGACCCGGTGATCGAGCGGTACAAGGCGGATGTCGATCGCGCGTCGCTGCGCGAGAACCGGCGGCGCTCGGTGGCAGAGCGCCTGCAGTCGCTCGGCGAGTGGCAGGTGTCGCTCGCCACGCTCGCCGGCGCGACGCAGCGGCAGCGGCGCAGGCGGTGATCACGCCACTCGAGCAGCTGCTCGCGGCGCTGACCGCGGCCGGTGTGCAGTACATCGTCGTCGGTGGCGTGGCCGCGCGCGCGCACGGGTCATCCCGGCTGACCGACGATCTCGACATCGTGTACGCGCGCGACGCGTCGAACCTGGAGCGGCTCGTGGCGGCGCTTGCGCCATTGTCGCCATACCTGCGCGGTGCGCCACCGGGGCTGCCTTTCGACTGGTCGGTGGCAACGCTGCGCGGGGGGCTCAACTTCACGCTGACCACCGGCGCCGGGGCGATCGACCTGCTGGGCGAGATCACGGGCGGCGGTGGCTTCGTGGACCTGCTGCCGCACAGCGTCGTGGTGCACGCCTTCGGACTCGACATCCTGTTGCTCGACCTTCCGTGGCTGATTCATGTCAAGCGCGCAGCGGGTCGACCGAAGGACTTCGAGGTGATTGCCGAGCTGGAGGTGCTGCGTGACGAGGTGTGAGGAAGGTCGCCGCCTTCTCCCGGCAGTCCTTCGCCGCTGAAGAGCAACCGCTTTGACGCAGGGGCGCAAAGGAGAACGGCAAGGACGCACAGGGTCCGCCGCGCTGCGTCCTGCGGGTGCCGTTGCGGACCACCGCAGCTGCGGCAGCGCGCTCCGACGGAAGCGATGGTGGTGAGTGAACCGGGGGCCGTCAGCGCACCGTACCAGTGAGCGTGGACGTGGCCGGATCGGCGGTGTTTCCGTCGAGCCCGGTGAGCACGAGGTTGGTGAACGTCACCGCACCGGAGCCCTGGTCGACACGCACCTGTGCGGCTGGGCAGGGCGTACGCGCACCGCACCCTGTCTGCGCCACGACGCTGTTGTCGGCGTTGTTCCACCGATGGGTGATGACCTTCACGGTGCCACCCGAGTCCACGACGACCAGGAAGGCGTGCTGCAGCGGGCCTGATTCGCCCTCGATGGAGAAGGCGAGGGCTGCGCCGGGCAAGGCGAGCGGTATGCGCCGCCTGGCGCGCACGACGCCGTCGCCGGCCGACGGCGTCGCGGTCGTGACGGTCACGACACCGGTGGCGGGTGTGGCGCCGGAAGCCTCCTCCGGCGGCGCACCTGGCGCGCGATCCTCCGCCTCCGACTCGAGTGCGGTCGAGTCGCGGGCGCGCGCCTCGCTGCCGCCCGACAGGCAACCGGTGCACGCGACGGCGAGGAAGACTGCAGCGATTGTGACGCGACCTGCGACCGGCGTTGTCATGTGGAAGCCCGGCGAGGGTGGATGGCAGGCATGTGACGGGACGGGCACACCGGCGCACGGCACGGGCACGTGGCAGCATCGCCACGTACCCGCACCGGCGCCCGCACGCGTGGCTACGGCAACGGCGTGGTGGACGAGCGTTCTGCGTTGCGGAAGGGGGTGCCGTCGCCGACGCTCGTGTCGAGCAGGAAGATCGCGCCGCCGCTGGCCGACACGCTCCAGCTGATCGGGGTGCCGTTGAGCAGGCCCCATGTATCGGTCCAGCCGCTGCCGCTGAACGCGGGAACGCTCACGTCCCAGGCCGCGCCGCCGGAGTACGCATTGGTGACGGTGATGTTCACGGTCCGGTTCGCGCTGCTCTGCGAGAACGTCGCCTGGAACGACCGCGCGTACTCCGACTGCAGCGGCAGCTGTGCCTGCACCCGCGAGTACGCCCCACCGGCCAGCCGCGTGAGCGTCGGCGTGGAGAGGGCCGGCCCGAAGGTGATGGTCTGGTTGGTCGGGGACCGGAAGTACACACCGCTGAAGCGACTCGCGTTCGACCCGCCGGCCTGCGCGAAGAGTGACTGCAACTCACCCGTGTTGAGCCGCGCACCGGGGATGGCGTCGTAGGTCACCGCACCGGACGCGGTGAGGTACTGCGAGATCGTGCCGATGAACCCGAAGGCCGAGCCGCGGTTGCCGCTGAAGATTGTGGAGATGCTGGCGGTGTCGCTGCCCAGGTTGCCGAGCGTCACGGTCGCCGTGGCGGGCGCGAACGACTCGGCGGCATTGAAGTCGAGCACCGGGATGGTGCCGGCGCTGGCGATGTCGAGACCGCGGCGCAGGATCAGCTTGTCCGGCCGCTGCGTGGCACCGGCCACACGGGCGGCGAACAGGTCCTGCGGACCGCTGGCGACATTCGAGAGCTGGAAGCTCGTGGACGTGGCCGGCGACACGAACGCCGTGCTGTAGCCGAGCGTGACGAAGGCAAGCTGGCTGGCCGACACGTTCGCGATGGTGCCGTTGACGGTCTTCGCACCGCAGCGTCCGAAGCCGAGCGTCGCGCCGGCGCCGTTGTGTTCCGCCGGTGAGGCATACACGATCGAGAGGTTGTAGCCGCTGCCGACGGTGTCGACGGCAGCGATCCCGACCCTGGAGTTGCTGGCGGTGAACTGATACGTGCTGGTGCCCGAGTTCGGCGTGACACGTGTCCAGGCCCCGCTCGTGCCATCCTGGTAGGCGAGCCAGATCGGCGCGTCGGCAGCGCAGTACGACACCGAGATGGCACTGCCGGCGACCGCCGGCGTGACGGTCACGCCCAGCGTCGTCGTGGCCGTGGTCACGCCGGTGCCGGCCGCGCTGATCACAATGGGATAGGTGCCGGCCGAGACGGTGCCCGCGACCGCGATGGCGACGGCGCTGGTGGTGGCGGAACCGGCGATCTTCGGCGGGGTGAAGGCGACCGTCATGCCGCTGGGTGCCCCGCTGGACGTGAACGCGACCGAGTCGGCGAAACCACCGCCGCGCGTGACCGTGACCGTGGCAGCGCCACTGGTGCCGGCAGTGATCGAGGCGGTGGTGGGCGCAACGGCGACCGCGAGCGTGCCCGTGGCGGCCGCGGCCGACACGTTGAGCGTGAGGGTTGCGGCGGCGAGCGACACCCCGGTGCCGGTCGCCTTCACCGCGATCGGGTACGATCCCGCGGTGACGCTGGCCGTGGTGGCCACACTGATGGTGCTGGTCGTGGCGCCGGCGGCGATCGAGGGTGAGCCGAACGTCACGGTGACACCTGTCGGTGCGCCCTCGGCCGTGAGCGCCACCGCGCCGCTGAAGCTGCCACCGCGCGTGATGGTGGCGGAGGCCGCACCGGTGGCTCCTGCCGTGATCGCCAGTGTGGTGGGTGACACGGCGACGGCGAGCGTGCCGGGCAGGACCGGAGGCGTTGGTGACGGATCGCCACCACCGCACCCCGTCAGGAGTGCAAGCAGCGTGGAACCCATGAGCATGGTGCGCCGGCGTGAGCGCGGCGCGCGGATCGGGTGCATGTCGGAACCCTCGGGACTGGTGGGTGGCACGCCGGCGAGTTGCCAGCGCGTGTCTCATTCCGCATGCGTGTGACGTCGAGGCCGGGATCGGACCGGGATCCCAATGGCGCGGGGTGACGATCCGCGTTAGACCTCAGGAGCGATGTCGCACGCACCGCGAGCGGATGTCGATGTTGCCGACGTCCTTCGCTCTGAGGGTACGGCGTGGGCCTCACGCTACGGTCACACGCCGGTCACACGAGCCAAAGTCCTTGCCATGCTTCGACTTCTCACGTTCGGTGGACTGCGCGTGCACCGCGACGATGGCGATGCCACCGACCTCACGAACCAGCGCCGGCGACTGGCGGTGCTCGCCGTCGTGGCGTCGGAGTGGCCCCGCGGCGTGACGCGTGAGCGGCTGCTGCTGCTCCTCTGGCCCGACGCCGAGGCGGACAAGGGCCGCCATGCCCTCAACCAGATCGTCTACAACCTCCGGCGTGAACTCGGCCAGTCACCAATTGCGGGAATGGCTGAGCTGAGCCTGGTGCCCGATGTCATGCGGTGCGACCTGCTGGAGTTCCGTGACGCGGTGTCGCGCGGCGATGACGAGGCGGTGGTGTCGCTCCATCAGGGCGCATTCCTCGATGGGTTCTTCGTGCCCGGTGCCGGAGAGTTCGACCGCTGGGCGGATGCGGAGCGACTGCGGACGCAGCGACAGGTGATCAGCGCACTCGACCGGCTCGCGGCGCGGGCGGCGACCGCCGGTGACATCGACGCGCAACTCCGGTGGACCGAGCGCCTGGTGGAGCTGGATCCGTTGAGCGCGAGCCGCGCGCTGGCGCACATGCAGGCACTGGTGAAACATGGCGACCGTGACGCGGCGGTGGCGTATGGCCGACGCTACGCGGCGCTGGCGCAGGCGGATGGTGACGAGGCCGATCCCGCCGTGGCAGCAGAGGTCGAACGGCTGCGACGACTCCCGGCACTGGTCCGTGCACCGGCCGCACCGCAGCCCGCGATCGAGGCGCCAGCGGGCGGGCCGGCCCCGGCGCCGGACGTGATGCCATCCATTCGCCCGACCGCGAGCACCGTCACGGACGTGGCGGTCACGGCAGCGCTGCCGCGCCGCGCCGGGCTTCCGCGCCGGTGGGCGGCTGGTGCGGCCGCGTTGGCCGTTGCGGCCTGCGCGGCGTGGCTCGCACCGGCACCCCGGGGAACGCTCCCGCTGCGGCGCGGTGACCGGATCGTGATTGCCGACGTGCAGGTGCCGGTTGCGGACAGCGCATCGGCGCGTGCCCTGGCGGTCGCGCTGCAGAGCGCGCTGCAACAGTCGGCGCGCGTGAATGCCGTGAGCCCGAAGTCGGTGGCCGAGACGTTGCGCCGCATGGGCCAGCAGGTCACCGCGCCGCTCACCGACGCCACGGCCGGTGAGGTCGCGGAGCGCGAGTCCGCGCGCTACGTGGTGAGCCTGGGCGTGACGCCGGCGGCGGCAACGCGCATCGTCACGTTGCGCGTGCTGGAGCCGTCCAGCGGCAGCGTGCTGCGGAGCTACGCCACGACGGTGGCGCCGCAGGCGCTGCTC
The DNA here is from genome assembly GCA_020851035.1 of Gemmatimonadaceae bacterium. Taxonomy (NCBI): domain Bacteria; kingdom Pseudomonadati; phylum Gemmatimonadota; class Gemmatimonadia; order Gemmatimonadales; family Gemmatimonadaceae; species Gemmatimonadaceae bacterium. The sequence goes on along the minus strand of JADZDM010000005.1, from coordinate 562,375 downwards.
GAGGCGATCGACGAGGTGGCCGGCCGGTTGCGGCGCGACCTCGGTGACACGCGCGAGGACGTGGCGGCCGCGATCCCCCTGCCGCGGGCCACGACGCCGTCACTCGAGGCGCTCCGCCTGTACGCCGGCGCCAACGCCGCCGCCAATCGCGCGTTGTATCGCGATGCGAGCACGCTCTATGACGGGGCGCTGGTGCTCGACAGCGGCTTCGCGGCCGCCCGCGCCGGCCTGGCCAACGTCGCGTACATCTTCAACGACGTGCGTGAGGGTGACGCGCACATGGCGCGCGCGCTGGCACTGGCCAGCCGGCTGCCGCCACGCGAGCGCCTGCTGATCGAGGCAACCAGCGCCCGCGGCAACGGCGACTGGCTGCGCGCGGCATCGCTGCACCGGGCGTACCTCATCCGGTATCCGGACGACTACGACATCTACGCCATGCTCGGCTACGACCTGATGCGGGCGGGTGAGTCACGCGAGGCACTGGCCGCGTTCGACACCCTGCGTGCGCACCGGACGCTCGGCGCCAGCGACCACTTCAACGTCGCCGCGATCCATGTCGGGCTCGGGGAGTACGCCAGCGCGCGCGCGGCCCACGTGGCCGCGCTGGACCGCGACACCGCGTTCCTCCAGCGCGCGATGCAGAACGAGCAGGTGGGCCGCGTGCTGCTGCTGCTCGGCCACAGCGACTCGGCCCGGGTGGTGCACGAGGCGATCGCGATTCGGACCGGGCCGGAGCAGGCGCGCGGGCTGCGCGCGCTGGCCTACGTGGATCTCTATGAGGGGCGGTACGCCAGTGCCGTGGCGCGGCTTGGTCGCGCGATCGAGATCGACGCGGCCGAGCCCACGTCGCGCCTGAGCGAGGTGCGCGACCGTGCACTGCTGGCCAGCACGTTGCTCGACCTCGGCCGGCGCGACGAGGCGCGGGCGCAGCTGGTGGTGGCGTCGCGCCTGGGTCGCGCGTCGCGACTTCCACCCCAGGCGTTGTACTGGACCGGCAAGCCGCTCCTGCGACTGGGCGAGGTGGCACTCGCGCGGCCGCTGCTGGATTCGGCAAAGGCGCGCACGCGGGCCTCCGACCGGGCGGAACAGGCTGCCACGCTGGCGCTGGAGGCCGAGCTCCTGGCTGCGCAGGGTCGCGCCCGCGATGCGATCCCGCTGGCGAACCGGGCCGAGAGCCAGGGCGACGGGATCGCCGACCTGGTCGACACGCGTGCCCATGTGCTCGAGGAGTCCGGCGCGCTGCCCGAGGCGCTGGCGGCACGGCGCGCGCTGCAGGACGTCGTGCGCGGCGCCGTCGAACTCGAGGGACAGCAGAAGGCCCGGCTGGCACCGCTGGCGATGGCCCGAATCACGGCCCGGCTCGGGCGTCCCGACGAGGCGCTGCGGACGATCGGGGCGTTCGCGGAGCGGTGGCCGACGGCCGACGCGAACCTGCCGATGCTGACGGTGCTGCGCGCCCAGATCGTCAGCCGCCGTGCAGAGCCGCGGCCGGCGAGGCACGCGGTGCTGTCACCCTGACACCTGCACCGCGTGCAGTGCTGCCGTTCCAAGCGGGCGTTGCCCGCCGTGCGTCTTGGCGATGGAGTGGTTGCCCTTGCCGTCGAAGACGGCCGGCTACGTCTCGATGCCGTGCAGCGCCACCTGGATCCCGCCGACGCGTGTGCGGAGGATCTCGGTGGTCGGTGACTGCAGCGCCTTCACGTGTGAGACCTCGGCCATCAGCAGCGCCACGCGCCAGTCGGCGAACGCGCCGCGGGCGAGCTTGCCGACCTGCACGAACAGCCCGGTGAGCGCATCGCTGTTGCCCACGCGGCGGCCGTAGGGCGCGTTGCTGAGCCAGAGGCCCTGCTCGGCGGGGGGCTCGATGGCGTCGATGGAGCGCTGGTGGAAGTCGATCATCGCGTCCACGCCGGCGCGGACGGCGTTCTCCTGCGACATGCGGATGGCGCCGGGATCGCGGTCGCTGCCGGTGATCACGATGTCCGGCACGTCGACACCGGCGGCCTTCGTGGCGCGGCGGAGGCCGGGGAGCACGTCGCGGTCGGCGCCGGGCCAGTGCTCGAACGCGAACGGACGGGCGCGGCCTGGGGCCTGCTTCCGCGCGATCATCGCCGCCTCGATCGGGATCGTGCCGCTGCCGCACATCGGGTCGATGAACGGGGTGCCGGCGTCATAGTCGCACGCCAGCAGGCAGGCCGCGGCGACCGTCTCGCGCAGCGGGGCCTTGGCCACGGCCTGGCGGTAGCCGCGCTTGTGCAGCAGCTCGCCGGACGTGTCGGCACTGATGGTGCAGACGTCGTGCACCACGCGCACGAGGATGCGCTGCGCCTCGTCGGTGGGGGCGTCGTCGTCGTCGCTGTCGGTGAGGCGCACCACGGGCGCATCGATGCCGAAGTGCCGCGACACCTGCTTCGCCACCCGTTCGGCCACGGCATCGCTGTGGTACAGGCGCGACTTGCGGCAGGTCACCCGGATGGCGATCGGCTGGCCGGGCAGCAGCACCTGGTTCCACGGCAGTCGGGACGCACCCTTCTCGAGGTCGGCGAACCCCTGCGCCTTGAACTCGCCCAGCCGCACGATGATGCGGGATGCCGTGCGGAGCCAGAGGTTGGTCAGCGCGATGGTGCGGAAGTCGGCCGGGAACGCCACGCCGTCGGGCGTGGGTGCCTCGTGCGGGAGGCCGAGCGCGTCGAGCTCCGCGGCGGTGACGGGGGCGATGCCGGGAGCGGTGATCGCGAAGGCGGACCAGGTGGTGGACACGGCTGCAAGCTATCGCAGGCAGCGAGGCTCGGGAGTTTCAAGGGGACGGAGATCTTGAACTCCGGACGCATCAAGGGGACCCGTTCAAGATCTCCGTCCCCTTGAACTCGTCCCCTTGAACGCCGTTCAAGATCTCCGTCCCCTTGAACTCGTCCCCTTGAACGCCGTTCAAGATCTCCGTCCCCTTGAACTCGTCCCCTTGAACGCCGTTCAAGATCTCCGTCCCCTTGAAGGGCGCGTCGACGACATCACGCGCTCCGCCGTCGCGCCTGCACGAAGAGCACGCCTGCGACGACAAGTTCGATGACGGCACCGGCCAGCGCGCCTGCCACGGCCGGCCCGTTCGCCATCGCGATGGCCATGCCCGCCCCCCACAGCAGCGCGCCGAGCACCCAGTAGGTGCGCATGCCATACACGGTCTGGAAGGCGAAGTAGCGCGAGCCGATCACCAGCAGCATCACCGGGAAGAACCAGGACCCGCGCAGCAGGTGCGCACCGTAGGCGATGATGCACCCTGTGATGAGCCAGACCGTGCTCTCTCCGGCGAGACCGCCGAGCGCATTGCCGGCCGCGTGCTTCCCGCTCGCGCCGAGCAGCTTGGTGACCACCAGGCTGACGGGAAAGATCAGTGCGCCGCCGAGGAGGAGCACGAGCACTGCCCTGTCACTGGAGACCAGTGCCGCCGTACCGGCGGCGGCGAGCCAGACGAGCCCCGACGTTAGCACACCCGGTGCGCCGCAGAGGTAGGCGCGGCGCGTGTCGGCTTGTGCGGTCGCGAAGGTGAGGTCGGTCATGCGGGCGGCTCCGGTGCGGGGGCAAGCTGAATAGCGCGATGCCCACAGTCGTGTCAACGACATCGCAATGCTGGCGGTGCGACCAGAGTCGCCCGCGGGAGACCGCACCACCGGGCGCGCAGAGGTTCGGCCACCAGGACTCCAACAGGCCAGCCGCGCCGCGATATCATTCGGTCCCGGTTCACGCCTGGTCCCGTCACTACTCCGCATGCGCCTCTACGGTTTCCGGTCCTGCGACATGGTCCGCAACGCGATGAAGTGGCTCGATGCCGCCGGCATCGCCTACACCTTCATCGACTACCGACGTGACGCGCTGGACGCGGCGACGGTGCAGGACTGGTTCGATCGTGCCGGCTGGGAGGTGGTGTTCAACCGGAACTCGACCGCGTACCGGGAGCTCCCGCCACGGCAACAGGCCGCGCTCACGCCGGCGGCGGCGCGGGACCTGATCCTCGCGAACACCAACTTCATCAAGCGTCCGCTGCTGGATACGGGCACGCGGATCCTGGCCGGCTTCAACGCGACGACGTGGGCGGCCGCAGGGTTGGCCTGACCGTCGCAGCACCACGGTGAGCACCGGCAGGCGGCACGCCGGCAGACCCTCGCCAGACGGTGACCCGTCGGCACAGATTCCGGCATGCCATCCCCATTGCTGACCCAGTACATCGCCGGTCACGACGGCGACCCATGGTACGGGACCTCACGGACCCGCATGCTGCGCGGCGTGTCCGCCGCCGACGCCGCCGCCACGCCCATTCCGGGTGGTCACTCCATCTGGCAGCTGGTGCTGCACATGACGGCGTGGACGGAGGAGGTGCAGCGGCGGCTGGATGGTGCCGCACCGGCAACGCCCGCGCGCGGCGACTGGCCACCGGTGCCCGCACCGACGGACGCCGCCTGGCGTGCCGCGAAGGCGGCGCTGACGCGCGCACACGCCCGGGTGGCCGACACGGTGGCCACCATGCCGGCGCAGCGCCTGCAGCGCGCCGTCGGGAAGACACGCGAACCAGCGCTTGGCACCGGTGTCACGTTCGGCGAGATGCTGGTGGGCCTGGCGCAGCATGACGCGTACCACGTGGGACAGATCGCGCAGTTGAAGCGCCTGCTCGGACGCTAGGGCCGGGGAAACGCCGTCGGCCGCGTCACGCGCCGGCCGCCGACCACGCCCGGATCTGGTCGATCGTGGCCGTCGCTCCACCACAGGCGATGATCAGCACGGTGCCATACGGGGCCAGCTGCTCGGCGTGGTCATAGGCCAGCGCGAGGCTCGCACCACACGCCGGCTCCACCAGCATCCGGTGGTCGTCGAGGAAGCGTTCGCAGGCGCGCAGCGCGCTCGCGTCGGACACGAGCAGGCTGTGCACCGTCCGCTCCCGTGTCCACGCCAGCGCGCGGGCGGCCACACGGCGGGCGCCGAGCGACGTGGCGACGGTGGCGATGCGATCGAGCGTGACCAGCTCGCCGGCGCGCATCGCATCGTGCAGCGACGCGGCCCCCTCGGTCTCGACCGCGAGGATCGGCACGGCCGCCATCCCGTTCCGCTGCAGCCCCTCGGCCACCCCGCAGAGCAGCCCGCCGCCACCCACGCAGAGCACGACCGCATCCGGTCGCAGTCCCGCCGCGGCCACCTCGTCGATCAGCGTGGCGTGGCCGTCCCAGAGGAGCGGGTCGTCGAACGGATGGATGAACGCGTCCGCCGGCCCCACCAGCGACAGCGCGTGTTCGTTCGCCTCCTGCCACGACGCACCGTGCACGACCACCTCGGCGCCATGCTGCCGCAGCAGCGCGAGCGCGCGTTCGGTGGTGGTCTGCGGCACCACCACGACCACCGCGATGCCCATCCGATGGCCGGCGTAGGCGACGGCGAGGCCCGCGTTCCCCCCGGACGAGGAGACGAAGCGGGTGGCACCGGCTGCGCGGTGCACCTCGCAGGCGTGGCCGATCCCGCGGATCTTGAACGACCCGGGTGGCTGCAGTCCGTCGAGCTTGAGCCAGATCGATCGTCCCGCCGATCGGCTGAGTGGATGCGACGCGATGAGCGGGGTGTCCAGGTGCAGCGGCATGCAGGAGTCGGGGCGTGGGACACCATCGTCAGGCGGACGAACCCGGAACAGGTAGCCACCGATCGCGAGATGGGGCAAGGACAGCGGCACCGGGTGACGCCACTGCGGCGCAGTCCGCTACCTTGCCCGCTCCGGCCGGCGATGCCGATCGGCCATCACTCCACAGGACCATGCTCTTGCTGACCCCTACCCGTCCGCGCGCGATGTCGCGCGTGCTCGCGGGACTGCTCGCCGCCCTGCCGTTCGCCTCCGCCGCCACGTCGCAGGCTCCCGCGACTCCACTCGCCGTCCCCGGGCGCGGCGCCCCGGCGGTGCGCCCCACACGCGTGGACGACTCGCTCGTGGTCGACGGCGTCATGGACGACGCGGCATGGCAGGGCGCCGCGCGCCTGACGGGCTTCTCGCAGTACCAGCCGGTGGACCAGCGGCCGGCAGTGGACTCCACCGAGGTGCGGGTGGTCTACACCGCGCAGGCGATCTACTTCGGCATCATCGCCACCGCGTCGGACCCGGCGGCGGTGCGCGCGACCGTCTCCAAGCGCGACAACGTCACCAACGACGACCGCGTCGCGATCTACCTCGACACGTTCAACGACCGGCGTCGCGCCTACCTCTTCGGCGCGAACGCCCTCGGGGTGCAGCTCGACGGGGTGCGGACGGAGGGCGCCGTGAGCGCCGGCAGCATGTTCGGTGGCAGCGTGGACTTCGCCCCCGACTTCCAGTTCGTCACCTCCGGCCGGCGCACGGCCACCGGCTACGTGATCGAGATGAAGATTCCGTTCCGCAGCATCCGGTTCTCGGCCGAGCAGGTGCAGACGTGGGGCATCCAGGTGCTGCGGAGCATCCCGTCTCGCACCGCCGAGGACACGTGGACCGATGCGCAGCGCGGCGCATCGTCGTTCCTGGCGCAGAGCGGCACGCTGACGGGGATCGAGCGGGTGAACCGCGGCGTGGTGACCGACGTGCAACCGTTCGTGACGGGGGCCAGCGTGGGCTCGGAGAACGGCGCCGGCCACTTCACCCGCGGCCCGATGCGGGGTGATGCCGGCGTGAACCTGCGGCTCGGCTTCCCCTCGCTGGCCATCGACGGCACGATCAACCCCGACTTCTCGCAGGTGGAGGCGGACGTGGGACTGGTGACGGCGAACGAGCGCTTCGCGCTGTTCGTGCCGGAGCGCCGGCCCTTCTTCCTCGAGGGCATCGAGCTCTTCGCCACCCCGAACCAGCTGGTGTACTCCCGCACGATCGACAACCCGATCGCCGGGCTGAAGGTCACCGGCAAGACCGGCCGGCTGGGTGTGGCACTGATGTCGGCGGTGGACGAGCTGTCCGACCACTACGACGCGGTGAACATCGCGCGACTGCGCCGCGACTACGGCGAGAACTCGGTGGCCGGCATCACCGTGACCGACCGGCGCGGCGGCGGGGTGACCAACACGGTGGTGGCAGCCGACACGCGCTACGTCTTCCAGAAGCTCTACTACGCCCAGGTGCAGTACGGCAGCTCGTTCACGTCGCGCACGGGGTCGTCGACGCAGGCGCCGATCTGGAACGCGGAGCTGGATCGCACCGGCCGGCGCTGGGGCTTCAACCTGGCGACCACCGGTGTCGGCGACGACTTCGAGACGGGTGCCGGGTTCGTGCCGCGCCGCGCGTTCCAGCAGGCACACATGTTCCATCGCGTGTCGTTCCTGGGCACCGAGACGTCGTTGTTCCAGAACATCAGCATCTTCGCCGGTCCGTCGCGCATCTGGCGATATGGGTCGTTCTCGCGTGCCGGCATGATCGAGGGAAACGAGCAGGTAGGCACCTTCATCACCATGCGCGGCGGCTGGGGCCTGTCGCCGTCGGTGCAGCGTGACTTCGTGACGGTCGATTCGGGGATATACCAGCGGGATGGCAGCGTTCAGCTGGTGGCGCAGAAGCCGGGCGCCCGCCTGTCGAACCTGTGGACGGTCTCGGGATCGCTCACGACGCCCGTGTTTCGCCGCGTGAACGGCTCGCTGAGCGTGGAGGCCGGCGACGTGCCGCTCTTCGGCGAGGGGATCGCCGGCACCGTGCGGCGGGCGACCGCCGCAGTGACACTGCGTCCGACCCCGGGCACGCGCCTGGAGGGCATGCTCACGCACGCGCGACTGGCGCGCGCCAATGGCACCATGTATGCCCGCGTGACGATCCCGCGACTGAAGGCGGAGTACCAGCCGTCACGCACGGTGTTCTTCCGTGTGGTGACGCAGTTCAACGGGAACCGCAGCGATGCCGTGCGCAACACGATCACGGGGCAGCCGATCACGGGATCGGACGGCGGGCCGTCGCAGCCGACTCACACGCGATCGCTGAGCACCGACTGGCTGGTGCAGTACGAGCCCACCCCAGGCACGACGGCCTTCATCGGCTATGGCGACCGCTGGGGATCGCGGGGCACGGTGCTGGACACGCGGCTGCTGCGGGAGTCCGACGGCATCTTCATCAAGCTCTCGTACCTGTTCCGGCACTAGTGGCGTGTAGTCGAAGTTCGGGAGGCAGTCGATCGCCGTGACGGCCCACGAGCCGGCGGCGCGAGGCACAACGGGGAGGCCACCGTGTCCGGTGACCTCCCCGCTGCACGTGTGCTCCGAGGTTACGGCTTCGTCGCCGTGTCCGGCGTCGGGAGCTTGGTCTCGGTGGTCGGCGCGGTCGAGTCGACCTTCAGCGCGGAGTCGACCTTGGCGGTCGAGTCGCTGGTCGGCACGACGGTCTGCGTGGCGTTGGCCGCGCTGTCGACGACGGTGGGCTTGTCGGCCGGCTTCGCGCAGGCGGCGAGGGCAACGGTGACGAGGGCGGCGGCGCCGAGGCGCAGGGTACGGTTGGTCATGCGAGTTCTCCTGATTGGTTGGAGGTACGCATGGGAGAGGCGCGACCGGTGGGGACTTGCACACGTGCCACCTGGCACGGCAGAGTCCGGCACTGTCAGGGGGCGTGGATCGCGATCCGGAGCGCAGCGCAGGCGTGGGTGGTGCTGCGGGCGGCGCAGAGGGGCGAGGTGGGGCCGCCGAGGGTGACCGGCGTGCCGGCGGCGGCCCGGGTGGACGTCCACTGCGGGGCCGGTGCGGCGAACCGCTCGAGGTTCAGCGGCGAGAGTTCACGGCCGGTGAGGCGCTGCATGCCGTTGCCCCACGGGTAGCGCCGGCCGTCGGCGCTGCGTGCCGCACACTCGAGTTCATCGGCGCCGGGGAGCGTGACGTTCGCGTCGAGCGCGGCCGAGAGGGCCTCGCACACCTCCACGGCGTGTGGGAACGTGAGCATCACCGGCGGATCGGTCATCATGCGCAACCGGAGCTGCACCTCGGCGCCGAGGTCGTCGTTCGCGGGGGGTTGCACGCCGCACTGCGCGATGTCGGTGGCGACGAGTGGACGGCGCGCGATGAAGATGCCTCGTGGCAGCACCCAGTGGCGGATCGCCGCGGTGTCGGAGTCGGGGGAGACGTCACCACCGAGGATGAAGCGTCCCGGCGCGAGCCAGGTCATCTCGATGGCGGTGCCGGCAATGAAGGCGCGGTCGTCGCGGACCTCGATGCCGGCCGGCAGCTGTTCCGGGAGGACGTCACGCAGGGGCGCCGGCGTGAGGAGCGCGTGCAGCAACAGTTGCAGCCGGGTGGTCGGGAGGCAGGGCTGGCGCTGCACGAGCGCGCCGAGGTCGTGGTGCAGCATGGGGAAGTCGGCGGCCACGATGGCTGCAGCGTCGGCGGCGGATTCCGCAGCGCCGAGGAGGGTGGCGGCGATGAAGCGCATGCCGATGAGGAGCTGGACGTCGATGTCGTCCAGCCCGAACTGTCCGGCGGACGGCAGGTCGGCCTCGCGGACGGCGCTGCGCAGCGTGATGGCATGGAGCCGGGCAGCGGCGATGATGGCGCTGGCGCGGACCTCCCAGTCCTGGTCTGCGAGTGCGGTGCGCAGGACCTCGAGGATGCCGGGGGTGGGCGCGTCGTACTCGCTGGCCATCCAGCGCACGACCTGGCGCCGGACGGTGGCGTCACCGAGGTCGGGGAAGAGGATCGAGTGTCCGGGCCTGGCGGCGCGGGCGGCGCGGAGCTGTGCACTCTCGTGCCGGAGCCAGTCTTCCGGGGAGTCGGTTGGCGCGGTCATGCGCCGGTGACGAGTCGGTGGAGCTCGTCGCCGACCTCGGCGACGGGGATGCCGCCGATGGTGGCGTAGACGGCGCGGGCGGCCCAGAGGAGGGCGGGCCAGTCGAGCATGTCGGTGTCGAGCTTGATGGGAAAGTTGTGGACGAACTCGAGCCAGGCCGGTTCGACGTCGGGGTAGTCGGCGCGGGCGGTGATGGCCGATGCGAGGTGGGCGGCGAAGGCGGGGACGTTGAAGCCGAACGTGGCGCCTGGGGTGAAGGTCGCATTCACGCCATCGTCGGCAAAGCTGCGCACGCGTTGGGGCAGCCCCGCGGCGGCGCAGGCCAGGGCGAGGGCGTGCCGTTCACGATCCGGGAACTCGTCGAGTCGGGTGGCCAGCACCGGCAGCCACTCCGGCGCGAGCGTCGCCACCGGTTCCGGCACGTCGGCGCCCAGGCACTCCGCCGCGTTCACGACCGACAGCGTCCACCACGCCGCGAAGGCGGTGTCAGCGCCGCGGAGGGGACGCAGCTCACCGATGGCGCGCGGGAGCTGCGCCGACACCAGCGCCAGGAACGGGCGCGCCGCCGCCGGCCCGCTCAGCACCAGCACGGCCGAGGTGGTGGCATCGTACCCGCCGAGCCGGTCCCCGGCGGGCTCCCCCGCCCGACTTGCGGACATACGGATCGGAATATCGTCGAAAGTGGCCAGGCTCTCGCGGTACGGCCCCGCCCAGCGGGCCACCAGCTCCGGCCAGGACGACGGGCCGGGGGCCGTCTCAGGCGTCATCGGTGCTCCTGCGTCCCGGGGGCGCGGTCATGGCGTGGCCAGCTTCAGTCGGGCGGCGGTGCCCGTCGAGACATTCACGACCACCACGAGGCCGAGGTCGAGTTCCGGCTGGATCGCGGCGAGCCGCGCGAGTTCCTGCTGCACCGCGACCCGTTCCGGCGCGGACAGGTGGGTCTCGTCAAGGATAACGTGCGTCCGGGGATCGGGCCCGCCACGCGTGTCCCGCAGCGTGCGGCCAAGGTCCGCGGCGATCGCGGCGCCGCTGGCGCCCCGCTCGGGCGCGAACACCACGAACGGGCGGTCCTGGGCATCGAGGAACGTCACACCACCGCTGCCGCCACGCAGTGGGGTCGTGGCCAGGCCGGCCAATTGGCGCTGGGCGGTTATGGTGGCCTCGGCGCGCCGCACGCCGGCGGCGGTGAGCACCGTGCCGTCACCCTTGGCGAGGCGGTGCAGCTCGGCCGGGCTGTCGAGGCGCGCCCGGGCCTCGGCCAGCTGTTCCGAGGCCCGCATGTGCTCCGGGGCCATGCGCTGCGCCGTCACGTCCGCCTGGTCGAAGGCAAACCGACGGCGGCGCGAAACGTCCGCGCGCACGTCGCGCAGGACGGACGAGCCGCTGGCACCGAGCTGGCCGAGGTTGGTGGTGTCACCGAGCTGCAGCTCGAACTTCATGCGGTTCTTCGCGATGGCATCACGCACGGCGGCGGCCTGCGTGGGGCTCAGGCCCAGCGCGGCCGCCTTCTTCACGTCGTTGAGCTGTGCCTCGAGATGGCGCAGGTTCGCGTTCAGGTTCTCGCGGATGGCGGTGATGTCCGCGCGCGGCACGTAGCGGCCGGGGTAGTTCTTCACCTCGACCAGGATGAGCGTTGCGACGCCCTTGTCGTTGAAGTGCACGATGACGCCGTCGAAACCCTGGCCGCCGCCCCGCTGGATCACCGACGCGGGCAGCAGGACCTGTCCCTGCCGCTTGCTGTCGGCCTGGTCGGCGTGGAACTGGTTCCGGAACGCCTCCTCGCCGATCTCACCGGTGACGTTGCCCTCGCTACCCCGCTGCACCCAGTGCTTCACCGGCTGACCGGCCGAATCGATGGACTGGATTTCCTCGCGCCGCACGAGCAGTTCCCGCGTGACCGGGTCGCGCACCTCGAGCACGCGGTACGTCCGCAGCTGGCCCCCTTCCATCTCGCGCCAGGACCGGTCGACCTGCTCGAAGATGGCCTTGCTGTACTCCTTCCGCTTCGCCAGCGCCGAGTGATCGGCGTCGAAGCGTTCGTGCGCAGGATTGCCACGGTCGGACGGAGGAATCTTGCGCGACCCCCACGCGCGCGGTGCCTTCTCGCCCGGCGCCGCGATGTGGCCGACGCCCGGCGACAGGTCGCGCATCTCGAGCGTGGAACGGAAGTGGTCGACATGCCGCGAGATCCGGTCGATGTCCGCGAAGATCGCCTCGCGCGCCTTCGGGTCCAGCGCCCCGCTCCGCAGCAGCTCGAAACGGTCCTCGAGCATCCGCGGCAGCTTGTGCAGCTCGTGCCAGGCCTCCCACGCCTTGGTGCCGAACGGCGGCGGGCCGTTCTTCACGATCCACGATCGCGCGTACTCCACCGCGCGCACGATCGCGCCCGTGACGCCGACGTAGCGCTGCATGGCGTGCACGGTGCCGATGTGGGCCAGCACGTCCATCGGCCGCGCCTTCGGGCCCACCACCAGCTGCACGCCCACGATCACGCCGAGCCGCTTCACCCGCTCGACCTTGATGCTGTCCGGGGAGGCGGTGGGATCCACCTGCACCTTGAGCGTCTCGCGCATGCCGGCCGGCAGCAGCTCGCGCACCTGGCCCTCGTCCATCGCGCGGTGTGACACCATGTCCGCGTCGTCGCCGCCGCGACCGCGCAGGGTGGCGTCATCCGGCACGTCGAGGCGCTCCTTCGACGGCACCGCATCGGTGGCATCACGGGCCGCCTCGCGCGCGGCCGGTGACGACTCGCCCGCCTCGGCGCGGCTCTCGCGCGCGGCGCGGTCGCGCATCCCGACCTCGCTCTCGTGCATCTTGCGCAGGTTCGAGTACTCCTCCACGGTGATGTCGGGATACCGGCTCCGCACCACCTCGAACGAGTCGAAGCGCGGTATCGGCTGCCCCTTGAACGCCGCGTCCTTCACCTTGCCCATCACCTCCAGCACGCTGCCCGCACCCTTCATCACGGGCTTGAGTGCCAGGCCCATGCCCACGCTCATGCCCGCCTGCTTCGCGGTGCCCGCGAGCACGTTGGTGATGAAGTTCCCCTCCTTGTAGTTGTTGTCGTCGAGGGCACTGGTGGCGAGGGCCGACGGGATGTTCGCGACGAGGTTCTCGGCCCCCTCGGCCATGCCGACGGCGAGGATCTTCGAGATCCCGCCGCGCTTGACCATCGACTCGAGCATCGCACTCTTGGGGATGGCCTTGGCCAGGGCCCCCTCGGCCGGGTTCAGGAACGCGGCGCGCCCGCCGCCCTGGAGCGCGCACTGCACGCTCCGCCCGAACGCGAAGCGGGACGCCGCGGGTGCCGCCGCGTTCTTCACGGCGCCGATCAGCTTCTCGCCCATGCCGGCCGTCGCGGCAGCCGCCACGGCGTCGACGACACCGACGGCGATGTCGGTGTAGAGATCCTCCCAGCCGTACGCCGCGCCGAGAATGGCGGCCTTGATCGCGATCGTCGACGCCGTGGCCAGCACCGACCCGAGCACGGCAGCCAGCACCAGGCCGGCCGCACCGAAGGTGAGGATCGTGACGGCCACGCCGACGATGAAGCCGACGACGGTGGTGATGCGGTCGGTCCAGGTGTCGAGCATCTCCCGGTGCGCCTCGATGCCGGCGTGCACCGAGGCGACGTCCTGCGAGAAGAACCCGAGCTGCAGCTTCCGCTCCTCGGCACTGAGGTCGGGGTTCGAGAGCTTCAGGATCGTCGCGTCGAGCCGGGTGAGCTGGCTGTCGAGTGCGGTCTGCTGGTCGCCGGCCAGCCAGTCACCCAGCGGACCGGATTCGCGCTCCCAGTCGATCGCCTCCTTCAGCCGCTCCCGCTTCTCGAAGATGGTCTCGGGCTCCCCCTTGAGCATCTGCGTCACGTCGAAGCCGGTCCGCCCGCTGATGTCGTCCTTGATCTCGGCGTCCATGTCGAGATCGTCGTGCGGCTCGCTGCTCCAGGCGCGGTTGAGGATGCCGCGCGCCGTCCACCGATCGTCCAGCGCCAGCGTCCGGAACTCCTTGCGCGCCTCGTCGATCTCGGCGCTGGTGTGCCCCTTCAGCGCGTTGAGCGCCTCCTCGTCGGTGCCGTTGCCGCGCACCGCGAAGAACATGGTCTGGCCAAGCGTGAGGTGGCCGCCCTGCTGCAGCAGCTTCGCGGCCTTCTGGTTGTCGTAACCCGAGGTGTCGCCGAGGACGACGGTGTCGAGGTCGAGATGATAGTCGGCCTTGAACACCTTGCGGAGGGCGTCCATGTCCCCCTTCGCCTGCTCCTGGGCGACCTTCTCGATGCTCCGGTCCACGGCGCGCTGCAGGCGCTCCCGCTCCTCCCATTCGCGGGCCCCCGTCCACGCGGCCTTCGCCCGCTGGCGCGCCTCGGCCTCCGAGGCACCGGCCTGCTTCGCCGCCGCGTAGGCGCCGTCCCGCGCCTCCTTCTCCATCTCGACGAGCTGTCGCGCCATGACCACGCGCTGCAGCGGCATCGCCACCTGCCGTTCCCGTTCCAGCCGGCGCTCGTACTGCTTCGCCAGCACGGCGTTCTCGATGTCGTCATCGGCCCAGACGCCCTTGTGCTCGACCATGATGCGCGCGGCGTCGGCCTTGCGCAGGTCGTTGTCGGCGAGGGCGTTGACGAGGTTCAGCTGCTCGGGATGCTCGCGGAACCCGGTGTCGAACGCGGCGCGCAGCACGCTGCCGGAGGTGTTCTCGTACTGCGACGAGAAGTGGTGGTTGAACGCGCGCTCCACCTTGGCCGACCGCCGCGCGATCTCGGCCTCGACCTGGTCCGGCGTCCATCCCGAACGCTGGCCGCGCGCCTTCGCCTCGGTGCGGATCCGCTCGTAGATCGCCTCGATCTTCTTCCGGTCGCCGGTGACGAGCTTCCCCATGCCGGGGTGCCCCTGCCGCGCCATGTCCTCCTCGAACTGCCGGATCTCGGCCGGCGTGGGGAGGTGGTCGCGCAGGGCGAGGGCGTCGGCCGATTCGTCGTCACCGGCGACGGAGAAGCGGAAGCGCTGCTTGTGACGGTCCTTCTGCAGCTCCTCGTCGGCATCCGCGAGCAGCTGCGACTTGCCGTCCTTGCGGTACTTCTCGAAGGTCTTCCGGCGGTGCTCCGCGAGCAGCTCGGCGCGCTTCTTCGGGTCCTTCTCCGCCCGCACGTTCGGCGGCAGCTGGAGGAGCTCGTTCGAGAGCGCGTCGTCGTACATGGCGTTGTACGCGTCCTCGGCGGCCTGCCGCTCCTCGAGCGACTTGCCGTGGTTGATCTTGTCCAGCTCCTCGATGTCGGCGGTGGAGAACGGGTTCACCGCGTTGTACCAGGTGCCCTCGTTGCCCTTCAGGGCGATGCGGTGCCCGATGGCATCGGCGGAGGCCTGGTCGGCGTCCATGAGCTTCTGCGCACGACGCAGCTCGTTGCCGCTCATGCCATAGACCGCACCACCCTTCATGTCCCCCTCGATCGTCTTGCCGGGGTAGAGCGCCTTGTAGGCGAGCCGGATCGCCTGTGCCTGGATCTTGGTGAGGTTCGCGAGGCTGTCGTAGACGGTGCCTTCGTCGGTGTCCATCGAATCCAGCGCCTTGTGCACCTTCTGCGCGATATCCATGGCCGAGAAGCCGTCGCGCTGCGCATTGCCGATCCGGTCCAGCAGGAGCATCCGTTCACCGAACTCGGTGAGGATGCTGGCCTCGATGTCAGCGGCGATCGGCCCCTGGAGCTCGGCCTGGATGCGGCCACGGGTGGCGGCCATCACGGCACTCAGTGCCCGGTCGTCGCCCGGCTCGCCCGGGGTGAGGTAGGCGTCGAGGATGGCCTGCTGGGCCGCGTTGAGCCGCAGGTTGGCGATGATCGTGGCGCGGTCGCTGCCCTTCTGCACCTCGGCCGCGATGGCGGACGCCACGCCGAAGTCGTTCATCACGCCCACCGCGAGGCGGGCCCGCCCGAGCTGCTCGATGGCGGCGGCGTCGGCCTGCATCTGCGTGGCCTTGTCGCGCGCGGTGTCGGCGGCCTTCTGCTCGGCGGTGCGCTTCTTCCCCGAACGCTTCTCGGCCCACGCGCGGATCGCCTCGCGCTTGGCGTCACCCAGCTGCCGTGCCTCGGCCTGGTAGCCGGCGACCACGAGGTCATCGAGCACCTTCTGCGCCTTCTTGTTCGCCTCCACGTCGGCCAGCCGCGCCTTGAGCCACTCGTCCAGCTTCTCCTGCGCCTCACCAGTGGCGGCGGAGACCGGGGTGAAGCCGAAGCGCGCCGAGACCGGGTCGTTTGACTTGCGGATGATCTCGTACTCGTCCTGCTGGGCGGCGAACTTGTAGGCGTTGGCGAAGTCGTTGTGCATCCGCGCGACGACGCTGTCGCGGATCTCGCCCTTCTGCTTGAAGCGGACCACGAGGTCACTCACGTCCTTCGTCACGTAGCCCAGCAGTCGTTCGCGCCGCGAATCCACGTCCATGGCGAGCTTCACCTTCGGCGCGGCCTTCTTCACCTTGCCGGCGCGGATGTCGGCCGCCTCCTTCTTCGCCGCAACCTCGGCGGCCTCCTTCTTCGTCTTCTCGGCTGCAGCACGCTGCGCGTCCATCTCCTCCTGCGTGCTGCCCTTCGCCATCTGCTCGCGCAGGCGACGCAGCTCCTCGCGCCGCGCCGCGACCGCCTTCTCCAGTTCCTGGTCGGTGATGCCGGCGCCCTTCTGCAGCTCGGTGACCTTGGCGTCGACGGAGGCCCGCACCTGCGGAAGGTGCGAGAGCCCGATCGTCGGCGCGTCCGACTCAAGCACCGGCCCGATCAACCCGGACGAGTACACCGACTTGCGGATGCCGCTGAGGATCTGCACAGCCGTGACGCCACCCTCGGCGCGCAGCCCGGCCAGCGCCCGCCCGATGTCCTCCTTCTGCGCCGGCTTGAAGGCGATCGGTGGTGGCGGCTCCGGTTCGTGGTACGGAGGCAGGATCTCGGCCACCGCCTTGTCCTTCTCCTTCTTCTTCGCGAGGTCGGCCACCTCGGGCGGCTTCGGCACGTCGAGCAGCATCTGCCGCATCTCGCCGTAGGTCTTCGGCCCGTCGTCCTCGAACTTCGCCGCCGGCGTATCCTTCCCGCCCTTCTTCTTCCCGCCCTCACCCTCGAGCTTCTTCGCTTCCGCGGCGTTGAAGGCATCCTCACGCACCTTGCGATCAGCGATGCGCTTTCCGTCCTCCCTCGCGAGGGCCTCCGCCAGTTCACCCTTGGCGGTGTTCTTCAGGACCAGCATCTCCGACGACGTGAACGGGCGGCTGCCGAGCACCGGCACGCGGCCGTACGGCGTGGGGTTGAAGCCGTAGCGTGGCACATCCGGGAGCTTCTTCTTCCCGACCTCGACCAGCGCCTTGGTCTGCGCCGGCACCGGATCCGGCTCACGCGGCCGGTCGCCCTGCGGCTCCTGTGCGCCACCACCACCGCCGCGCGACGGCGCACCCTCGCGTGCCCCGCCGCCGGTGCGTGCGAGGCGGAACCCCTGCGCACGCTGCGCCGCCTGCGCGGCGGTGAAGGCCCCCGAGTCGAGCCGCGGCAGTGCACTGGCCGCCTTCGACACTTCGCGCTGCACGTCGCCGATGGCGCTGACACCGGTCGGGTGCAGCACCGGCGCCTCGACGGGACCGGGGCTCGGAATCTCCGGCGCGGCAGGCGTGACAGCAGCGGGTGGTTCCAGCGCCACCGGGCGCGGCGGGGCCGCCAGCTGGTCGCGCGACACCGCGACGTCACTGCCGCCAGCGCCTCCCGCGCTGGCCGGCTTTCCACCATCGCGGAGCGCGTCACCGGCACCGCGCGCCGGTGACGCGGCCCTGGCGCCAGCGGCACCATCGCCACCCTGCTTCAGGACGGCGAGGTTGCCGAGCGTGCGCTGCTGGCGATCGGCGTCCAGGCGTGATGGCGTGACCGCATCCACCTTCGGCCCCGCGAGCGACCCGCCATCGAGGACGGCGGAGTCGGGCGTGACATCCGGCGGCTTGCGCACCTGCGGCGCGAAGGTACGCGTGGGCGCCGTCATGACACGTGAAGCCCGCGTGCGCTCAGGCGTTGCGCGGCAGCAGGCCGGCGTACTGCCGGAACTGCGCCACGGAGGGCGTGAGCCCCTGCTTCACGCACTGCCGCGCCATCGCCACCACGAAGTGCCGCATCGCGATCGGCTCACGGCCCAGGCCCTCCGAAGCCGCCAGGTACGCTGCGTCGAGTGCCACGTTCCGGATGTCGCCGCCGGCGATGCTGAACGCGCCGGCCAGGAACGGCAGGTCCACGTCGTCCGCCAGCGGCGCCGGCGGCGGGAGCACGCCGCGCCAGAGCCGCAGGCGGTCCGCCTCGGCGGGCAACGGAAACTCCACCACGTAGCGCATGCGGCGCGAGAACGCGGCATCCAGGTTGCGCGCGAGGTTGGTGGCCAGCACCACGATGCCGTCATGCGCATCGAGCTGCTGCAGCAGGTACGCCACCTCGATGTTCGCGTACCGGTCGTGCGCGTCCTTCACCTCCGACCGCTTGCCGAACAGCGCATCGGCCTCGTCGAAGAAGAGCACGGCGCCGGCATCGCGCGCCGCGCGGAAGATGCGGTCGAGGTTCTTCTCCGTCTCGCCGATGTACTTGCTCACCACGGCCGAGAGGTCGATGACGTAGAGGTCGAGTCCCAGCTCGCGCGCGATGACGCTGCAGGCCATCGTCTTGCCGGTGCCCGAGGCGCCGGCGAAGAGCGCGGTCGCGCCCCGCGAGCCGGCGGCGCGGCGCCCGAACTGCCACGCGTCCAGCACGATGGTGCGGTCGCGCACGGCGGCGGTGAACTCCTGCAGGCGGCGCATGGTGTTCGCCGGCAACACGAGGTCGTCCCAGGAGTGCGGTGTGGGGGCCAGCACGGCGAGGGCGCCGAGTCCGTCGCGGGAGCGCGTGCGCGTGGCGAGCGAGAGCGCGGCGACGAGGCGCGCGGTCGGCGCAGCGTCGGCCGCCAGGTCGTCGCCGACGTGGGCGTGCTGCTCGTCGGTCACCTGCGTCACCACGCGCCGCACCTCGCCCGGCGTGATGTCGAAGCGGTCCGCGAGCACCGCCGCCACCGCGTGATCGTCCGGCGTGGACAGGGAACTCGAGGCGAGGGCACGCCGCCACACCGCGGCGCGTGCGGCCACGGTGAGCGCGGGCATCGCCAGGCGGGCGACCCGGTGACGCTGCAGCAGCGTGTGCCACCGGGTGGTGGCCGCCACGCGCAGCAGCACCGGCCCCGCCGCATCGGTGAGCGCCTCGGGAAGTGCCATGCGCCCCGCCGGCTGCGGGTCGCCGTCACACCAGGCATCGATGCCATCCACGAGGATCACCGCATCGTGCAGGCGCTGGAACAGCACCGCATCACGGATCGCCGAATGCAGCTCGGGCATCGCGAGCTGCCCCACCGCGTCGCGCGACTGCAGCGCGGCGAGGTCCAGGTGCAGCAGCGGGCAACCGCGCGACGCGGCGAGTGCGCGGGTGAGCATCGTGCGGCCGGATCCGCGGCGCCCTTCCAGCACCACCAGCGGCGTGCCGTCGCCGTGTCCGTCGGCCAGCATCGCGTCCAGCCGGTACAGGCATGACCCGTCCCCGCCATCCCCTGCCGGCGCCACCTCGACGCGGACCGCCGCGGGAAGGTGCTGCCACGGCGCGCGCGCGTCGCCCAGCAGCGCCACCGCCAGCGGCGTGACGCCTACGCCCACCGAGGATGCCGACTGCGATGGTGTCACGTCCAGCAGGCGCAACACGCCCGCCTGCACCAGCGGTGACGCCGGTCCCATCGCGTCGGTGAGCGTGGAGGCCTCCGCCTCGCTGCGCGCCAGCAGCTGCAGCGCCAGCGCGCGCGTGGGCCAGCGGCGGGTGAGGTCGTCGTTCAGGTAGCCGAAGACGGGCTCGTAGTGGCTGAACAGCTCGCGGGCCAGCGCCAGCAGGACGAGTTCACGTTCCACGACGCCTGGTGCGCACCAGCGAGCCAGGGCACGCCACGCCGGGTGCAGCAGCAGGTCATCGGCGAGCGGCGCCTCGTCCGGGCCAGCCAGCGCACCACGGGCGTGGGCGCGGCGACCGTCCGCGAGCAGCGACTCCACCCGCGCATGCCCCACCGAGATGCCGCGCAGCTCGTCCAGCGTGCACTGGTCACGCGCGCGCACGCGCTGCGCGGCGGCGGCGAGCCGGCGATCCAGTGCGTCGAACGCCGTCGCCTGCGGCGTCGCGCAGGCGTCGATGGCGGCCCACGGCAGGTCGTACAGGCGCGCGGTCATGCCCCCTCCGCCGGAAAGAGCATCACCAGCGGCGGTGACATCCAGGGCAGCGAGTAGCGCGCGTGGAAGAGCCCCGTCATCGACACGATCATCGCCAGCGGCGGCCGCGAGAGCGTGGCCACCACGCGCTGTTCCTCCACCAGCACCTGCGCGTCCACCGACAGGAAGTTGGCCCACAGGTGCGGCAGCGTGGCCCGTGAGAATCCGGGCAGCCGCCAGGCCAGCGAGCGCAGCATGCCCTGCGCCACCACCTGCAACGCACGCGCCATCGTGGCAGGCACCTGCAGCACCGACGGCAGCGCGATCCAGTCGAGCTCATCGCCCAGCCGGTCCAGCCGCAGCAGCGCCTGCGCCACGTCGGAGGTATCGGCAGCGTCGAGTGGCGGCGCACCAGACACGCCGGGCAGCATCACGCACCCACGTCCAGGGTGACGCAGGTGCAGCGCGTCACGCTGCGCGCGATCGGCGCAGAACACAGCGGCCGGTGCCGGCGCCACAACCGTCCCGTCGATCCAGTCGTGCAGTCCGTCCGCGGCGTCCGGCCCGTCGCCCTCGCGCACGGCAAGCCAGTGCCCACGCGCCGCATCGAGCAGCACGGTCACCGGTGCACCATCGCCAGGCGCCGCCTGCACCAGCATCCAGCTCGCCGAGCCGATCGCACCGCGTGCCTGGTGCCATCGCGCTGTGGCGCGCTCCAGTCGCGTCGCGTCGCCTGCGGACCGCCCGGCGATCCAGCCCAGCAGCGCCGAGTGAGGCACATCCACGCCGACGCCGGCCAGCCGGCGCGCCACCGGATCCCCGAGCACGCGGATCGCGTGGCAACCACCGCAGGCCGTCGCGAAGACGCACAGGCGCAGCAGCGCGGCGGCAGTGGCGCGGCGCACGGGCGGGTCGTCACCGCCGCCGATGCCGGGCACCCCGTCCGCGACCTCCTCGAACGGCATTGCACGCGCCATGTCAGCCAGCAGCAGCGGTGCGGCCACCGGCATCCATTCATGCTCCGGCTCCGCGTGGTGCTGTGCGACGTTGGCGTCCGAGCCAGGGGTCGTGAACCGCGACACCAGCACGGCGCGCACCTCGACCGGCAGGGCGACGAGGGGAGCCAGCCGGCCACCGTCGCCGCTGCCCGCCACCGCGTGCAGCGCCGCAGCCTCGCCCAGGCGCAGCGCATGTGCGATCACCGGCAGCCGGCCGACGCCCTCGGCGGTGAGCGTGGCGAGGCGCGCCACGGCACGCGCCAGCGGCACCACGTCGCGGCTGCGCTCCGCCATCGGCAGGCGCGCCACCTCGGCCAGCATGCGCAGCACCCAGCGTTCCTCGTCGTCGCGCTCCGCGGGCGGCGGAACGTGGCGTGTGCGCTCGAGCAGCAGTGCCGCGATGCCGGACGCATCCGCAGAAGGCAGCGTCGCGCCGAGTGCCTCGACCAGCAGCCGGGCGGCCTGGCGCGTGACCTGCGCCGTCACGAGTGCCAGGTCGGCGGTGTCGAGGGTGGCCAGCGCGGCCAGTCCCGTGCCGGCGTCGCGCAGCAGCGCAGTGCGGATCGCGTCCGGCCGGCTCAGCATGCGCAGGCCGTCGAAGTCGCCGTACCACCACTTCGTCCAGCAGGTGCCGTTGGTGAGGTCGGTGAGGAAGCTGGCCAGGTACGCCGCGGGCGACGCGAATCGCATCACCGTCACGCCGTCGGCACCGGACTCGATCGCATGCGTCACCGCCCGGGCCAGCTCGGTGGCCCATGCGCCGGCCAGGTCGGCCTCCTCCCATGAGGCGTTCACCACCAGGTCGATTTCCAGCCGACGGATGCGCCAGACCGTGTCGTCCGCCCGGTGCGACGCGGCGGCGAACCGTGCCTGCAATGCGGCCGGCAGGTGTGCCTGCAAGGCGTCGTGCAGCCGGCGCCGCACACGTTCGGGCTCCGGATGGTCGGCGGCCACGAGCACACGCTGCGCGATGCGCGGCGCGCGCAGCGTGCTGCGGCGGCGGGCCGGTGCGATCACGCGCGACACCGGGGGCGGTGGCTCACGAACCCGCCGCCTCGCCCGGGGAGGTGGTGGCGCCGGCTGCGGGCGCCTGCTGTTCCGCGAGCATCTCGCTGAGCACCTGGATGGCGCCGCTGATCCGCAGCATCGTCTGCCGCAGCTCTTCCTGCCGCAGGTCGAGGTCGTGCTGCAACTTCCGGCCGGCCTCGAGCTCGGTGCGCAGGTCGTTGAGGCGGGTTTCGAGCTGCTGGCGCATGGATTTCCCGGTTCAGGGCACGAGTGTGGGTTGCGACCGCACGCGGGGCGTGCGGCTGGGGCATCATTTCACGGTCTTGCGCCGGCGTGGCGATGGCGCCCGCACGGGAGCCGGCTCGGCGGGCATGCTGGTGGTGGCGCGTGACACCGCCAGCGCACGCCCGACGCTCCGCCAGGCGCGCGCCGAGACCAGCCCGACGGCGCAGCGCACGAGCGAGATGCCCGGTCCCTTCGCCGCGCCCCACGCCGTCCCCACCGACATCGCGAAGTCGTCGAGCGTGGCCTCGGTGGCCGCGACGCCGATGGCGGTGCCGTCCTCGTCGCCGGAGGGGATGATCACGTCGCCGGCGAGGATCGCGCCGCGCACCCGCACCGGCACCTGCCCGAGCATCGCTACGCGCTCGAAGCGGTGGCGCTCGTCGCGCGCTGGCGTGTTCGCGAGCAGGGCCGGCGATGTCGAGATGATGAGCAGCTGGTCGGCGCCGACGGTCTCACGGCGCAGGCGCCCTGCAAACACGCCCACGAGATCACCCGGCTGCATCGCCGGCTCGTCCTCGTCGCGTGGCAGCCACTCGGCGTAGTCGGCCGACGTGGTGTTGAATGAGACGCCGATGCCGTCCCCCTCGATCGAACCGACCGCGGTGGCGCCGGCGAAGCAGGTGAGGAAGTTGTTCCCGAACCCGGCGACCGGGGCGGCGACGCGCAGGGCCAGCACGTCGGCACTGTTGCCGCCATTGCGGTTGTCGATCACGGCCACGTGCGCGGTGACCTGGTCGGCGTCACCGTTGGTGTCACCGGAGACGTGCAGCCGGCAGAGCGCCGGTGTCGGCCCGATCGCGGTCCGCCCCCCGAAGTCGTTCATCACCACGTCGCCGGAATCGCCGTTGACGTGCACCCGACGCACCCAGCCCGTGGTGTTGGCCAGCGTCGTGCTCCAGACGTCGAACCGTGGCACACCGCCGGTGTCGTCCATCTCGATCGTCACCGCACGTCGTGCCGGATCGGGGAACACCCACGCGGCGTTGGCCTCGTCGTGGTGGGCGTTGAACGACAGGCTGCTCCAGACCGAGGGTCCGTTGCCCGCGCCACCGCTGGTGTAGATCCGGTTCACCCGCAGCCCGAGATTGCCCTCGATGTGCACGCGATTCGTCGGCGTGGTGGTCTCGATGCCGAGGCGCCCGCCGCGCAGGGAGAAGGCGCCGGTGTTCGCCTCGTTGAACGACAGCCGGCCGCTGAAGTCCGGCGTGCCGGCGTTGGCGAGGTCGGTGCTGCCCTTGGTGAAGTCGATGTAGCTCACCCCCGACGCCGACTTCGTGCGCAGCTCGATGCCGATGTTCGCGGCCACGCCGGCGGCGGCATCACTCACCACCACCAGCGCATTGTCCTCGCCATGCACCTGCAGCCGGTGCTTCGGGTCAGTGGTGCCGATGCCGACATTACCGCCGGGCTGCAGGAACAGCCGGCCATCGGCCCCCCCCTCGCTGAAGTTGAGTCCCGGCTTGCCACCTGGGAGCGTGTTCAGCTTCCAGGTCGGCACACCGAGGGGCGTCTCGAAGGCGAGCAGGTCCTCGCTGCCACCCTGTGCGCGGATCACCAGCGGTGCCGTGGTGGGCATCGGCGCACCGATGCCAACGCGACCCGCCGCCGTGACCACGAACCGCTCCTTGAAGTCCGCCGGCGTGGCCGCGCCAGTCACCGGACCGACCACGAACCGGTTCGTCCCCGCATCGGCGTTGCCGATCTGCGCGAAGATGTCGGTGACGAGCGGGCCGAGCCCCGGCACCGGGCGACGGCGGATGGCGAGCGGACCGCCGCTGTCGCCGTTCGACTCGTCGCGCAGCATCAGCCGTCCGCCGAGCAGCTTGGCATCACCCTGCACACGCGCGTTGCCTTCCACCCAGAGCAGGTCCTTGTCGGTGGCGGTGTTCCAGACGGTCGGCGCGTAGGCCGCCGCATCCCGCGGCCTGATCCGCACGAATCCGCGTGCCGCATCCACCGTCTCGGCCACCACACCCGCGTACCGCCGCTTCTGGTCGCTGACGGCGAGATCCGCCGCCGCACGCGCCTTGAAGCTGCCGGCGTCGGTGGGGATCGCCGGCGGCGCCCACCGCACCACGCCGAGCGGCACCAGCCACTGCGCCGCGTCCCAGGTGCCGGGGAAGGTCTGGTACGCAATCGACTCGTCCACCAGCAACGGGTCGGTGACCGCGCCGATGCGCTGCGGCACCTGCGCGGCGTCCACCGTGTAGGGGCCGACGGTGACCGGCACGTGGCGGTCGGAGTGCGCGGGGCGTTCGCCGACCACGATGCGGAACGACTCGAAGAGCCGTGAGGACTGGTCGTCCGCGGTGCAGGCCTCGAAGCCGTCGGCCGGCCCGCCGCGCGGCGTGGCGGTGAACTGCAGCCAGACCTCCACCAGCCGTCCCGGTGGCACGCCGTCGTCCACACCGGCGGTGAACGGGATGCTCGCGAAGAGCTCCGAGGGAATCCGGTACGGCGAGAGCACGACGAGCGGGCGCCCGAGCCCGTCCCACGCGTACCCGGGCTGGAGGTATACGTCCACGCCACTCTTCACCGGCTTCTCGATGAGCTGCAGGCCCGAGGCGATGCCCCAGGAGTGTGCCCCCAGGTCGTGGCGCGCGCGGGCGATGCGCTGGTAGTCCACCAGCGCGCTGAGGTCGGCGGCGTCGAGGTACTGCTGCTCGTAGAAGCGCGGCCGGTCGGTCTGCATCGGTGTCGTCATGGCGGGTCCCGGCTACTTGTTCCTGCCGCGCGGGCGCTGCCGCAGCAGTTCATCGATCTGCTCCTGCTGGCGCGCGACCGTGCGCTGCAGCGATTCCAGCACGTCGTCCGCCGGCGCACTGCTGCGCGGCCCGCGCATGACGCCGGCCGCAACGTCACCGAGCAGGCCTCCGGCCAGTCCGCCGATGGCCGACAGTCCCTGCTCGCCGACGAGGGTGCGGAACATCGGCTTCGCCATCTGGTCGAGCACGAACCGATGGAGGGCGTTGTCGCTTTCGGTCTTCGACCACACCGGCTCACCCTTCTCGTCGCGATCCCCCATCAACCCACGCACCAGCGTCTCGGCGGAATCGGACTTTTCGCGCGTGAGCAGGGCCTGGAACGCCAGTGACATGAAATCGCGGCTGGCGGCGGTGGTGGCGGCCGAGGCGCGGAAGTTGTCGGCCGGTGCATTGGCGGTGTAGTCGTCGCCCCGGACGCTCGCGGCGGCTGTCCGCCACGCACCGCCCGTGGTGTTGCCCGCCGCATCGGCTGTCGCACTGCCGATGGCGCCGACGCCGATCGCACCAACACCGCCGATGCCCGCCACCGGGGCCGGCTGGGCATCGGAATCCGGCACGAAATCGCGCTTCGGGCGCAGCATCGGCCGGCAGCACAGCCGTTCGATCGCCTCGCGCAGCAGGCGGCCGAACGGCAGCACCGACAGCCAGTAGTCCATGGTCGGGAAGGTCAGGACGTACTGGCGCTCGGTGGTCCAGTTGCAGATCGACTGCACGCTGCAGCCGTCGTCGGTGCGCACCGTGACCATCGCCAGCGGCACGCAGCCATCGGCGGGTGCCACCGGGCACTGCGGCATCATCGCCTTGCAAAGGCAGGCCATGATGATGTCGAGGATGGCCAGCGCGAACTCCTGCGCGGCGCGGCCGATGGCGTCGTTGAACCCCGGGTCACCCGGCTGCGGGCAGGCGATCGCCGCCACTCGGCGGGCCGTCTCGCAGCCGTACCCCGAATTGGCGAAATACCAGTCGGCCAGCGCGTCATGCATCTCGCAGCACCACTCGTGCAGCTCCTGCTGCGTGGTGCCGGTGGGCTTGACCGGCGGCAGCGCATCCTGCAGCTCCAGCAGGCAGGCCATGAACGAATCCACCATGGCGCCCTGCGACGTCTTCCGGTCCCGCGCCTTCGGTGCCTTGTACACGCGGAACGAGAAGGTCTCACAGGTGACGGTGTTCTCGCACTGCATCAGCGACGCCCCGCGCGAGGCGCTGGTGGTGGCGACCGTGCCCTTGCTGCCGCCACAGCCACAGCCGCCGGACGACGACGCGCCGTGTGAATGCCCGCCGCCGCCACCGCCGCAGCCACAGCCGCCGGACTTCGCACCACCACCACCACAGCCGCACCCACCGGACTTCCCGCCCCCACCGCAGGCGCACCCGCCGGACGTCGTGCCGCCGCAGCCGCAGCCGGCTGATCGCAGCGGTGCCACCCCGCGCGACGACGACTCGGCATAACAGATGGCGAGGATCCACTGCTGCACCGGCTCGTCACAGCCCCCATCCACCCCGGGGCGGCTGCAGTCGGGCTGCGTGACGGTGCGACACTCGTTGATCAGGTCGCACACGTTCACGCGCTGGTCGGCGCAGACCACCACGTCCTCGCCACAGGGCGAGAGGGCGTAGCCCTGCCGCACGATCACCGAGCCGCTGTCGCAGCCGTCGCACTGCACGTCCAGGCCACACACCACGCCCCAGCCGTGCAGGTAGCGGTTGTGCAGCTTGTGCTTCGCCACGATGTAGTGGTCGAGGCGGTTCAGGTCTTCCTCGGTGAGCAGCTGGCCGGCGAAGAAGCGCGGCCGGCACAGGCATTCGAGGCCCCCGCACGCCGTGCAGCGGCGGGCGGTGGTGGAGCGCTGCGGCCGTGTGACCGCGACGGAGTTCATGCTGGTTCCCATGGCCGCCTCATCCCCGCTTGATCGTGAACCAGCTCTCGAACGTGCCGCCCTGGATGCCGAACGCCGATCCCGACGGCCGGTCGCCCGTCGGCAGCTCGGCCCGCACGAACTCCGCGTCGATCGCGCGCTTCTCTCGGTCCACCACGAAGTCGCCGCGCAGGCGCACGAAGAGGCCGCCGCTGTCCGGTCGCTCGAGCTGGATGCGCGCCTTGTCGTCGATCAGCAGCGCCAGCGCCTTCATCAGGCCGCCCGGTGGTGCCGCACCGGGCGCCGCCAGCGCCACCGCCTGCGTGACCACGGTGCCGACGATCGTGGCATCCACCGCCACGTGCGGCGTGATCAGCGGGCATCGGCAGTCGAACTGCCCGCTCTTGTTGTCGATGAACAGGTCCTGCCGGGCGAGCGCCTCGAACACGTGCGAGGCGACCGTGCTGTCCCACTGCACTTCAGCACTGAAGGCCACCACGATGCCGCGACCGAGCGGCCGCCCGTTCGGGTCGAGGATCGCGAGCAGCTGGCCGCTGTCTCGGTCGTGCCGCCAGCTGAGCGCGATGATGCGTGTGAGGTCCGCCTCGAGGCCGGGGCCGGGTGGCCCCTGGAGCCCGGGCAGGCCCGGCAAGCCGTCGGCGCCGTTGCGTCCGTCCTGGCCGACCGGGCCGCGCGGCCCTGCGGGACCCTGTGGCCCTACCGGCCCCTGCGGACCCTGAGGCCCCGTTGGCCCCGTTGGCCCCGCCGGACCGCCGCCCCCGCCACCCGTCGTCAGCACGCAGTCCAGCACGCGCTTGATCGCCGAGACGCTCGGCAGGATGCGGCGGTCGGTGACGTTGTCGATCTGCGCCGTCCCGATCGCGTCACCGACGTGCCAGTTGGCGATGGTGGCGAGGATGACGCAGTTCTCGTCCTCGCAGTCGTCGCAGCCCTCGATCGCCTCGTTCCACAGGTCGGCACATGCTCCCGGGGCGGGCGCCGCCGGCGGCACCGGCGCATCCACGATCACGTCGAGCCGGAAGCTCTCCAGCACGCGGTTCGGCGCACAGCGCGTGTCGTCGCAACCGCACTCGTCGTAGAGCACCGGGATGTCCTCGGTGGGACACTCGCGGTAGCGGATGCACACCTGCAGCCGGTGCCCGGTCTCGGCGTCACCGGCGTCGAGGAGCGCCTTCACGGCGGGGATGGCGTGCAGGTCGATGCACTCCAGCTCGCGCAGGTGGATGTCGTGGCCGCAGCAGTCCACCGCGGTGCCCGGCTGCACGCAGACATAGCGGGTGCGGCAGGCGGCGTTGGCGTGCGGCACCACCTTCAGCCCGCAGACCACGCCCCAGCCGTGCAGCCGCGCGTGGTGCAGCCGCAGCTTGTCCACGAAGAAGCGTTGCTCGTCGCGGAAATCGCGCTCGACCAGCAGCTTGCCCGTGAAGTAGTGGTTGCGCGCCAGTGGCCCGAAGTCACAGTCGGGGCACGTCGTCGAGTCATGGCACATGGAATCTCCGGGGTGGCAGCGGACGGGCGTTCATTGCAGGGTCGTGGTGCTGCCGATGCGCGCGGAGGTCCCGACGCGCAGCGGTGGAGTGACGGGATCGCCGGGTGGCCCGCCGAGGATGGTGGAGCGCCCGAGTGTGGACTGGTCGACCGTGACGCCCGGCGCCGGGTAGCGGCCGACGACGGAGTCGTAGCCGATCATCGACTGCACGCCGACGCGGAACCGCGGCGCGACGTACTCCAGGTGCCACCGCGTGTGCGCCGGACTCTCGTCGCGCAGCAGCGCCTCCAGTCCGCGCCGTGCCGTGGCATCACAGGCGAGGCTCGCCGGCACGAACACCGTGAACGTCGAGGCGTACACGTGCATCGGGTCGCGGAAGGGATCCTGCGTGCCGATGAGGCGCGTGACGCCGGTGCGGGCGCCGTCACCCAGCCGGCTGCGGCTCACGATGGCGTTGCCCCAGAGCGCCGCGTCCTCTCCCAGCCGCGCCCCGCCCACGAACAGCCAGCGGCGCAGGCGCCAGTGCTCCAGCAGCAGCGCCGGTGCGCGATGGGCGTGGCGCGGTGGCGGCGCTGCACAGGGATCGACGCGCGGTTCGCAGCGTGCCGCGGTCGCTGCACACCCGCACCCGCCGCCCGTCGACGGCTCCCGCCGGTCGTCGCGCAGGCCCAGGTACAGCAGCAGCATGGACCGCAGCCCGGCCACCGTGCCGCGTTCGTCGAAGAGCGCCGGCGCGCGGCGCAGGTACTCGCGTCGCCGCGCCTCGGGCCAGCTCCGGTCGAGCGCGATCCCCACCCACCCCGCCAGCCAGGAGAGGAAGTCCGGCGCACCGGCCGACGGGGACTCCGCCGGCGTGGACCGCGGGTCGAACAGGCCGGCCTGTAGGTCCAGCCGCGACTCGATCGAGCGCAGCGTGGTGTCGAAGAGCGACAGGAAGCGATCGGTGAAGTCGCCGGCATCGGGATCGTGCACGAACACGCCGGGCAGCCACCGCGACAGCGACACCCGCGGCGACTCGATCGTGACGCAGTGCACCCGCGGCGTGCCCTTGCCGTCGCCCTGCAGGCGCAGCTCCAGCCACGCGAACCGACCGGGCCCGCTGCGCACGAGGCAGTCCCACTCCACGCAGGCGCCATCGCTGCCCGCCGCACGCCGCGCCACGGCGCGCGTCTCCCACGCCGCGTCCGGCAGCGCCGCCACCAGGTCGTCCGGCTCGGCCAGCTCCGACGTGCGCGTGTACACCGTCACGCTGCAGCCCGGTGGAATTGCCGCGGTGAGCGTCACCCGGTGCCACTGGCACTGTGCGATGTCGCTGTCCAGCGGCGCGCTCCGGTAGCTGCCCGCCGTGGCGAACGTGACCTTCGTGGCCGGCGCCCCACCGGGCAGCGCCGCGCCGGTGGCATCGAACGCCTCGCAGCAGCAGTCGTGGTGGTGCGAGAAATCGATCACACCCGCCGGCGTCACCCGGAACGGCAGCGGCGCGAAACGCCGGGCGATGGCATCCCGCGAGGTCGCGGCCTCCAGCGGCGTGCCGTCATGCGCGAACACCAGCACCTCCGCGAGCGTGGACACGACCACGTACAGCCGGTTGTGCCGGTCCACCGCCAGGTGCTGCACGTCGCCAAGGCCCACCAGCGCGGAGAGCCAGACACCCCGCGTGGAAAAGCGGTGCACGGCACCGTTGGCCGGATCACCGACGTAGAGGTGCCCGTGTGCATCGGCGGCGATGCAGGTGGGCTGCCAGGGCACGGGCTGCGCGCTGGCGGGTGGCGTCACGTGCTCACGCAGGGCGTAGCCGCGCTGCGAGAACACCGACAGGCGCGCCGCACCACGATCAACCACCACCAGGTTGCCGCATGTCGCCACGATGCCCCGCGGGTCGGTGAACTGCCGCGCCCCGACGCCCAGTCCACCGGTGTGCGGCACCGTGACGAACCGGCAGTCGCAGTCATCGAACTTCGCGAGCCGGCCCGAGGCCCGGTCCAGCAGCCAGATGTCGCCGGCCTCGCTCACGGTCACCCACGCCGGCGGCACCAGTCCGCCCAGGCTGCCCGACGGCTCGTGCAGGTCACGTGCGCCGGCCGTGAGGTCGAGCTGCAGCGCCCCGTCTCGCGCCGCGATCACCGCCGCATCCAGGAACGCCGCACGCCACCCGCGGCCGGCGTCGAGCGTGAGCACGCTGGGGTCGTGCGGTGGCCGCGGCACAGGAGGCAGCATCGGGAAGCTCGTCATGGCGCGCCTCAGCTCCCCGAGGCGTATGCGACGCGCACCACGTGGTCCACCGAGTACGCCAGCTCGCCGTCGCAGAGGGCGACGTTCGTGCAGGGCGCGGCCTCGATGCCGTCCAGCGCGATCACCAGCCGCTCGATGCTCTGCACCCCCGGCACCGTCGCACGGCCGTACACCCGCGAGTAGAAGATGTCGCCGCCGAAGGGCCACCCCTGCCCGTCCTCGCCGCCCACCAGTGGATGGAAGTACTGCAGCAGCGCGGACGTGATTGCCGTCTTCACGGCGGCCAGGTCGGCGCGGTCATCCACCACCACGTCGGTGGTCACCCGCACCTGCCGGTACACCGGCGGCACGACATACAGTTCGGTGGTGATCACGCGCGCCGGTTCCAGCGCCGCGCAGACCATCCGCAGCGTGCCCTCGCTGGGCACGGGGTTGGGCGCGGTGCCATCGGGGACCACGATCATGCTCACCACCCCCGGCACCTGCACGCCCGGGAAGTCGGGATGTGAGAGCGGCAGCGCCTTGGCGCGGCGGATGGTGCCGGCCTCGATCGCGAGCTGCTCGTAGTCCTGCGCCGTCACCGCGCGCCCGCGGCTGCGGATCGCACTCGGTGCCCGCAGCTTCGCCTCGGCCAGCGACTCCTCGGCGCGCCCGCCGACGGAGGGCTGCTGGTTCGTGATCGCATTCGCGTCCACGCCGGTGATGCTGCCCACCAGCGTCTTGATGGCACCGGCAGCGAGGTTGCCGGCGGTACCGCCGCCGAATCGGTACTCGCGGGCCACGATATTGCTCGCCGGCAGGTCGCTGTTCCCCACCGGGATGGCGCCGTGGTTGCCGTCACCGAAGCGCACCTCGCCGGTGGTGCGGTCCAGCGCGAACACCCGGTCGCGGCCGGCAGCGCCGAAGAAATCGGTGACCTCCGTCCACGCCGCGAACCCGTCGCCCTCGTTCACCTCGAGACGCAGCGTGCCCGCCAGCACCGGTGCGCTCGCCAGGCGGAAGACCTGGTTCGCGCGCCCGTCACTGCCGCCCAGCACCTCGTTGCGCACGGTCTGCGCCTGTGTCGCCGAGACGGTGTTGGTGCGGATGGCACGCAGTTGCGGGGCGCGCTCGTACTGCGCCTGCACCAGCCGCGCGCGGATCCAGGTGCGCGCTGCGGCCACCTCGCCGATCACGTCGGCCACCATCACCCCCGCCGCCGGCGTCTTCAGCCGCACGTGGCCCGACCGCGTGAAGGCGAGGGTCTCGTCCACCAGCAGGTCCAGCGGGCGCCAGTCGCTGCCGTTCCAGTACTCCCACACCATGCGGGCGGATGCGAACCGTGCCGAGGTGCCACTGGCGCAGTTCACGCTCTTCGGCGCCGACGCCGCGGCGGTGACGAAGGCCAGGTCCAGCTCCACCTGCGGGAACGGTGCCGCCGTCTCGAAGCCCAGGTAGAGGGCCGAGTCGATGCCGGCGGCGTTGCCGAACGGGGCGAAGGACTCCAGTGCGCTGGTGTTGGCGGCGCTCAGGTCCTCGAACGCGAACCCGTCGAAGGCCTGCACCGACGACAGTCGTGCAGCGATCGCGGTGATGGCCCGGTCGGTCTCGAACACCACCGGGGCCGGCGAGCCCGGCGCCTCGGCCGTCACCTGGGTGCGCCGCGGGATGATCACGAACGGCTGCGTGGCGGCGGCCGCCAGCGGGAAGGTGATCTCCGCGATCGCCGGCTCGGCGGCGCGCAGCTCGATCCCCAGCAGCTCCAGGAACTTGAGGTAGTTCAGCTCCGGCACCTGGCCCATGCGGTAGAGCAGCATGTCGCCCAGCCAGGCGAAGAGCTGCACCAGCGTGATGCCCGGGTCGCTGTCGTTGAAGTCCGTCCACTCGGGCGTGTAGCGCGGGATGCGCGTGCGCAGCTCGGTGAACAGGTCGTCGTAGCGCCGGTTGTCGATGACCGGCAGGTTGTGTGCGGGCGGCATGCTCAGGCTCCCTCTCGCAGGTAGAACGGGTAGACCAGGTTGGCGAGCGCGTTGTTGGCGCGGATGCGGTAGCCCACGCGGATCAGGAGCAGCGTCGGCTCGCCGGGGGGTGACTCCACCACCAGGTCGAGCACGTCGATGCGCGGCTCCCACTGGACCAGCGCGCGGCGCACCTGCTGCGCCACGAGCCCGATGGTGGCCGGCGTGTTGGGCTGGAAGACGAGGTCGTGGATGCCGCAGCCGAATTCGGGGAGCATCACGCGCTCGCCCTTCGCGGTGCTGAGGATCAGGTAGACGGACTCCTCCACCCGCACCTCGTAGCGTGCGCGCGCGATGCTGCCGCCGGCGGTGACCTGCAGCGGGAACTTCCATCCGAGCCCGAGGAACTCGCGGGTGTCGCGCGGGGCGGTCATCTCAGCTCACCGTGATCGTGGCATCGGCATACGCCGACGCGCCGCGCTGCGTGACACCGGTCATGAACAGCTTGTGTGCACCCGGGCCGAGCGAGGCCATGAAGGCGGCCGACAGCGTGCTGGTCACGGTGAGCGACGGCGACGTCCACGCGCCGCCGGCGGGCGCGACCACGAGGCCCGTCGGCAGGCCGTTGGTGGCATCCATGCTGGCACCGGGTGGCGAGGTCACCAGCACGCGCAGGTCCCACGAGAGCGGGAACGGTGCCGTGAGCGTGAAGGTCACCACCATCGTCGCCGGGAGCATCGTGGCGGTCACGAACGCCACCGCGGGTGGCACGGCCACCACCACCGGCGGCGCCAGGTCGAGCATCGCCGGCTCCGCCTCAGCGGTGCTGGCGCCGGCGGGGAGCGGGGCCGGCGAGCTGTCGTCCACGAAGGTGGTGGTCTCGGTGATCGTGAGCGGCATGCCCGTCACGCTCTTCTGGATGTCGGTGGCGAGGATCACCTTGCGTCCGGCGATGGTGGAGGCGTTGAGCCCCATCGACTGCAGCGTGTAGCCCACGCAGGGCGGGAGGAACACGCAGGTCAGCGTGCCCGTGTCCCCCTCGCCGGTGACGATGCCGCCGGCGTCCACGAGCGGCGTGGCCGGGATCGTGGTGCCCACGCCCCCATGCGGACAGGTGATGACGGCGGAGGTGGTCAGGACCTTCGGCACGTCGCCTCCGTTGCGGTGCTTTGCGGCGCCGGGGCACCCTGCGTGATCGGCAGCGTGGTCGTCATGCGATCTTCACCTGGCCGGCCTGCATCGTGACGGAGCGGCCGCCGCCGGTGATGGTGATCGACTGCTGGGCGTCGTCCATGGTGAGCGAGAGCCCCCCTTCGGTCTTCACCACGACCTTCTTCGCGCCGGGCGTGTCCTCGAAGCGCAGCTCGTGCCCGCCGGGGGTGCGGATGATGCGCAGCTGGGTGTCGCTCTCCGGCGGATGGTCCGCCCCGCTCCAGAGGAAGCCGAGCACGAACGGGTGGGCGAAGTCGCCGTGCTCGAACGCCACCAGCGCCTCGTCGCCGACCTCGGGCATCATGAAGCTGCCGCGGTCGTCACCGGCCATCGGCGTGCTCACAGGCGCCCACGCGCTGCGCACGTTCGTGCCCATCCAGGGGAACGTCATGCGGATGCGCCCCTGCTTGTCGGGGTCGTCCACGTCTTCCACGATGCCGATGACCACGCCGGAGGGGGAGTTCATCGCTTCCACTCCGGCCACTCGTCTTCGCGGTAGCAGTTGAACTGCGTGGTGTAGCCCGACTCCCCGATGCTGTGGGTGGTGTCGGTGACGAAGTACACGCCGCTGAACCGCGAGCCCAGGTTGCCGATCGCCACCAGCTGACCGGCGCGCAGGTCGGGGAGGCCGATGGTGGTGGCGCTGGCCTTCACCATCGTACGCCCCACCTCCAGCAGCCGCGCGCGGGCCGCGTCCCGGGCGTGCTCCTTGGTGAAGACCGGCAGGTCCACCACGATGTCGTCGTGCGGGTCGCAGCTGCCGAGCAGGCGGTGGAGGTCCTTGTTGCGGTTCAGCTCCTTGTCGTCGAGGTCCACCTTCTCCTCGATCGGCTTCTTGGTGGCGCGGTCCCAGCCGCGCACGGTCACCGACTTCACCTGGCTCGCGGTGGTGAGCGTCGGCTTGAACTCCATCAGCGAGCGCCCCCACTCGAGCCGGTAGATCACGTCGCGCAGCACCACGCCCTGCCCGCCATGCGGGGGGCCGAAGTACAGCCGGCGCGGGCGCACCGTGCCGTTGCGCGTCTTCGACTCCTCCATGATGAAGATCACGTAGCCGCGCTCGCGGGCGCGGCTGTACAGGAAGTCGATGTCGGTCTGGTTCTTCTGGGCGATGTACTCCAGCCGCGGCTCCTTGCCGTCCACCGCCGGGTCCACCTCCACCGGCAGCGGGAAGCGCTTCAGCTGCGTCTCGTCGTCCTTCAGCGTGGCCAGCTTCTTCGCGATCTCGCTGTCGGTGACCTTCTCCCAGGCGAAGTCGTACGGCTTGCGCCGGAGCTGGTGCAGCACGTTCAGCCCGCGCACCGTCAGGGTCGGTGCACCGCCGGAGGGGAAGGTGGGCTCCATCGTGGTGACGGTGCCGGTGAGCATCGTCCGCATCTCGTCCACGTAGCCCATGCGCACCGTGACCTCGCGACGGCAGGGCTCGAACAGCTTGAAGCGGAGCCCGCGCGCGTCGTTGCGCTGCAGCTCGGCGTCGGTCTCGGCGCCCACGTACTTGAACTCGCGGGTCTCGGTGTCCCAGTTGTTCACCACCATCTCGAACCCGTCCATCTCACCGGTGCTGTCATGGTAGGTGAGCTGGGACACGTCGCGGAGCACGTCACGCGGCAGGCCGACACCCTCGATCTTCACCTCGAAGCGGGGCACCCGGAACCCACCCTGGAGCCGGGACTCCTCGACCAGCGGCATGATGTTCATCGCGGCAGGCCTCAGGTCAGGGGCGGGACGCGCAGGAACGCACCCACCTCGAGCCGGCGCGGGTCGGCGATGCCGTTGGCCTGCGCCACCTCGCGCCAGCGGTGCGGCATGCGGTAGTGCCGGCCGGCGATGCCACTGAGCGTGTCACCGCGCTGCACCACGTGGCTCTGCGTCTTGTCCGGCGAGTTGAGGTTCAGCTGCTTGAGCTGCTCGTCCAGCGTCTTGTACTCGCGCAGCGACACCGTCACGATCGCGCGCAGCGGCACCCCCTCGGGGCTGAACAGCGTGAACCGCTGCTTCACGCTCTCCACCACGCACTGGAAGTCGGTGCGGCGCTGGTTGCCCACCTTCTCCGACACCTCGCTCCCCGGGAACTTCTTGTGCCACAGGAAGGCGCACACCGGCGGGGCATGCGTGTCGGGTTCGATCTTCACCAGCTGGTAGATCTGGTCCGTGAGCGTGGTGACGCTGGTGGCATTGGTGCCCATCCCATCGTCGGTGGTGTCGAAGAACAGGTCCAGCGACAGCGTCTCGGCCTGCCCGCGCACGAACTGCACCAGCGGCGTGTCCAGCCCCGGGATCGCGATCTCGGCCAGCTGCGCGCCCTTGGTGAGCGTGTACTCCGTGGGATTGAACTGGACCGGGATGAACTCCATCTCGTCCTTCCACATCGCCACGATCGTCGCCTTCTCGAGTTGTTCCATCAGCCCGGCCCCCGGCTGGCGCGGCTGCCGGTGAAGTCGCGCTCGCCCTGCACCCGCTTCGCATGCGCGTCGGCGGCGCGCACCTGGGCCAGGAACTCGGTGAGCAGCTGCCGGCGCACGCGCGGGTCCACCAGCGCCGCCCCGTCCACCGCCCGCACCGTGCTCTCGATCGAGCCGATCTCGATGTCCATGCTCAGAACCCCCCGCCCACGGCCGCCGACACGCCGAGGGACGCCGCCGCTGCGCCGAAGCCGACGTAGGGCACCTGCCACAGCCCCTCGTGCGTGATCTCGAGGCCCTCGATCGCCACCGTGTTCTGCCCCGCCACCAGCGACGGGCCGGTGTACTTCGTCGGCAGCCCGCGACGGAAGTGCCAGATGTGCGACGGCAGGTGGAGGTCGTTCAGCAGCGTGATGATGCCGTCCTTCCGCTTCCCCTTGCCGATGGCGAAGTCATAGTGCCAGTCCCACAGGCTCGACCCGGCACCGACCCCGCTCTTCAGCACCAGCGGCGCCCAGGTCACGCGCGTCGGGAACTTCAGCACCCCGCCGTTGTTGCCCCCCTCCTTGTACTCCTCCACCTCGAGCGCCATGTCGAGGCCCGAGCACTCCGAGAAGCCACCGAGCAGCGTGTCTGTGATGGCCGACATCGCCACAGACTTGAGGGTGGCCATCGTGCTGGAGGTGTCGATCAGGTTGATGGTGAAGTTGTAGGCCATCAACGGGTCGAACCGCACACCCACCGTGCTGAGGAGCGCCATCAGGCCACCCTCCCGTCACGCTGCACCGTCCACTCGGCCAGCTCGAGCTCGTTGCGGGAGCGCCAGACGCGCACCACCACGAACTCGAACGGGATCGCGGGCGCGATGCCGATGTCCACGTGCAGCCGACCGTTCGCCACGTCGGCCGCGGAGTTGTTCGTCTCGTCGCAGCGCACGAAGAACGCCTCCTCCATCGATGCGCCGGCGAGCTGCCCCTGCTGCCAGAGGGTCGCGAGGTAGATGAGGATCGACATCCGCAGCCGCTCGCGGGTGCCGGTGTCGTTCGGCTCGAACACAGCCCACTGCGAGGCCAGGTCCAGCGCCTTCATCACCATCAGCACCAGCCGGCGCACCGGAAGGAACCGCCACGAGGGATCGGAGCTCACCGTCCGTGCCCCAAGGATGCGGATGCCGCGCCCCGGCAGCGCCCGCAGCACGTTGATGCCGAGGGTGTTGAGCAGGCCGTGTGATTCCTCGTCGATGGCCGCGGTGAGGTCCTGCGCCCACGCCAGCGGCTCGTTGGCGGGGGCCTTGTGCACGCCGACCGCCCGGTCGGTGCGCGCGACCTGGCCGGCCACGTGCCCGGACGGCGGGATCGCCCGCGTGGGCTCGCGACGCAGCCGCAGCGGATCCACCACGCGCACCCACGGATGGTGCAGCGCGGCCATGTTCGAGTCGAAGCGCTGGCGCCAGCTCCGGATCGCGGCGACACCCAGCGTGGTGCCGTGCGCCGCGTCGAACGGGGGATCCAGCAACGCCACGCGGTCGCGCATGACCTCGCAGTGGCCCACCAGGTCGGCCTGCACGCGGAACACATCCGCCTCGCTGAACACCGGCGGGATTTCGTGCACCACCGGCGGTGGCGGCTCCGGCGCCGGCGGCGTGGCGCCGATCGCGCAGGGATCCGGGACGCAGGGCGGCAGCGGTGCGAACTGCGGTGGCGCGATGGGATGGATGTGGATGTCGGGCACCGCGAGCATCGCGACCTCGTCCACGCGCGCCAGGGCGCGGAACCCGCGCCGGCGCGCCGCCTGCACCATGTCGGAGTCATCCGGCGCCCAGTCGCCGCCGGTGAAATCCCCGGCGGTGAGCAGTCGCAGCCCGTCACGGCCACCCGTGAGCGTCACGCGCGAGGCCTCGAGCAGGTCGGACGCCGTCACGGCCCGCACCAGCGGGCGCGGCACCAGCGGGTCGGCGCCGTACGCCTCGCGCAGCTCGTCGATCGCGATGCGGAACGGCGCCACGGCCGTCGAGCGGGCCGCGCCGGCCGCAAGCGCCTCGCGCGGGGGCGACAGGCGACGCGGGCCGTATGCCGGGTGCTCCGGCACCAGCGACAGCGCCTCGTGCACCGCCACCACCGTCCCGCCCTCGCTCACCACCACGGTGAGCTCGACGCTCTCGATCAGCACCGGCAGCGTGGCATCGAGCCCCGACAGTGCCGCGTCGTACGGCAGCCGGCGCGACGGATGGTCGGCCACCCAGTGCAGCTGGCGCTCCACCGCGTCCACACGGTTCACCACGCGGTACACCGGCGCCGCGAGGGCCGACTGCGACAGGCGCACGAGCGTCCCGCGCTCGAACCCGCTGGTGGACGCCACGGCCGTCGCGGTCGGCGTGGCACCGATCGGCGAGCCGGTGGTCTGCGCGCGGTGCGTCACCGTCACCTGGATCGCGAGCGCGTTGCCCCACGCCCCAGGGCTCGAGGCGCGCACGCGCCACACCGGGAGCGCGCCCACCGGCGAGGTGAGCGTGACCGCCGCCGGTTCCACCCCCGACAGCGGATCGCGCGACGCCACCCGCACCACCCAGCAGCGCGCGCCGCCGTTCTCGAAGAAGGCGCGCACCGTGTAGGCCAGGTAGCCGCTGCCGGTCACGTCACCGAAGTGCGCGCGGAACTGGCGCCACGACTCCAGCGGCACCGGCGTGTCCACCGGCCCGCGCTCGGCGATGCCCACGAAGCCGGCCACGTCGGTGCGCACGGAGGCCACCCGCGAGTCGGTGACATCCACCGTCTCGTAGTAGACGCCGGGAGTGGTGTACGTCGCCATGGCCGGTCAGCGCGCGGCGTGGGACGTGCGGCGGGGCCGGCTCACGCGAGCTCCAGCCCCTCGTGCACCAGCTCGCACGACTCGATCGCGACCTCGTTCGCGGTGGCGTTGAACGTCGGCCCCTCGATCTTGTTGATCCAGGCCTTCGACACGTTCCAGCGCATCACCTCGTTGTGCTCCTCGTCCTGCAGGATGATCGAGCCGTCGCGCCGCTCGTTCACGCCGTTGGCGATCAGCTTGTACCACGCCCACAGCTCACCGTTGACGGTGTAGCCGCGCTTGAGGACGATGTTGGTGTACTTGCGCATGCCGATCAGCTTGCGCACCGAGAGCTGCAGGTCGGTGCCCTCGCGGTAGTCCACCGCGTCGCCCTCGGCGGTGAGGCCGCTGCACTCGCTGAAGCTGCCGACGGGGAGCCCGTCGAACTCGATCTTGAAGTTGAAGCTGCGGAACGGGTCGGGACGGACGGAGGTGCCCATGGCTCTCTCGACGGGACAGGGGGTGACGTGGGGAACGCGCGGCGCGGGTCAGCGGCGCGGCATGTCAGTCGCTGGTGTGGGCGGTCCAGAGCCCGATGCGCACGATCACGAACTCCGCCGGCTTCACCGGCGCGATGCCCACCAGGCAGATGAGCTGCCCGTTGTCGATCTCGGCCTGCGTCATCGTGCTGCGGTCGCAGCGCACGAAGAACGCCTCCTCCACCTTGGTGCCCTCGAGGGCGCCGTTGCGCCACACGGTGCGCAGGAAGTTCGAGATCGTCCGCACCACGCGGGCCCAGAGCGGCTCGGCGTTGGGCTCGAACACCACCCACTGCAGCCCGCGCTCCACCGACTGCTCGATGAAGATCATGAGGCGCCGCACGTTCACGTACTTCCAGTCGCTGTCGCTCGTGATCACGCGCCCGCCCCATGCCCGGATCCCGCGGCTGTTGCTGCGGAAGTCGCGGATGACGTTGATGTTCACCGGGTACGGGTTCAGGATGTCGTGCTCGCCCTTGCTCAGGCTGCGCTGCAGCCCCACGATGCCGCGCACCACCTCGTTCGCCGGCGCCTTGTGCACGCCGCGCTCGATGTCGGTGCGCGCGTACACGCCCACCATGTGGCCGGCCGGCGGCACCATGTACGGCAGCGTCGGCCCGGGCACGGTCGGGAAGGGCTGCGGGATGAGCAGCCACGGGTAGTAGAGCGCCGCGTACTTCGTGTCGAACTGCTGGCGCTGCGCCCGCACGTCGGCGATCGCATCCAGCGGCGCCCGCTGCGAGTCCAGCACGGCGAAGCGGAAGCGCATCTCCTCGCAGTGCGAGATCAGCGCCCCCTGCAGCGCGGTGGCGGTGCGGCCGGGAATCGCGACGATGCTCACTTCCTCGATGTTCTTGAGCGCCTGCAAGCCGGTCCGGTCACCGGGATCGACGGCGTCGACGCCGATGTAGACCGTGTCGTCCAGCAGCGCGAGCGAGTCGTCACCGCCGGCCAGCGCGTGGCGCGCCGCACGGGGCATGCCGCTCGGCAACCGGTCCACCAGCGTCTCGGGGCCCAGGCGCACCGCCTCGCGCGCCGCCGCGTTCGCCGCCAGGTCCTCGGCACGCACGTACCACGAGCCGCCGTCGGGACGCCCGTCGCTCAACCGCGGCACACCAGCGACGTCACCGATCAGCGACAGGAAGTAGCGCGAGTGCCGCGGGTCCATCGAGAGGTTCGCGAACACCTCGCGGTCCACCGCCGAGTCGTCGCGCGACGGCACCATCGGGTCGGGGCGCCGCATCAGCAGCACCGAGAGCCGGAACTCGCGCGACCGCACCCGCAGCTGCTGGCCCAGCCCGAGCGCATTGGTGTACGCCGTGTTCTGCGCGGCACTCAGTGGCGCGGCCAGCGTGATGCGGTTGTTGGAGCGGTTGATGGCGGCCACCTTCAGCAACCCGCCGATCACCGTGTCGTCCCCCGCCGGCGCGATCAGCTCCAGCACCGTGCCCGGCTCCACGCCGGTCGGCGACGAGAGCCGGATGTCGGTCGGGCTGTTCACGATCGCCAGCGTCGCACCCGACACGAGGCCGTTCGCCTCGTCCTCCACCGAGATCCGCAGGCGGTCACCCCAGCGCCCCGCATCGATCGCCGAGATGCCGATCATCGCCGTCCGCTGCGCGATCTCGGCCCCCAGCTCATGGCTGCGATCGAGCGGCGCATCCAGCTCCACCTCCATCGGCACCACTGCCGCCGCCGCCGCCGACAGCGCGTGCAGCCAGCGGAGCCCCGACGGTGTCGTCACCTCGACCATGTCGCCGAGTGCGAAGCCGAAGTTCTCGCTCACCACCAGCACGTCGCTGTCGGCGGCCGCGTCCAGCACCAGCGAGGCCGGTTGGCGCACCACCGCCGCGGGACCGACCCGGACCCGCTGCACCGTGGCACCATTCGCGTGGGCGATCGCCAGCGGGCCCGCCAGCACGATGGCCCCCGCATTCGGCGGCGCAGCCGGGTCGCCGGTGAGGGCGGCGACCGTCGCGAACTCCGCGTCAGGCGCCACGCCGATGCGCAGCACGTCGCCGACGCCGAGCCCCAGCCGCGACGCCAGCGGGATGCTCACGTCGGCCACCGCCGTCGCTGCGGTGAGCGTGGTCGGCAGCACCTCCACGAACTGGCCCGCCCCGTGCGGGCCCGCCAACGCCACCGTGAAGGTCACGGTCAGCGCGGTGGTGTCGACGGAACGGATCGTCCGCACCTCCGGCGCCCCGCCGGGATCCACGCGCAGGCGCTGCCCCGGCTCCAGGCCGGCGACATCGTCGATCGTGATCGTGTCCACCACCGAGGCGGCGGTGAGCGTGCGCCGGTCGTCGGTGACGGTGACCTCGGAGACCGTCGAGCCGCGCGGGTACGCGTCGTACGTGCTGCGCAGCAGCGCGAGCTGGTGCAGGTCGGCGATCCGCCGCACCTCCACCTGGGCCGTGCCCGCCTCGAACACCACCAGGTTGGCGGTGAGCGTGAAGTCGGCGCCGATCGCATCGCCGAAGATCACGCTGTCCCGGGCATTGGCGGCCGCCAGCAGCGTCGTCGCCGCACCGCCGGCCACGTTCAGCGGTGTCACCGCTGTCGCCGCGGCATGGGCCAGCACCAGCGGCGCATCCAGCACCACGGTGCGTGAGGCGCCCGCGCCACTCAGCCGCTCGATGCGCCGGTGCTCGGCGTCGGCCGCAGCACCGAACTCGAGGACCTGGCCGGCGGCCAGGAACGCCGCCTCACCCGCCACACCCTCCGTGAGCGTGACCGTCGCCGTGCCGGCCGGCGTCGCCGCCGCCAGGGTGCAGGGAGCGGTGAACGGTGCCAGCAGCAGGCGCGCGACGTCGGTGATCGGCGTCCCCGCGTCGTGGGCATGCGCCAGCGGGAACGAGAGCGCGACATGCGTGCTCGCCACCGGATTCGCCGCCAGCGTGCGGTACTCGCTCTGGCTGCCGTTGCCGATGCGGATCGCGTCACCCGCGGCCAGGGCGGCCGGCGCCAGGATCGACACCAGCGGCTGGTTGACCAGCGTGCCCGTGCCGGCCCGCGTCGAGCGCAGGAGCCGCGAGGCCACCGAGGCGGGTCCGCCACGGTCGAAGAGCGCCGCCACCGAGGCACGCGCATCGTCGCGCAGCACCCGCGTGACGTACACCCGCTTGCCGCCGTTGGTGAAGAAGCCCTGCACCGCGTGCGGCAGGTAGCAGTGGAAGCCGTTCGCGTTGCGGAACTCCACGTCGCCGAGCGGTTCCCCGAACCAGCGCGTGAACTCTCCCATGCTGGTGACCAGGATCGGCACGTTCACCGGCCCGCGTTCGGTCACCCCGACCATGCCGGCGGTGCTCGTGCTCACGCCTTCGATCGGCTTCGATCCCGTGTCGACTTCCTCGACGTAGACAGCGGGCGACAGGTACTCGGGCATCTCACTCCTCCTGAAGATCGTGCGGCCTTGCGGGAGACTGGCGGCGATGTGTGCAACGGCGCGTGCGGGTCGTGCGTGGGCGGTGCGGGTG
Source organism: Gemmatimonadaceae bacterium (assembly GCA_020851035.1). NCBI lineage: Bacteria > Pseudomonadati > Gemmatimonadota > Gemmatimonadia > Gemmatimonadales > Gemmatimonadaceae > Gemmatimonadaceae bacterium. The sequence continues at coordinate 519,411 of JADZDM010000005.1, read as the reverse complement.
GTGCGGGCTAGCTGAACACGAAGTCGGCGCGTTGCTCGCGCCGCGGGTATTCCGGCGCGACGAGGCGCGTGACGGTGGGATGCGCGCCGTGCGTGGCCCGGACTTCCACCACCGCCACCCGCGAGAGCGGCGGCAGCGCCCAGTAGCCGTCCGCGTCGCTGGTGACGGCGTAGCGCGACACCCGGTGGTATTGCGGCACGCCGGCGCCCGCCGTGATCTCCACGGTGCCGGCCGCGAACGCCGCGGCGGTGGTGACGAGCAGCGTCACGTCGCCACCGATCGCATCCATGGCCAGCGTCTCGTTCGGGCCCGGGGCAAGCAGGTCGACGCGGCGCGCGACGGCGCCTGCGGGATGGCCGTTCGCCAGCGGATGTTCGAGCGTGACCACCGCCTCACCCGCCGGCGACACCGCTCCCACCACTGACGCGACCACAACCGACTCCGCGCGCGTGACGTCGGCGGCGTTCACCTCGAGCACCTGGCCGGCGGCGATCGCCACCCGGTTCGAGAGCACCACCTCGCGCGCACCCGCTGCCACCGCGCGCACCAGGCGCTTGGGGTTCGCGAGATCCGGCGCCGGCGTGACCATGCGGATCACCGTCGTGGCGGCGGGTGCCACCGCGTAGAGCGGCGGGTGGATGGCAACCAGGTCCGGCGGCGATGCGGGCGGCGCCAGCACCACCGTCGGCGCCACGCGCCAGAGCCCCGTCACCTGCACCACGGCGCCGGGCAGGGCGGTCGTGGTGCCGATGCCCTGCAGCACCGTGCGGCCGGTGAGGATCACCGGTGCCCGGTGCAGCAGCAGGTCGGGCAGCACCGCGGCGGTGAACTGCTGCGGGAAGAGCGGCTGCGGGCCGAGCGGCTGCGAGACGGCCACCGGCAGGTAGCCGTCGGTCGCGACGCGCAGGCCGACGTCGTAGGCCACCACGTCGAGTGACGGGAAGGCGCGTGACGCCGTGCCGACGAGGCCCACCAGTCCGCCCGTGGCGGCGCGCGGGTTCACCGACGCACGGGCCTGCGGCGAGTCGAACGCGGCGCCGAAGGGCGTGATCACCACCGGTGCCGTGACCGGCTGCAGCGTCAGCTCGTCCAGCAGCCTGGCGCGCACCAGCGCCCCGGTGCGCATCCCGCCGGGAATCGGGTCATCCGGCGCGACGAGCTGCACGCGGCCGCCGACCGTGACGCTGTAGCGGGTCTCGGCGCTCACGGTGCGTTGGCCCCGACCATCACCACGTACTCCGTCTGCACCACCTGCACCGGCGACGCCAGCACCGGCTCGGACTGCGGCATGATCAGCGCGAGGGTCACCTCGAACGACGCCGAGAGTTGGTAGGGTGCCTGCAGCGCCGCCCAGACCCGCGTGATCTCCTCCAGCGAGAGGGTCTCGAGGCGCACCGCGAGCTGGCCTTCGCCACCGGTGAGCGTGTCGGCCAGGTCGGCGCCGCGGATGATCGGTGCCTGGTGGACGAGCTGCAGCACCTTGCCCAGCAGCTCCTGCTCGCGGGCGGGGCTCGACTGCGGGTTGGCCGGGTCGATGGCGACGAAGGGCGTGACGAGGTAGTGCAGCCGCATCGGCAGCGGCGCGCGCAGGAGCTGGCCCGGCGTGGGCCGCGTGGGCGGGGCGTTCAGGCGCTGGTCGTCGCGCTCCACGCGATAGAGCCAGAGCGAGAGACCCTGCAGGTTGTGCGTCCGCATCTCCTGCGGCGTGTTGAGCGAGATGGTCATGGTGCCGCCCAGCAGCGCGTCGAAGAGCAGCTGCAGGTCCGGATCGGCGTTGATGCCGCGCTGGAAGTACGCCTGCAGCGTGCGGCTGGTGGCCCGGAGCGCGGTGTGCATCTCAGCCCGCCGCCTGGGACGCATCGAGCGCGCGCCACGCACTGCGGTGCGCCTCGTCACCGGCGATGGCCCGGAGCAGTTCCGGCGGGCTCACCAAGCCGAGTGTGGTGCGCGCCGGGCGCAGCTCGACGAGCACCCCTTCGCCCGCGTCCTGCTCGATCAGCAGCACGCGGGCCGTGGGCCGGCCCAGCAGGAGCGCACGCGGCGTCCGGCGCGCCGCGGCGCGGGTGCCGGCGGTGATGATCACGTCCACGTCGCACAGGGCCGGCTGCCGCAGGAACTCGTCCACCGTGGCCACCGACGGCTCGATGACCTCCACCGAGGCATCGGACGCGCAGGCGCGGCGGACGAGGTCTTCCATGAGTGCGGGGAGCGCAACCATGGCGATCCGTTTCCGTGTCACGAGCGGCAGGTGATGGACATGCCACACACTGCCCGTGCCCGCGGCGCCTGCCCATGAAGCGCACGATCCCATTTCGGGCCCACCGCGATCCGGGAGCGCGACCCCGGTCCGCGACCCGGACCATCGGATCCGGATCCGGGACTGTACCTCCGGACGCATGGCGCAACGAAACGGCGGCGGACCCGGGGGTCCGCCGCCGTGGAAGCGCTGCTGCGTCGTCCTTCGCTACCGGTCGCTCACCCGCCGGTTCAGGTGCGGCAGCCGCTCCATCCCGCGCACGCGGGCCGCGGCCTCGATGCGGGTGCGCGCACCGATCTTCTCGAGGATCCGGTGCACGTGGTTCTTGACGGTCGTCGTCTCGATGTGCAGCTCGCCGGCGATAGCCTTGTTCGAGCACCCCGTCGCCAGCAACGCGAGGATCTCGCGCTCACGCGCCGTGAGCTGCGACAGCACATCCCCCGGGGCGCGCGACGCCGACACCCTCGACGCCAGCGTTGCGAGTCGCCGCAGCAGCAGCGCGGCGCTGCGCGGGGAGCAGTTCAGTTCCCCGCAGCGGGCGGCGATCACGGCGTTCGCGATGTCGTCGATCGAGACATCCTGTGTCACGAACCCCGCCACACCCGCCTCGGCGCACCGCTCGATGTCGTCCTCGTCCTCGGCCACCGCGAAGGCGACCACGCGCACCGGCGCGGATTGCTCACGCAGCAGCCGCAGGAGCGTGAACGCCTGTGGCGTGCGGATGTCCACCAGGATCACGTCCGGCGGGGTCGCACCGACGATGGCCAGCGCCTCGGCCGGCGTGCCGCACTGTCCCACCACGTCCAGGCGTGGATCGCGGCCCAGTTCCACCGCCAGCCCCTCGCGATACAGGCGCACTCCCACCACCAGCACCACGCTGGTCGCGGAGAGGGTCTGCGGTCCCGCCGCCTCGTGCGACTCCACGCGCTCCTCGGGCATTCGCGCCATCCTCGTTCACGGGACCGCCGAACCAACGGTCGCGGCGAATTCGTCCGGAGGACGCCTTCCCGCCACCGACCACTGCCGTAACGTCGCGCGTCCACACCCGGGGCGCGGCGCATTGACGCACGCATCACCCGTGCCCCGCGCGCTGCTGGCAGGCCCGGCCGCGCGCCGCGTCGGCGCGACGCGAGCCCCGGCTGCCGCACAGCAGGAGAAACGCCCGTTCCGGCGGAACGTCTCACTCTCAACGGATGAGAATGTCGTTTGATAGCGGGCTGGAGCGTCTGTGGCGTGCGCGCGTGGTGCCGTGCACACGCCACACCGATTCCGTGCGCGGACGCAGCACCGCTGCCGCCCAGCCCGCCTCAGGATGCGGGAGCCGGCCTCGCGACACGCTGGCGCGCCCGCACCACCCGGAAGCCCAGCAGGGCGCCGAAGAGCACGAAATACAGCACCGGCCACAGCGTGTCCTTCTTCACCGCCCACAGGTAGTGCGTGGTGGCGGTCACGGCCACGACGTACGTGAGGCGATGCAGCCGCCGCCACGGCACGCCACCCATCCACTTCGAGACCGCGGCCGGCGAGGTGATCGCCAGCGGCACCAGAATCAGCCAGCTCACCATCCCCACCGTGATGTACGGCCGCTTCACGATGCTCGTCCATATCTCGGCGAACCGCAGCTCCAGGTCCAGGCCGAAGTACACCGCCATGTGCACCGTCGCGTAGAAGAACACGAAGAGCCCCAGCATGCGGCGGTAGGTCGACAGCCACGCCCAGCCGGTGAGCTGCCGCAGCGGCGTGATGGCGAGCGTTGCCGCCAGGCAGCGCAGCGCCACCGTGCCGGTGCCGACCTCGAGGAGCTTCACCACGTCGCCCTCGAGACGGTCGGTGAGCAGCGCGTACGTGAGCCAGAGGGCCGGTGACAGCAGCACCAGGAACACCAGCGGCTTGAGTGCGCGCGCCACGCGCGGCCCGCGCGGCCGCGCGCGCGGAACGGCCCCGCCGCCGGTGCTCACGCCCGCACGCTCAGAAATTGCGACGGAGGTCCATCCCGCTGTACAGCGACGCCACCTGCTCCGCATAGCCGTTGAACATCAGCGTCGGACGGCGGAGGATGTCGCCGAGCTTCCGCTCGCGCGCCTGGCTCCAGCGCGGGTGATCCACCGTCGGGTTCACGTTGGCGTAGAAGCCATACTCGTCCGACGCCGCACGCATCCAGGTGCTGGTGGGCTGCACGTCGGTGAACTTCAGCTTCACGATCGCCTTGATGTTCTTGAAGCCGTACTTCCACGGCACCACCAGCCGCAGCGGGGCACCGTTCTGGTTCGGCAGCGTCTTGCCGTACATCCCCGTGGCCAGGAATGCCAGCGGGTGCATCGCCTCGTCCAGCCGCAACCCCTCGAGGTACGGCCACGCGATGGTGGCGCGCCGCTGCCCGGGCATCCGCGCGGGATCGTACAGCGTCGTCATCTCCACGTACCGCGCCGACGGCAGTGGCTCGGCGCGGCGGATCACGTCGGCCAGCGGGATGCCGCGCCACGGGATCACCGCGCTCCACGCCTCCACGCAGCGGAAGCGATAGGTGCGATCCTCCACGCGGCTTGGCGCGAGGAAGCTGTCGAGCGGCATGTCGCCGGTCTTCCGCGCCATCCCCTCGATCTTCACCGACCACGGACGGGCACGGAACTGCTGCGAGTTCGCCTTCGGATCCTCCTTGTCGGTCCCGAACTCGTAGTAGTTGTTGTAGCTGGTGACCTTGTCCTCGTCGGTCACCGCCTCCCCCTGCTGCGCACCGGCAGGATTGAACGCGCCGAGCACCGCCTCGGTCAGCGCACCGGTGGCCGTGATGGCGCCCATCCCGCCCACCATCCCGAGGAAGGCCCGGCGATCGAGATAATCGGCTTCCGGCGTGATCTCGGACGATGGCGGGTCGATGCGGTTGCGGCGGATCAGCATGAGAGGCGACGTGACGAGGGATTCATGACCGGACCGTGCGGCAACCGCCACGCGGTCCCAAGGCTACAACACCCGGCGCGCCCAGAGGAGCCGCTGGACGATGTTCACGCCCACCAGGCCGGCCATGAGGCCGAACAGGAGCACCAGCCGGTGGGGCATCAGGAAGAACAGCGCGAAGAACACCACGGTTTCGAACCCGGCCACGAGGGCCGGCGGCATGGTCACCGTGGTGAGTTCGCCGGTGGACGCCGCACCGGATGCGCGCTTCTCCAGCACGGCCGAGAGGTACATCCAGCTCGCTGCGTTCACGAAGAAGGCCGCCTCCAGCACCGCCGCGGCCAGCAGCACGTCACCGCCGCCGGCGCCGAGGGCCAGTCCCAGCGGCACGGCGGCGTAGACCACGAAGTCCAGCATGATGTCGACGTAGCCGCCGAAGTCGGTCTGCCGGCCCGCCAGCCGGGCCACGGTGCCGTCCAGTCCGTCCAACACGCGGTTCACCAGCCAGAGCACCAGGCCGGCACCCCACGCCGCACGCAACGCCGCCCAGGCCGCCGCCAACCCCACCACCAGCGCCAGCACAGACAACAGGTTCGGCGGCACACCGCGCAACAGGGTGGCCAGCGGCGCCAGCAGGCGGTCCTTCAGGCCGCGGAGCAGGTGATCGAACATCGGTCAGCCGCCCCTCGGGAAGACGCGCGGGCTGCGGAGCAGCACGCGTACGCGATCACCAGGCCGCGCCACGGTCACCATCGGTACCCGGAGCGTGACCGGCGTCGAGGACCCGGGTTCGTCATCCACGCCCACGATCAGCTGCGACTCGTGTGCCATGTCGCGGCGCTCGAGCACGCGCACTGCATGCCGCTCGTCACCAGCGTCCATCGGCAACACGTCCACGTCGTGTGCGCGGAGGCACGCCGTCGCAGCACCTGCCGCGCACGCTGGCACCGCCACGGAACCGCCGATCCACTCGAATCGTGCCCCCGACTCCGACGGCACCACCACCCCCGGCAGCTCGGCGTACACCCCGAGCAGCTGCGCCACGTGCAGCGATGGCGGCGCATCGAGCAGCACGGCCGGCACCAGCGGCGCGGTGAGTCTGTGCCATTCGTCAATGGCGGCGATGTGCGTGCCGACGGCCATCGCGTCGTCCAGGTCGTGCGTCACGAGGATCACCGCTGCCCCGCTCGCCTCCCGCGCCGTGAGCAACGCCGCGCGCACCTCGCGCCGTACCGAGGGATCCAGCGACGACAGCGGCTCGTCCAGCAGCAAGACAGCCGGATCGGCACACAGGGCGCGCGCCAGCGCCACCCGGTGCCGCTGTCCGCCGCTGAGGGCATCGGGCGCGTTCCCCATCACGCCCAGCACCCGCAGCCGATCCAGCATCCCCACCGCCCGGCGCTCGGCGTCGAGCCTGGCCACACCCCGGATCAGCATCGGGAACATCACGTTCGCCAGCACCGACAGGTGTGGAAACAGCACCGGCTCCTGGTGCAGGTACACGACGCCCCGCAAATCCGGTGACAGTGCACTGATTTCCCGCGCGCCGACACGGATCGACCCGCGCGCCGCCGGCTGCAATCCCGCAATCGTGCGCAGCAGCGACGACTTGCCGGCGCCGGAGCCGCCGAGCACGGCCAGACACTCACCCGGCTGCACCGCGAGCTCCACGCCGGCCAGCCCGACGCGATAGCCGTCCGGCACGGGGGGCATCGGGCCATCCGCCGTGAAGTTCCGTCGCTCCGTCGCACCGGGGCGCTCGTCACCGCCGAACAACACCCACAGGTCGCGCACCTCCAGCGCCGCCGTCACGCGGCCACCGCCGCGGTGTTGCGTGCCGCCGCGCGCGAGAGGCCAAGCACCAGCAGCGCCGGCATCGCCAGCGCCAGCGCCCCCGCCGCCGCGCGCTGGTCCTGCCCACTCTGCAGCATCGCCAGCACATCCAGCGGCAGCGTGCGCACCGCCCCGCCACCCACCAGCAGCGTCAGCGCCACCTGCGCCCAGCTCACCAGGAAGCCGAGCGCCAGTGCATCGGCGATCGGGCGACGCAACAGCGGCAGCAGCACCAGCCGCCACCGGGTGCGCACGTCCGCGCCAAGCGTGGCCGCCGCCTCGTCCATCCGCCCATCCCACTGCGCGAAGACGCCCAGGAACACCAGCGTGAGATAGCCAAGCGTGGGAACGAGGTGCGCGAGGAACACACCGGCGAGCGTGCCGCCGAGCCCGAGCGTGAGTACGGTGAGCTGCAGCCCCACGCCCAGTGCCACCGGCGGCAGCGCGACGGCGGCGAAGGCGAGCAGCGCCACGCTGCGTCGCACCGCACGCGTGCTGCGCGCCGCCGCGCGACCCAGCGGCAGTGCGAGTGCCGTGGCCACGATCGCCGTCATGATGCCGAGCACGAGACTGTTCACCAGCGCCTCGCGTCGTGCGGCGTCGGTGACGAGGTCGCGCCACGCGCTGCCATCGATGTGATCCGGCAGCAACGCCGGCGCAAACCACCCGCGCGCCAGCGACGTCACGACCAGCAGCAGCAGCGGCGCCGTCACGAACAGCAGAAGCGCGACGAGTGACAGTGTGCGCACCAGCGACGTGCGGGCACTCATGCGGCATCATCCCGCAGCCGTTCGTGCGCCACGGCCGCCAGCAGCGCCAGCACTGTCGCCAGCAGCGCGATCACGTACGCCTCGCCGTGCGACGCCGCATCCAGCGCCTGCCGCCGCTCCTGGATCAGCATCGGCAGCGCCTGCGGTGAACTGGGCGCCAGCACCATCGGCAGCTCCAGCGAGCCAAGCACGAAGACGAACACGGCCACGATGCTGGGCGACATCCCGCAGACCAGCACCGGCAGCGTCACACGTCGCACGGCCTGCCAGCGCGACGCGCCCAGCGTGCGTGCGGCATCGGTGAGGGCGCGGCCGCGCAACGACTGCAGCGACAGCGCCAGCAGCAGCAGGAACGGCATCTCCTTCCAGACCACGGCGGTGATCACGCCGATGGCGAACGGGTCGTAGACCAGCGCCGGAAAGCCCGCCGGCCCCGCGACGAGGTGCAGCCGCGTCGCGACACGCGAGAGCCACCCCGCCTGCGAGAGCAGCAGCAGTACCGCCACCGCGGCCGCCACCGTGGGCACCGGCAGCGGCAGCACGGCGACGCGCTTCGCGATGCGATCGACGATGCGGTTGCCATCGAAGAGCAGCGCGACGCACAGCGCACCCACCGTCGCCAACGCAGTGCCCACCACCGCGATCCAGAGCGAGAGCAGCGCCGATCGCAGCACGGCACCGTCCGCCAGCACCCGCCCCATCGCACCGGGTGTGGCATTGCCCACGACACCCAGCGCTCCTGCCACGAGGTACCCCACGCCCACGGCGATCGGCACGCCCAGCAGCGTGCCGGCCATCAGCAGCGGCAGGAGCCGGGCGCGTGCGGAGGTGTGTGCGGCGTTCACGGTCGGAGAGTGGCCACCACGCCGCGCCGGCGCAACGTGGCCCGGGTCACGCCGCTCAGCGGATCATCCGGCGCCAGTCGGCCTGCAGCCGCTCGTGGTACCGCGGCGACACCTCGGGGCGGGCGTACAGGCGCAGCGTGTCGGCGGGCACGAGGCGCGGGTCGTTCACCACCGAGTCGAACCGCGCCCGCCACTCAGCCGGCAGCGTCGCGATCCGCAGCACCGTGCCATCCGCCCACACCTGCGGCCGCTGCTTCTCCAGCTGCGCCTCGGGTGACAGCAGGAAGTTCGCCACCACCATCGCCCCCGCAGCACTCGGGGCGTTGAAGGGAATGCCGAGGTAGTGCGCGTTGGCGATGGTGCCGTCGCGCAACACGAGGGCGCGGCTGGTGGCCGGGATGATGCCCTGCAGCGCCTTGGTCACCGCCTCGTTCTGGTTGTTCGAGAGGCTGAAGTCGATCTCGCCGTTCGCGAACAGCCGGTGCATCGCGGCCACGTCGGCGGGATACTGCGTGCCCTGGCGCCAGAGGAACGGCTTCAGCGAGTCGAGGAACGCGAACAGGCGGTCACGGCCCGCGCCATACTTCGTGGAGTCGAAGCGCCCCTGGTACGTGGCCACGCCGCCGTTGAGTGCGTAGAACCACCCCTTGAGCAGCGTCATCCCGGCGAAGCTCTGGTCGTACGTGAACCGCCCGGGGTGCGCGCGTGCCCACTGCGACAGCTCGGCGAGGCTGCGGGGCGGGTTGGGGGTGCGAGTGGCGTCGTAGATCAGCGCCTGCTGCACGGTGCCCCACGGCGACTCGTAGCCGGCGGGGTCCTGCTCGAAGTCGCGGGTGATGATCGGCGATGCGCTGTCCACCATCGCCGCCGATGGCAGCACATGACTCCACGGCCCCGCCAGCAGCCCGCGCTGGCGCAGCGCGCCGAACGTCTCGCCGTTGATCCACAGCAGGCTGGCAGTGCCGTCCTTCGCCCCTGCCTCCTGCTCCACCGTGAGCTGGTCCACCAGCTCGTTCCCCTGCCCGTTCACGGCGCGCAGCGTCACGCCGTAGCGCTCCAGCACACGGGGGGCGACCCAGCCGTCGATGAACGCGTTGATCGACGGATCCCCGCGCCACATGCGCCACACCACGGCCTGCCCGCGGGCCCGCGCCAGCACGCTGTCCCACGGCATCGCGGCCAGGGTGGCGGCGTTCGCTGGCGGCGCCGGCGTCGCGCACGCAATGAGCGCACCGAGGGCCAGCGTCGTGCTCAGCAGCGTGCGGACGACCGGAATGCGCATGCCCTAGAAGCTATAGTGCGCCGAGAACTGCACCTGCCGCGCCGGTGCCGCACTCGGGTAGACGATCGATTCGCCCGGGCGGCCGACCTGGGTGCGCGCGCCACCGCCGGGCAGACCGTTGGCATAGCCGCTCACGTTGCGGGTGTTGAGGGCGTTGAACACATCCGCCCGCAGCTCGATGCGGCGGACCGTGTAGCCGGCGCCGAGGTTCACCAGCGTGGCCGCCGGCAGCCGCTCACCGTTGCGCGGCACGCCGAAGAAGCGATCCTGGTTGCCGAGGAACCCGTTGCCGAAGGTGTCGCCCGAGCCGTCGAGGTCGCAGTAGGCGGCGCCGCAGAATCCGGCGATGCGGTTGATCGGCGTGCCCGACTGCACGTCGAACACGGTGCTCAGCGACAGGTGCCGCACGCCGGTGTACACCGCGCGCACCGACAGCTTGTGGCGACGGTCGTTCACCGCGTCCGCCCACTCCGCCTCGAAGTCGTTGCCCTGCGTGGCGTTGAAGTTGATGTCCTCGGTGTTGTTCCGTGCCCGGCTCACGGTGTACGTCGCATCGAGGAGGATGGTGCGTTCGGGCTGCCAGCGGAGCGCGGTGGTGAGGCCGAGGTAGTTCGCCTCGCCCAGCGACGCCGACGTCGTGAGGCGGCGGTAGCTCCCCGTGACCGGCGCCACCGGGCGGAACGCGTCACCCACCGACACCGGCACCGTCGTCACGTCGGCGGGTCCGATGCCACGCGTGTTGGCATTCAGGTCGTACGACAGCGGCAGGTTGTTCGTCTGCGTCGCGACGGCGTCGAGGGTCACGCCGAGTGCGGTCGTGAACTGGTACTGGAACCCGAGGCTGAGCTGGTCGCTGTAGGGCTGCTCGAGGCCGAGGGCGAAGAGGCGACGGATCTCGCGCGGGGGGAAGGTGCTCACCTGCGAGGCGAGCGTCGGCCCGCTGGGGCCGCGCAGGAACGCGGGTGCGGCGGCGCCATCGAGCGTGATGGTGGCGTTGCCCTCGGCCCCGAACTGCACGGCGTCGGAGTAGATGGCGTACGGGAACCTGCCCGTGTAGCGGCCGGCACCGGCGCGGAGCACGGCACGGTCGGTGGGCGTCCAGTTCACCGAGGCGCGCGGCTGCACGTTGTCCAGGTCCGGCGTGCTCTCGCCGCGCGAGGTCAGGTCGTCGTAGTCCCAGCGCAGGCCCGTGTTCACGGTCACCGACGTCGACGGCTGCCAGCGGTGCTCCACCCACGCACTGGCCAGCAGCTGCGTGAGGTTCACCTGCTTCTGCCGCGCATCGATGCTGTAGCGCAGCACCGTCACGTCCTGCGGGATGTCGGCGAAGCGGTAGAACCCACCGCCCGACGGCGTGATGTTGCCCTCGTTCAGCACGGTGTAGCTGCCGATCGGGTTCGTGTTCGAGCCCGTGAGCCGGAAGGCGCTGCGCGCCAGGTCGGTTCCGATGCCGAGCGTGTGGCGCGTGCCCAGCTCGCGACGGTGCTCGGTGCGGAACTGGAACTGCCGCTCGGACTCGTCGAAGACGAAGTTGCTGCTCCCCACCACCGCCTGCGTGATGGTGTTGCCGGGTCGCGAGGGATCGGCGGCGACGATTGTGACCTGCGGGATGCTGAAGCTGCTGCGGGTGGGTGGGAAGTTCCACCGGAAGGTGCCGAGCTGCAGCGAGGTCACCTGGCTGGCGCGCCCGCCCGCCAGCGCGGCGCGGTGCGTGACGCTGGCCAGGGACCCGATGCGCTGCGTGCGCGTGTCGGCCTCCGGTGCCACGATGCCGCTGCCCTGGCCCGCGCGATCGGTGCTGGTGAGCGCGAGGCGCGCGGTGAGGCTGCCGGCAGTGCCAAGGCCCTGGTCGAGGCGCCCGAACGCCTTCCACACCTGGCGCAGCTCGCGGCCCACGAACGGCACGCTGGTGGTGCTGGCAATGCGGTCCTCGTTCTCGTTGGTGTATTCCACGGCACCGAAGACGAACGTGCGGTCCTTCACCAGCGGCCCGCCGCCGGCCACACCGGCCTGCGTGCGCCGGAAGCCATCCTGCGCCCGGTTGACAGCATCGGTGTTACCGCCGGGCACGATCTTCGCCCGCGCATCGAACGGGACGCCAGGACGGTTGTACACGAAGGCCTCGCCACCCCATGTGGCCTTGCCCGCCCGCGTCTCGAACTGCACCACGCCGTTGCTGCTCCGGCCGATGTCACTGCCGTAGGTGTTCGCGGCCACGCTCAGCCGCTCCAGCGCCGAGAGCGGCAGCTCCACGCGCGTGCCGCCGAGGAACCCCTCGTTGTTCTCCAGCCCGTCGATGGTGTACGAGGTGTAGAGTGCGTTGCTGCCGTTGATGGTCAGCCGCGGTGCGTCACCGAAGAAGCCGGTCGCCTGCGCCACGTTGGGCAGGGCGTAGGCCAGCGAGATGGGATCACGCGCATCGGTCGGGAGTGCGTTCAGTTCCTTCCGCTCCACCGTGCCGCCAACGGTGGCGGTGCGGGTGTCGAGCAGCTTCCGCGGCCGGTCGGCCACCACGCTGATCACCGAGAGTCGGGCCGCCGCGGAGTCGCGTGTGCCGCGACAGCCGGCCGCGGCGGGGTGCCGCACGCAGGCTGCGCTGTCGGGCGGCGTGTCCGGCCGGCCCTGGGCCGACACGCCGGAGGACGCCGCAAGCGCCGGCACCAGCAGCGCTGCAGCACGGACGCCGGGGAACGGGAATCGCATGAGGGGGAAGATAGGTTTGGGGACAGGGCCGACACCGCCTGTAGCCACGAGGCCGCGCGATGGTTCCCGCGAGGCAATACGACAGAACTTCCGCTCCGGATGTCCATGAACTACCTGCGCGACCATTCCGTGCTCGGCATCTCGTACCTGCAGTGGCTCACTGGCGCCGGCATCGGCGCCGCGGTGGTGGCCGTGCTCTGGGGCCTGCGCGAGCTGCTGGTGCGGCGGCTGCGGAACGCCGCCAGCACGGAGACGTGGGCCGACGACCTGCTGCTGCTGCTCGCCCAGCGCACCTCGCGCATCTATATGCTGGCGATGGGCATCGCGGTCGCGGGCTACGCGATCGTGGCCGGCGACGCGATGCCGTCCTGGCTGCGCATCTTCGCGGTGGCGGCGTTCTGCCTGCAGCTCCTGCGCTGGGCGAACGCCTCGGTGGACTTCTGGCTGGGCCACTGGTCGCGCTCCACCAACGGCCAGCAGAGCGGCCGCGCCTCGCTGGCGGTCGTCGGCGTGCTGATCCGCGGCGCGGTGTTCGTGATCGTGATGGTGCTCGCGCTCGACAACTTCGGCGTGAATGTCACCGCGCTGGTCACGGGACTCGGCATCACGGGCATCGCGGTCGCGCTCGCAGTCCAGAACATCCTCGGCGACCTGCTCGCCGCCCTCGCCATCGCCTTCGACAAGCCCTTCACCGTGGGCGACGAGATCGTCGTGGGTGACATCACGGGCAAGGTCGAGAACGTGGGCCTCAAGACCACCCGCCTCCGCCTCGGCAGCGGCGAGGAAGTGAGCATCGCGAACGCCGAGGTGATGCGCACGCGGCTCACCAACAACTCACGCACCCGCGTGCGGATGCTGCCCCTGACCGTCGGCGTCCCCGCCAACGGCCAGTCCGGCGCGGCGCTGCTGGCCCTGGCGTCGCGGTGCGAGGAAGCCGCGCGGAGTGTGGACGGGGTGCAGTCGGCGAAGGCCAGGCTCAACGCCGTCGTCGACGGCCGCGCGCGCATCGTGGTCGAGAGCGTGCTCGAGTCCCCCCAGGTACTCGGCACCGCCCGTCCGGCGCTCGTCGCGGCACTCACTGACGCTGCCGTGGCCGCCGGACATACGGTGCTCGGCGTCTCGTAGGCATCGCTGGAACGGCTCCGACGCAAAGGCGCAAAGGGGGCAAAGGACGCAAAGAGTTCTGCCGCGCGGCCGGGTCTCTTCGCGTCTCGGAGCAAAGCTGTCTTGGGGAACTGCTTTCGCAGCTGCTGTTCCCAAAGCACTTCCGCACCTCCGCGCGACGCGGAGGTTGGCATCGGTGTAGTGCTCATGGCGCCCTTTGCGTCTTTGCGTTGAAGCAGTTCAGGATCTCCCGCGTTACGCACGGCTCCGCGCATGCGCGACGATGCGCGCGAGTGCGAGCCCAGTGCCATCCTCCGCCTGCACCGCGGCACCGAGTGACGCCGCAGCGGAGTGCATCGCGGCATCGGTGCGCATGGTGCGGAGCGCCGCAGCGAGGTTGGCGACGGTGAGGTCGCGACGCTTGATGGGTGGCGGGGACACACCGAGGGCGTGCAGGCGGCTGCCCCAGAACTGCTGGTCGAAACCCAGCGGCACCACCAGCGACGGCACGCCGCTGCGCACGCCGGCGCCGGTGGTGCCGGCGCCACCGTGGTGCACCACCGCCGCGCAGCGCGGGACCAGCCAGGCGTGCGGCACCTCGCGCTGCACGTGGGCCCACGACGGGATCGCCAGGCCACCGACCGACCCCCATCCCTCCAGCAGCACCACGCGGCATTCCGCCCGCTCGCACGCCTCCAGCACCGTGCGGGCCAGCCGCTCGCCATCCTGCGGCGACATGCTGCCGAAGCCCACGCACACCGGCGCGTCGCCGGCCGCCAGGAACGCGGCCAGTGCCGCCGGCGGGGTGTATGCCGGCTCGTCGAGGAACCACCACCCCGTCGGCGCGATCCACTCGGGCCAGTCGGCGGGTTGCGGCAGCACCGACGGGCTGTAGGCGTAGCAGACCGGGTACGACGCCGATCGCTGCGCGGCGAATGGTCCCGCCAGCGACACCGGTGGCGCGCTGAGCGTGCGCTGGCGCCAGCGGTTCACCGCGCGGCGCGCCGGCTGCCAGAGGAGCTGCTCACCCACGGCATGTGACAGCCGGTTCCGGCGGCGGTCCCAGGTGGACTCCGGCGCGCGGTAGGTCAGTCCCGCGGCCGGGAACTCACGCGTGGGCGTGAGCGGCTGCAGGAATCCCGCCATCACGGTGGTGCCGCGGATCTCGTGCAGCTGCGCGGCCGCCATGCAGACCGCGCTGTAGAGCACCACGTCGGCATCGGCGGTGACGAGCGCCAGGTCGTGCAGCAGCCCCTCGAACAGCGCGCCGAAGTCCCGCCCGAACTCGCGCGCGAACTGCCACAGCCCGCCCATCGAGCCCGTCGCCAGCCAGGCCCGCGCTCCCGGGTTCGCCAGCATCGCCACCGGGTCGCCATGCAGCGGGCGGAACGCGATGCCACGGGCCTGCACCATCGACTCGAACATCGCGTGCGTGGCGAGCGTCACGCGGTGCCCGGCGGCGGTGGCGCGGACGGCCAGCGCCAGGTACGGCTGCACGTCGCCCCGGGAGCCCGACGTCACGATGACCAGATGCATATGTCGGGAATATCGCGGGGGGCCGCTAGGTTTCCCCGCATGACGCAGATGGAGATCGTCCCGCCGGCACTGGAGAAGGTGCTCACGCGCTTCCGGGCGATGGGGCGCGAGGAGAAGATGGCCAGCCTGGTGGCATACGCCCGCAAGCTGGAACCGCTGCCCGAACGGCTTGCCGGGCTGGATCGCGCCGCCTTCCAGGTGCCGGAGTGCCAGACCCGGGTGGACCTCTTCCCCGAGGTCCGGGACGGCACGCTGCACTTCTACGCCGACGTGAACGTCCGCGAGTCGCCCACCGTCGCGGCCGTGCTGGCCATCCTGTTCCAGGCCGTGAACGACCAGCCCCCCGCCGTCACACTCGCCATTCCGGGCGACATCGTGCGGCAGCTCATGCACGACATCGGGCTGGCTGGCCGTGAGGTGGGGCTGAACGCGATGGTCCAGCGCCTGAAGCGCCACGCCGCCGCAGCCGCGACCTGACGCCGGTCGCCCCGTCACGGTCGGCCCCACCGGGTAACGGCTGGCCCGCTGGGGCGTTATCCTGACCGTCGCTCCACCACGGCCGCCCCTCCCGCCGTCCGTACGCCTCCAGCCCCGCCGCATGTCCATCACGATCAAGGTCAACACGAACGGCCCGCTGATGATCGCCGCCGCCGATGTGCCCTCGGTGACGCTCACCGATGCCGACGGCACCATCATCCCGCTGCCCGAAGGCAAGAACGTCTTCCTCTGCCGCTGCGGCGCCAGCTCACGCAAGCCGTTCTGCGACGGCGCACACAAGACCAGCGGCTTCGACGGCACCTGCGTCCGCGCCACCAGCATCGGCTGACCCGTGCTCCAGAAAGTGCTGAACGCCTGGAACTGGGTGGTGCTGGTCCTGGCCATCTTCTTCGGGTTCTTCGTGGTGCTCGCGGTGTTCCTGGTCACGCTGCCGTTCGACCGCGACCGCTACATCGCCGGCCGCACCTTCCGGCTGGTGGGTGTCACGACGGTGCGGCTCAACCCGCTGTGGACGTTCCGCGCCGATGGCCTTCGCGTCACCGACCCGCGACGCCCCTACGTCGCGGTCTCGAACCACGAGAGTTACGCCGACATCTTCCTCATCTCCTTCCTGCCGTGGGAGATGAAGTGGCTCGGCAAGGAGCAGCTCTTCAAGGTGCCGTTCCTGGGCTGGATGATGTGGCTGGCTGGTGACATCCCCATCAAGCGCGGCCGGAAGGAGAGCATCGTATCGGCCATGAACGGCTGCACCGGCAAGCTGAAGCGGAAGCTCAGCGTGATGATCTTCCCCGAGGGCACCCGCACCGCCGACGGCGAGCTGCTGCCGTTCAAGGACGGGGCCTTCCGCCTCGCGATCGAGAACGGCGCCCCGATCCTGCCGATCGCGGTGGCCGGCACGCGGCGCGCCATGGCGAAGCACACCTTCCAGTTCCAGCGCACCCGCGCCATCTGCCGCGTGCTGGAACCAATCGAGACCACGGGGCTTACCCTGGCAGACATCACGTCGCTCAAGGACCGGACCCGGGCCGTGATCGCCGAGGCCAAGCTCAGGCTGCACGACGAGCTCGGCCTGGGCGACAGCGGTGAACCGCTCACGGCAGGTGGCCAGACGGCCTGACCGGTTCGCGGTCTCCGGGCGCGCGGCGGATCCGGGCACACCCCTCACGCCGTAGCGTCATCTGATGAACCAGCCTGGCAGACCCGCCCCCGATCCCGCCGTCGCGGCAGTCACCAGCCGCAGTGGCGGGATCGTGCGTCTCGTCGTGATCGTCGGCATCACTGCGCTGCTGCTGGTGCTCGGCCGGAGGCTGGCCGGCTCACTGCCGCAGCTCACCGCGCAGGTCGAGTCGCTCGGTGCGTGGGCGCCGGCGGTCTTCGTGGCCGTGTACGCCGCCGCCTGCGTGGCATTCGTGCCCGCCTCGATCCTCACCTTCGCGGCGGGGGCACTCTTCGGCGTGGTGCAGGGCACACTGCTGGTCCTCACCGGCGCCACGCTCGGTGCGTTCCTGGCCTTCCTCGTGGCGCGGTACATCGCACGCGACTGGGTGGCCGCCCGGGTGCAGCGCGATCCCCGATTCGCCGCCATCGATCGCGCCGTGGCTGACGACGGCCGTCGCATCGTGTTCCTGCTGCGCCTCTCGCCGCTCGTCCCGTTCAACCTGCTGAACTACGCACTCGGGCTGACACAGGTGCGCGCAGTGGACTACCTGGTCGCGTCGCTCGGCATGATTCCCGGCACGTTGCTCTATGTGTACACCGGCTCGGTGGCCGGCACCGTGCTCGGCGCGACCGGTGGCGCGGCGCCGGCGCGGGGTGCGGGATTCTGGCTGGTGCTTGGCCTCGGACTTGCCGCCACCGCAGCAGTGGCCGTGCTGGTTGGACGCATGGCGAAGCGGGCGCTGGCCAGCGCGACCGCATCATCAGGCAGCTGAACGCACCGCACCACTCCCTCACTTATCGCACATGCTCCAGCACGATCACTGGGACGAGACACTCCTGGCCGAGGTGTCGCCGGCGGGATGGGTGAACCCCGTGCCGGCGGCGAAGTACGACCTCGTGGTGATCGGGGCCGGCACCGGCGGGCTGGTGACGGCGGCGGGCGCGGCAGGGATCGGCGCGAAGGTCGCGCTGATCGAGCGGCACCTCATGGGTGGCGACTGCCTCAACGTCGGCTGCGTGCCGTCGAAGGGTGTGATCAGTGCGGCACGTTCGTGGCATGCGGCCCGCCATGCCGCGGCGAAGTACGCCGGCCCAGGTCTCGATCCGCAGGCGCCGGGTGACTTCGCGGCGATGATGCAGCGCATGCGCCGCATCCGCGCGGAGATGAGTCCCATCGACGGCGCGGCGCGGTTCCGCGACCTCGGCATCGACGTGTTCCTCGGCCAGGGGGCGTTCGCCGATCGCGAGTCGATCACCGTGGGTGGCGCGACGCTGCGCTTCCGTCGTGCCGTGATCGCGACCGGTGCACGCGCAGCGGCGCCGCCGATCCCCGGTCTCAGGACGGTCCCGTATCTCACCAACGAGACCATCTTCGACCTCACCACGCTCCCGGCGCGCCTCGCGATCATCGGGGCCGGCCCCATCGGGTGCGAGCTGGCGCAGGCGTTCGCGCGGTTCGGGTCGCAGGTCACGCTGGTCGACAAGGGAGCACGCGTGCTGCCGCGCGACGATGCCGATGCGGCGGCGATCGTGCAGCAGGCGCTGCTCGATGACGGGGTGACGTACCTGTCCGGTGCGGCCATCACGGAGGTGCGGCAGGAGTCCGACGGGATCCACGTCCACACCACCGGCAGCCGGGGCGTGCAGGTCAGCGTGGGCGACGCCCTTCTGGTGGCAATCGGCCGGGCGCCAAACGTGGAGGGGCTGGAGCTGGAGCGCGGTGGCGTGACGTACACCGGCAAAGGCGTGACGGTGAATGACCAACTGCGCACGAGTAACGCGCGGGTGTATGCCGTGGGCGACATCTGCTCGCCGCTGCAGTTCACGCACGCGGCCGACTTCCAGGCGCGGATGGTGATCCGGAATGCACTGTTCTTCGGCAGGGGGAAGCTGAGCACCCTGGTCACCCCCTGGGCGACGTACACCGCACCGGAGCTGGCGCAGGTCGGGCACACGGCGGCGAGTGCGGCGCAGGCCGGCGTGGCGGTGCAGACGTTCACCGTGCCGCTGCACGACGTCGATCGCGCGCGGCTGGACGGGGAGACGGCCGGGTTCTGCCGCGTGCACGTGGCGCAGGGGTCGGACACGATCGTCGGCGCCACGATCGTGGCGCCGAACGCCGGTGACATCATCAGTGAAGTGACACTCGCGATGACGCACGGGCTTGGACTCGGGGCGCTGGCCACGACGATGCACCCCTATCCCACGCAGGGCGAGATGCTGCGGAAGGTGGGGGATGCGTACAATCGGACGCGGCTGACGCCGTTCGTGAAGAAGCTCTTCGTGCGGTACCTGTCGATGCTGCGGTGAGGCGGCGGGTCCGCGCGGGTCGGCGCCACGCGGCCACGTCATCAGGTCCCGCGCGGCGCTGAGGCGGTGCGGATGCGCGGCTCCGATGGCGGCGATCGTCAGGCATCGTCAACAGTGATCACACGGCGGAGAAGAATCCGACCGCCCGATCGCGTCGTATCTGCCGTGGACATGCACCTCGGCCGCCCCCACCGATTGCCCGGATGAGACACACCTTCCTTCGCACCTCAGCCCTCGTCGCCTCGCTCGTCATCGCGGGCCAGGCGCCCGGCGCCCAGGCGGTGGACCACGGCGCCTACGACCGCCTGCTGCGGGCGCACGTCACCAACGGCTTCGTGGACTACGATGCGTTCACGGCCGACCCGGCGTTCGCCGGCTACCTGCGGCTCCTGGCCTCGACCGATCCCGCTGCGCTCCCGCGCCCAGAGCAGCTCGCGTTCTGGATCAACGCCTACAATGCCTACACGATCCAGCTCATCAACCTGAAGGGCGAACGCGAGTCGATCCGCAACATCAACAAGTCGCTCGGCCTGCTGCGGCTGAAGGGGCCGTGGTCGGAGGCGTTCGCGGTGGTGGGTGGGCGGACGTACACGCTGGACGACATCGAGCAGCGGACCATCCGGCCCACGTTCCGCGAGCCGCGGATCCACTTCGCGCTGGTGTGTGCCGCGGTCGGGTGCCCGCCGTTGCGCAGCGAGGCGTACACCGGTGCGCGCCTCGAGGCGCAGCTGGAAGACCAGGCGCGCACGTTCCTGACGCGGACACCGGCGAAGAACCGGGTGGATGTGCCGAACCGGACGGTGCACCACAGCCAGGTGTTCACGTTCTCGAACTACCTGGACGACTTCGGCGGGTCGAAGGCGGCGATGGGGCGGTTCATCGCGCGGTACTATCCGGCGGGGGCGGAGAAGGCGCTGCTGGAGAGCGGGGAGTTCACGGCGGTGAAGACGGCGTATGACTGGTCGTTGAACAGCGTCGCGAACGGCCGGCGGCTGGGGCTGGTGCGGTAGGGGGGATGTTCGGAGCGGAGGCTCACGCGTACCAGCCTCGATCTTGAACGTGGATGTGCCGCGACGATGTGCGGCAGCGCGTCTCCGCCGACCTGCCTGTGCCACTTTGCAATCTCAGCCCACGCCTTGCGCCGCCCTCGCGATCTCGTCCAACCGCGCGTGCAGGCGATCGTCAGGCGGGAGCAGGTCGGCCGCGCGTTGCACCGTACGCACAGCCAGATGCAGGTCACCCGCCGCCATCGCCCGCTCGGCGACGCGGATGGCCGCCGCGATCGCGTGCTCACGGCGCCGGCGTTGTGCCAGCGCGATCCACTCCATCACATCGTAGGCTCCCGGCACGATCATCCCGTCGAGGAAGTGGCCGCGGTAGAGCCGGATCGCGTCGGCGTCATGGCCGTTCCTCACGGCGCGGTCGAAGTGGACGACATCACAGGAGACGGCACTCGTGTTCAGCTGCAGCGCCGTGCCGCGATTCAGGATGGCGTCGTCCCCC
Organism: Gemmatimonadaceae bacterium; assembly: GCA_020851035.1. Classification (NCBI taxonomy): domain Bacteria; kingdom Pseudomonadati; phylum Gemmatimonadota; class Gemmatimonadia; order Gemmatimonadales; family Gemmatimonadaceae; species Gemmatimonadaceae bacterium. Next base: position 498,717 of record JADZDM010000005.1, on the reverse strand, counting down.
AGGGCCCGGCGCAGCAGGTGCAGCGCCTGTCGCAGCGATGTGCGCGCATTGTCCTCCCCGGATTCCGGCCAGAACAGCCCGATGATCTCGTCGCGCTGGCGCGGGCCGGTTTGAGCATGCGCTGCAAGCCAGGCCAGAAGCGCGATGCGTCCGGGGCGCGAGAGCAGCTCACGCGCGGCACTCGGTGAGTCGAACTCCACCCCGCCGAGGAGGTGCACATGGTGCGCGATCACCGGGTCGGCGCCAGGAAGCTCCGGGGAGCGCGTGGCAGCGTCACCGATACCTCGTCCGGGTGTTCCATTCGGGGCGATCGGTGAGGTGGGCAGTTTCGCGTGACGTGGAGAGACAGGCACCACGGGCCCCCGCCGAACAGCGCCAGCTCCTGCGGCGCGTACGCACCGGTGCCGCCGTGGCCCCGCGTCTTCGGGCACGACGGGGTCGTGGCTCCGGCGATCCTACGGCTCGTGCGTTACCGTCGCGTTATTCAGGGCGACTGGAGCCGAAAGCAGTCACGGGGTACCGCCGGGTTGCCGGACGCGCGACGCAGGACGCCATTCGTCATCCGCCGTTGCGATTCAGCTGCACCGAGTCGGGCGCGATCACGCGATACCCGCTGACCTGGTCTCCTGCGGCGTCCAGCACGTCGATGGTCACGGCCGTCCCGGTGCGGGCGAGGGGGAGCTCGAGGAACGTGCCGCTGGACAGTGCACCCGTCGCGAGAATGCGGAGCGTGTCACCAGAGCGCCCGCCGACGCTGAGCCGCACGCCCGACCCGGCCCGTGGCGTGCCGATCCCGGCGCCGACGACGCGCAGTCGCATGCCGCGCAGCTCCACCGGCGCCGACCGCACCGACACGGCCAGCACTCCCGGCAGCACCGGCGGGGGTGGCGTGATGGGGGTATCACTCGATCCGCCACCGCATCCGCCGAGTCCAAGGCCGAAGACGAAGACGATGGCGAGCGCCACTGATGTTCGGTTCATGGCCGGCCCCCACGCTGCCGTGTCGTCGCGGGCGCCCGGAATGTGCGTACGAGCGGCACATCGCTCGCGTTGATGGCGTCCTGTACTCTTGCCGAGAGCGACTGACCGTTCCGTTCCAGGTGCGCCATCAGGTCACCGATGTCGTAGAGGCCGTTGCCATTCCCGGTCTGGTCCAGCAGGCTGCGCTCGGGGTTGGTGAGGCCCGTACCGGTGAGCAGGTCCTGCTCCGCCGCCGTGGTGGTGATGGCCGGCAGCGGGACCATCACCGCGTGCAGTTCTTGCACTGTCCCCGCCGGGATCGCACACGCGGCGCGGCCAGTGCAGAGCTGCTGCCAGCCCGTGAAGCCACTTGTGGGCGTGCCCTTCGCCACCACCGTCACAGCGGTCGACGTGGACAGCGTGCAGGTGGTGGCAGTGGTATCGGCGCTGGCGCAGAGCAGTGAATCCGCCGCCACGCGCCGGATGGCGCCGGGAGCGCCGCGCACGACCAGGCGGGGACCGGTACTGCCAGCGGTTGCGGAGACGGTCAGGGTGAGGTTCGCGGTAACGCTCGCTAGCGGGGCGAACGCACTGCTGATCGCACGCACCATGAAGGCGGAAGTACCGCTGGAATCCGGTGTCCCCGACAGGCGACCGTTCGGCGCGAGCGCGAGGCCGCTCGGCACCGCGCCCGAAATGACGACCCACGTCACCCCAGCCGAGTCGACAGAGGTGCGAAGAACGATATCGTAAAGCTGGCCTCTGGTTGCCGCTGGCAGCGCCGGGCCACTCGTGATCACTGGTGGTGCGACGACATTGATATCTGCGGATACGATCGAGTCCAGGAATGGAACGGTGAAGCGCAGACGATGCAGGCCGTCGGCCGTTATCGCCGTATTGCTGAACTGAGCCACGCCAGCGGAGAAGCGCGCTGTCGTGGCCGATGTCGGGGCGAGCGCGCCCGGGCCGGACGCGACCCGTACCTGCGCGTCCACGAGGTTCAGTGGAACTGTCGAACCGGATGCATCGGCGACACGTAGGCTGATACGAGGCGTGAAACTGAGCCCACGATACGCGCTTGTCGGAAGCGCGGTCACCTCGAGGTGCGCGAGGGGCAGGACCTGCATCGGCAGGGTGGCGTCCGTGAGGCCGGCAGCCGTGAACTTGAGCGTGTGGGCCCCGTTACCGGTGATCACAATATCGGGGAAGCGCGCGACACCATCGCTGCCCGTGGTAGCGGTCAGGGTGCCGCCGAGACTGCCGCTGCCGGATGCGAGACTCACGGTCACGGCAGTTCCCGCGAGCGGCACGACGTTGTTCCCGGCATCCAACAGTGTCGCCTTCACGGTGTCCCTGAGTGTGCGACGCTCGCTGATCAGCTGCGCTGGACCGTAGGCGGCCAGCGCAGTCGCGGTGGCAGCGGCGAAGTCCATCTTCACGAGGAAGTCTTGGCTACCGATGCCGGCAAGCAGCCAGGAGTTCGAATCCGCAGGACTGACGAAGGCGAGGATGGCAACGCGTCCGCCGGGATTGCCCGCGTCGCGAACTACGTCGGTTCCGGCCGGTCCGAATGCGTAGAAAGTCAGGTTTGTGGGAAACAAGCCACCGTATGTCTGGGGTACGAGTCCCGTGCCCGACAGGACCGCCTGCCCCGCAGAGAAGTTGAGCTGCGCAGTGTGGCCGGCCACGGACGTCGACCCGAAAAGCTGCGCGAGCGTGGTTGCGGTACATCCAGTGCCAGACCCGATGCCTATGCTTGTCGACGCGCTTCCGCGATCAAGCAGGGAGTACCGGACGATCGTCCTGCCGGTCGGAAGCGCCCAGCTCGTTCGCACTGCTTGTGTCGACGCGACCAAGACCGTCTCGAAGCCAGCAACTGCGTTCACGCGCGACGCCAGCCCTGCCGGCACCGCCTTCGGTCGCGTGTTCACATCTGCACAGCCGACCTGGGCACGCAGCGCAATCGGGACCACGATCGCGAGCGGCAGAAGGAATTGATTTCGTCGTACCGAGCCGAAGACGCGCAAATCAACTCCGAAAAGTGTCGCTAATTCGCAACTGACATCCATTCCTGCTCTCGATCCGCAAGCATGCCCGAGGTGGGGTTGGCAATCGAGCTCAAGTGAACGCCCTTCAGAGAGCGTCACCCCGTCGTGCCGCCCACACCGGATGCGCAACGGGCGCACTCTCTAGCGATCACGCTCGCCATGTTGCTTTGGCGCGTGACACTAGCCACGCCTCCCGTGCAGCCGCACACAACTCACATCGTGCGTCGCTTCTTCTGCCGCCACGCGACGCCCAGCATCGCCAGTCCCACCAGCTCCAGCGTGACCGTCGCCGGCTCGGGCACCACGCTCAACGCGCTGCCATTCACGGCCATTTCGCTCATCATCACCCAGGCGCTCGCCTTGTGCGTCACCTGGAACGTCAGTGAGGTCCCGCTCAGGTTCAGCGAAGTCAGGTCGAGGTCGATCAGGAACGGCGCCGAGCCCACAGGTGGAGTGACCGTGAACGAGAAGCCGCCCGTCATGTCCGTCCACGCCGCGTTCGCCGTGCCGCCGACGATCACACTCAGGGGCGGCTCGACGCCGCCGTACCCCGCCGCATGGTCCACCCACAGGCGGAGCCGCGTGAACAGGTAGCTCTGGCTGAAGAAGGTCGTGATGACTGGCACCGTGGCGGGATTCGACCCGATGTACCACCCCACATACTGCCCGGTGCCGGCAGAGTTGGACACCACATCCCAGCGGTCCGTCGCGATGACACCGTCCGTCAGCTTGCCCACCCCACCCTGCAGCAAGGCGTTGCTCACGGTCTGGCTGCTGCCGGTGGAATAGCCCGCATCCCAGTAGGCTGCGCTGCCAGTGCCGCCGTTGCGCATCGTGTAGGACTGCACGGAGAGTTGCGCGACGCCCGGCGTCGCCAGCACGCACGCGGCGGCAAGCGCAGGAAGAACTCGACGAAGCATGGGATACACCTCTTCTGGGTGGGGAGATCGGTGACACCAAGCCTGACCCACGATCGCGGCGCGATGTTCACGTCTGCGGGACTCGCGTGGACACACCATATGGCGGTGTCGTTAGTGCGCCGTTATCACCCCAGGCTCCACCCGCCGCACCCGCCCGCGGCAACCGCGGACCAGCCTTCGGTCACACCCCCACCTGCCCCCGGAGTGCCTCGAACCCGCGATGCTGCCGCAGCTCCGCCAGCGAGGGATCGATCGCCAGGTAGATCATCAGGCTGTTCCGCACCTGCACCTCCCGCGCCAGTGCAGAGAGCGCCGCCTCCGTGTCGCCAAGCTGTGCCAGCGTCAGCGCGACGTAGTAGCGTGCCGTTTCAACGCGCTCGGCGTCCCCGCCAAGCGCTGCCAGCTCGTCGCGCGCCACACCGGCATCACCCGCCCGCGCCGAGAGCATTGCGCTGAACGCCCGGAAACCGGGGTTGCCCTGCGCCAGTTCCACCAGCAGCCTCGCGTGTTCCCGCGCGACGTCGTGCTGGCCGTTCCAGGTCGCGAGGCTGCTCAGTGCCCAGTGCCCGAGTGGCAGGCTGGGTTCGAGTTCCAGCGACCCGCGCGCGTACGCCTCGCCGATCTCGCGGTCGAAGTACGATGCGCCCAGCGACGCGTACGCCAGCGAGACCGGCGACACCGGATCGAGCGCCACCAGCCGTGCGGCAGCCGTCAGTGCCGCCGCTGCCTGTCGGCGCGGCGAGCGCACATAAAGCAACTCCACGATCCACGCCTCGTGATCCGCCGGGTCCAGCTCGTGCGCCGTCAACGCCAGGCGCTCGGCCGCCTCGAAGTCCCACTCCCAGATCGACGCCACGGCCGCCCGTGCCGCATAGCCGGTGGCATAGTCCGGATCGATGTGGATCGCCCGGTCCAGCGCCGCACGCGCGCGGGTGAACGCACTCGCCGAATCGACGAGTCCATACAACGGCATCGTGAGCAGCGCCTGCCCCAGCCCGGCCCACGCCGGCGCGCTCTGGGGGTCACGCGCGGTGGCGTCGGTGAAGTGGGCCAGAGCCCGCTCGAGGTCTTTCGGTGTGCTCCGCCAGAGGTGATGGTTGCCGCGCATCACCGACAGCACCGCGGCCGGGTCGCTCCCCTCACGACGCATGCGCCGGACGCGCCGCGTCACCGCCGACGCCTTCGGCAGCGCGTCCGCCACGGCACGCCGCACGAGAGCCACCGCTGCCTGGAACTCACCAGACCCGAGGCCCATCTGGTCCGACCACAGGAGGCGTCCGTCGCGCGCGTGCATCTCGATGAACAACCGGAGCTCGCCCTGTGCACTGTCCAAGGTGCCGGACAGCACGGCCATGGCGTCCAGGCGCTCCGCAGCGAGCGCGATGTCCGCGGCGGTCGATTGCAGCTGGCGGAGGGAGGGCTGCGACACCCGTTCCACGTCCAGCCGCTCGTCGTCGAGCGCGATGCCGATGGCGGCCGCGAAGCCTTCCGCGATGGCGTCATTCCCGGGATCGCCCGTCAGGTTGAGCAGCGGGATCACCGCCACACGCAGTAGCCGGGCATCGCCACCGGCTTGGACACTGCCCGTTCCGGCCCGCAGGGCGTCGGCGAGCGACGCCGGGAACCCTGCCGGAGAGGGCCGCGCTGGCCGATGGACGGCAGCCTGCGACAGCAGCGCCATCAATCGCGAGGACGGCCGTTCCTCCGGTGTGTGCAACTCGGCGGCACGCCGAGCCCAGCGCAGGCATTCCCGGGCGTTGCCGGCTCGCTCGGCATCCTCGGCCAGTCGGTTGGCGGCGTCGATCACGGCACGCCGGCGGCGTTCCTGCTCGCTGCCAAGCCACGCCATGACCTCGTACGCGTCCGGCACGAAGAGGCCATGCAGCAGGTGTCCGCGATAGGCCGTCACCGCATCGGCATCCCGTCCGGCGCGGAGGGCGCGATCCAGGCGGACGAGGTCGCACTCCACCACGGCCTCGTTGAGCTGGACCGCGGTACCGCGGTTGAGGATGGCGTCCTCACCCAGGGCACGCCGGAGCACGTGCAGTGCCTGTCTCAGGCTGTTGCGCGCATGCTCCTCACTCGATTCCGGCCAGAATGTGCCGAGGATGACATCGCGCTGCTGCGGGCCGTTGTCCATGCGCGCCGCGAGGAAGGCCAGCAGGGCGAGACGCGTCGGCCGCGCGAGCAGCGACTGCCCCGCTCCAGCCGGGACGAACTCGACGCCGCCGAGGAGATGGATCGTATATCGGCTCATGGCACGGAATTGATACCAGTCGGTGCATCGGTGCCGCAATGCGCCGAACCTCGCCACCGGCCCACGATCGCGCGCCGGACCGGCAACGGACTGTCGGTGCCCGAACCGCCGTCATGGTGGCGTCCAGCTCGATAACGCGACGATAACGCACGGTCCGCTCCTTTGCCCTGGCACGCCGCCGACGGGCCCGTTCCCCTCGGCTTCATCACTGAGCTGGACCACCTCTCCGGGTCCGACATGCATGACACCTCCCTCCCTCCGCATCGCCGGACTCGCCGTCGATTCGCTTCCGCAGGCCGGCTGCGCACGGTGCTCGTGCTGCTCGGGGCATGTGCCACGGTGAACGTCGGTGCGACCGCCGCGCAGGAATCGAGGACCAGGCGGAGCGGCCGGAGCAGCGCCGCGACTCCAGCTGCGCCTGCGCCGCAGTCGCGCGCCGCCCGTGAGATCGTCCGGATGGAGGCCATCGATCAGATGCTCGCCAACGACGTGCACCTGCTGTTCCTGCACAGCGCGGCGAACGACCGTCGCAACGGCACACCGCTCGAGCGCTGGATCGACTCCTCGCTTGCGCGCTGCGAGCGACTCGGCTGCGGCACTGCCGTCGAGCTGCCGCTGAATCCGATCAACCGGGTTCGCTTTGAGGTGCTGACACGCACGTGCCTTCAGCCCGTTCGTCTCATGACCTCCGCGTGCCGTCAGCTGCTGGATCGCGGATCGGGCAGCGCATCCACCATGTCACTCGGTGTCCGGGCCGCGCACCGCCTTCTGACGACGGGCATGTTCGGCACTGCGAATGCCGCCGAGCCGCGTGGCATCCTGCGCCAGTACTCGCTCCGCCTCGCACCGGCCCCCGCCGTCACGCGGGCGCAGCTCTGGCAGCGCGCCGCACTCATGTCCGATGAGAACCGGGACGACTTCGCGCACTTCCGGGACCTGCTTGCCGGCGCGCTCGGGGAGGCCGGTGCTCCCAGTGCCGTCGTCGGGCAGGCCCGCGGCGCGATGGAGGTCGAGGAGCTGGGAATGTCGCTGGCGACGCAGGCACTGAAGCGCCGGGCAGCGCAGGCAGATTCACAGGGACTGAACATCGTGGTGCCCCCGGGCAGCACCGCCGAGCGCGTGCTGGCGGCCCGGGGCCTGACCATCGACCAGATCCGGATGCTGGAACAGACGATCGCGATGTTCGACGCGATGTCCTTCCGCTGGATCCGCTGGATGTTCACCGACGCGGGTGCGGTCGGAGCCCGGAGACCCGCAGACGCACGTGGCGCAGAGCGCGGGGCGGATGAGGGGACGCTGACTGACACGAACAGTGTCATCGTGCGCCAGATGATCTACCCGGTCGCGGCAAAGCTGACACGCCTCTCCGCGGAGCTGATGAACGTGGCATTGCTGCGCGCCATGTCCCGCGATGCCGCGATCGAGCTGTTGGAGTTCCAGACCGCGCTCTTCATGCGATACATCCTCGTGCGCTGCGGGCGCGAGGCGGCCTGTGTCACCGGCCTGTCCGAAATCGTGCGGTCGAGCAAGGGCATGCTGGCGATCGCCTACGGCACGGCGCTGCCGGCCTCGCGGACGATGCTCATGGAGCTCACGCCCGAGGAGGAGGAAGAGGGTGTCCGAGTGACCAGGCAGATCCTCAGGCGACTCTCCTCCGGCGGCAAGATCGATTCTGCCACCGTTGCGCCATTCGGCACGTTCTATCAGGGCGTCATGAGAAAGCAGGGTTCGCGGAAGGACGCGAACCTGCATCTCGAAGGCACGGCCCTGACAGACCGGGACGCCTTCATCGACATCTTCCGTGCGTCGCCCCTCGAGAAGGGCCAGCGGCGTTCCGTTTTCGCGATCATCTCCGTCGGCTCGAAACAGTTAGGGTTCGTCGAGCTCGGCACCGAGGCAGAGCTGTCAGCGCAGGTGGACCGCTGGCGCCAGGCTGCGAGCACGCGCGACAGCGCCGTGTGGGCGCAGGCAACTGCCTCGGCTGCCGCCGCGATCTGGGGCAGGCTCAAGTCGCAGATTCCCGCCACCGTGACGCGGATCCTGGTTGCCCCGGACAGCCGACTGCTGCACGCGAACCTCCCTTTGCTGGCTGCGGCGGCGGGCATCACCCAGGACGTCGGAGTCGTCCCGTCGTTCGCGCACCTCGTGTCGCGGCAGCGATCGGATGCGACGCCGAACAAGGCGCGCGGGTTCCTGCTCACTGGGCTGCAGTTCGGGAGTGGTCAGCGGTTCGCCCCGATCACCTTCCGGCCGTCGGTCGCGCAAGTACTCGCGGGCGCGCGTACCCCCGTGGATTCCGCGTGGGGTGGAAGTGCAGAGTGGGCCAGCGTGTCCCGCGACCTGCAGAAGAGCACGATCGGCATCCTCGTCACGCACGGCGGCGTGCCGATCGGGGACGATGATGCGCTCAGCGCCTACGTCACCCGTTCCACCATCGCGCTGTCCAACGCCAATGTGGACTCGGCGGCCCGGGTCAACGCGGCACAGTTCGCGCAGCTCGACCTTCGCCGCACCCCGCTGATGATGCTGATCGCCTGCCGGCTCGGCGACGGCGAGATTCTCGACGGCCAGGGTGTGCTTGGGTTCCCGCTCGCCCTCACTGCCGCCGGGGCGCAGGCGAGTGTCGTCTCCCTGTGGCCCGCCGACAACGGCGCCGCCACGGAGCTGTTCGTCGAGGCGTTCGTGGAGGCGGCCGTCTCCAGGCGCCTCCACTTCCAGCAGGCGTTGCGTGAGGCGCAGGAGGCAGTGAAGGCACAATACCCGGCGCCGACATCGTGGGCCGGGTGGACGGTGGTGGGGAATCCGTTCGGACGCCTGCCATGAGCACGGTGCGAAGGCTCGCATTCCTGCTGCTCTCCGGCGCAAGCATCGCCTCGGCGCAGCCGGATGTCTTCTCCCGCTACGTCATCACGTCCAGCGGCCGCTGGCGGCTGGACGGACGCCCACCGGCACGCATCGGCGATTTCGAGCCGTTGCAGCCGATGTCGGTCATCGAGCACGACTCCACCTCGCCCGCGAATCGCGATTCGCTGCTCCTGCGGCTGAGCGGGCGACTGCGGGTCGTATCCTGCGCACGCGGAGAGTGCGTGCGCCCTATCGCAATCCGCGTCCCGACCGCTCCGCTGAACCAGGGCACGACGACACGACGCGCACGCCATCCCCGGGACAGCGTCATCGTGCTGGAGATGATCCGGCACCAGGCCGCCCTGGCTGCGGATTTCGGCATCGTGGACGGATTGGGTGAACTCGTCGCCGGACGCAGCGACATCGGCCGGCTGTTGACTGGGGAGGCGCCCCGCGGACTGGTCGCGGTCCTGTGTCCCGTCCAGCAGGCCATCTGCATGCCGGACGGCGACTCGGTCCTCATTGCACCGATTACCGGGCGCCACGCGATCATCCAACCTGCCGTTTCTGGAGCATTCGTCGCGCACGTGTTCCGCACGCGGACGACGACCGATGGCACCCGGTACGAGTCGACCGGACTCCGACCCGCCGTCGTGGTGCTTGCCGGCGCCAGCCGTGCGCGTGGCATCGCGCGGGCGCTCGACAACCTGGACGGCGCCATGCACCGATGGCCGGACCCTCCCGTCCCCGGTGAGCGTGAGGCGCTGCGGCGTGCAGTGCTCCTGACAGCGGAACCATGACGACGAGTCACGACAGTGCGTCGGCCGGTGCCGGCTGGCGTGCGCGCCTCACCTCGCTCCGGTGGACGAACATCGTCGCCTGCGCAGGCCTCGTAGTGCTGTCCGGTACCAGCAAGGGCATTCCTATCCTCGAACCCTGGTCGAACGCAGCGCTCGATGCTGCCGTCCGTCGTGCAACACCCGCAGAGACCGGCCGGGTTGCCGTCGTGCTGATCCGTGCTCGAAGCCGGGTCGACGCGCAGTTCGGATACCCGACGCGTGCCGAAAGGCTGTTCGAACTGGTACGTGCCGTGGATTCGGCGGGCCCAGAGGTGATCGGCGTCGACATCCTGACGCACGACCCCGGCCAATACAGGTCCTACAACGACCCGGCAACGTCGGCACCGACGGTTTGGGTCTGGATCGCTGACACGCGTGACACCTTGCTCATGCCCCTTGCGCCGATCGGTGGAAAGGGGCTCCTGCACGGCGAACTGGGGTTGTCACATACCGTCCGCGAGAGTGACGGCGTGCTACGCCGATACACGCCGTACGAACGGGCTGGGAACGAGACGTACGCAAGCTTTGCGCGGGCGATCGTGCGAACCGGCTGCGCGGAGCGCGCGCGCTCCGGCACCACGGACGAGGACAGGCGACGGTGCCGCTTCGCCCTTCCCGACAGCACTGCTGACCTCGTGGCAGTTGGCACCGCCGTGCACGACAGCATGGCCATCGACGCGTGGTCGCTGCTATTGGCGTTCTCGAATCGCGCGACCGATCCTGCGGCCTGGGATTCGATCTCGAAGCGGCTCCGCGGTCACATCGTCCTGATCGGTGGCGCGGATTCCGATGACGTCCATGCGACGGCCTCGGGGACGTCCGCCGGCGTCCTTCTTCAGTCGCAGCTTGTCACTGCAGAGCTTGGAAGATCGTTCTTCAGGCTGCCACGACCCTGGGTGTCGTATGCACTCAAGTTCCTGCTGGCCGGCGTCATCATGCTGTTGTACGCAGTCGTCTCGCCTGGGAGCGCAATGCTCGGAGTCTGCGCGATTGCCGCGGCCACCTTCTGGTACGCAGGCCTGCCACGCGCCAACGGCGGATACTGGGTGAACGTGGTGCCCTTGCTGGTGGGCGTGGTACTCGAACTGCTGCTCGAGTCTCACTTCGGGCATGCGATCAATCACTGGCTCCAGCGAATCGGAAGCGCCGTGACTGGTCGGTGAACAGCGTGGCCGACGTCCAGTGTGGCGCGCGATGAACTCTCCGTGCTTCCGCGACCTCCGCGGGAACACGGTTCACCATTCCCACCCGACACGAGCTCGCGCGGCGTGCACAGCCTAGCCCGCTCCAACGGCATCGCCAGCGTGCGCCAGCCCCGCGTAGTACGCATCCCGCCCCCCCAGCGCGTTCACCTGGCACATCGACGTCAGCACCCCGTTCACCGGCACCTGGAAGACACAGTGTGCCAGGCGCACCTGCCCATCCGGCGTCTGCAGCTCATCCGCACTCATGAAGTGGTGACTGACGATCACCAGCGGCTGCACCCGCAGGCGGCCGGCCAGCAGGTCGCGCAGCGCCCGCATGGGATGCCCCGCATCCAGCCGATCCAGCCAGTGGCGCACGTAGCCCGGCAACCGGCCCAGCACGAACCGCGGCGCCCGCAGCGCCATGCCCACGGCGCGCGCAAGCGCCGTCCGCCGCGTGTCGGTCTTGAAGCTCACCCCACCGAACCGCGCGAAGAACGCCACAACGGTTTCCGCCTGCGGGTCACCCTCGGCCGGACGCGCCGCATGGAACACCGGGGCCGCTCCGTCGCGCTGCGCCACCAGCCCGTGCAGGATCCGGTTACATGCCGGATGCCCGAACCACACCTGCGACCGCAGGAGCGCATCCGCCGCCGCGGCATCGCCGTGCGTGAGCGTCAGCGCCACCTGCTGCCAGAGCACGTCCGCACTCACCCCGCCACCGAACCCGTCCTCGGTGCGCCCCACCTGCGCGATGGGCTGGAAGCTGATCATGCGGAACACCGGCTGCCCACCCACCAGCCAGCGCAGGACGTCGGGCACGCCACCGAGGTTTTCACGCGTGACCGTCATCGTCGTTGCCGCACGCAGGCTGCGGCCGGTTGCCGCCTGGGCCGCCGACAGCAGCGCCACGAACTCGTCGCGCAGCGGATTGAGCGACGCCTCATCCGTCGCGTGCCGGTACGCCGCACCCACGCGCCCGCGCTGCGTGGTGTCCACGTGAATGCTCACCTCCGCCAGCCGCCCCTCGCGCAGGTACCGCTCCAGCAACCCGGGACGACGCCGGAACGAGTCCCCGTGCGTCATCAGCATCGGCACCAGCTCCAGCGAGTGCGCGTACTGCAGCAGCTGCACCACCTCGTGCGGCGGTCGCAGCGTGACCTCGCCATCGGTGAGCTGCAGGTTGCCATCGGGGCCGAGGACGGGCCGAAGCGCGCGCATCTGCGCCATGATCGCCTCCACCGGCTCGGCCGGGATGCGATTGGCGGCCTCGCCGAGGTAGCACCCGCGGCACGCAAAGCCACACCGCGGCATGGCCCCGATCGTGGCACCGCAGCCGTTACCCTGACGTCCGAGCATCTGTTGCGATGTGCGCAACTCCGGCGGCAGCAGCGCCCAGTTCGCGGCCAGCAGGGCGCGCGACTCCGCCCGCACGGGCTCGGCCAGGACTCGGAGGACGCGCCGTGTCGGCGGAGCGTGGTCGCGGTGTTCGGAGGATGTCGTCATGCGCGCAGCGGTTGGGGCGTGGATCCCTCCAGCCATTACGCGGCACGACCTGCCACCGGATCTGCGGCGCATCCGGAGACGATCACGTCATGATCTCGACCGCCACCGCCGTGCTGCAGCATCCAGGCCGCACGCGACGTGCCCGCAATCTCGACCCCTGTCCACCGGGAGGATCGCCACCGATCGCGATGGCCTCCACCGGTCAGTCACGGCACGGCATTCCCGCGTCCGGTGACACGCGTCGACACGAGTGTCCCCATGCGCCACTGGAGCACGGCCGTGTGCGTGTACGGCCCGATCCAGCGAAGGGCACAATACGTCATCACATCGGGGGTCGCCGACCCGACTGCCTGCGCTCCACGGGTCACACCGTTCGCCCAGCTCCACACGTCGTGCCCGAAGCCGCCGATGGCACCGTCGCCGCTCGGATAGAGCGAGTCGATCGGGGCGACCGTCCCGCATCCCGGGGTGTGGGAGCGTCCAAGGTTGTGCCCCAGTTCGTGCGCCAGCGTCTGCTGGGCGAACTGGGCATCGATGTTCTCGCCGATTCCGAATCCTGCGCCGCTGCGCGACGCCTCCCCGGTGCTCGCCGGCGCCGCCGGAATGAACCCGAAGCCGCCGTACACCGCACTGCGGTACCCGCGAGGCCACGACAGCACGCCGTACCAGAACTCGTCGCTGGGCCCGCTGGCGGTGCGCGCACGATCGACATCGGCGAGGACGGCGTCCCAGAACCCACGATCCCCCCCACCCGGTGGCGCGCCGAAGAACGCGGCCGTGACCACCGGAGCACCAACCGTCACGGTGAACGCACTGTCCGGAAAGAGCTGTCGCGCCAGTCGGACGTACAGCTCCGCATTGGCGGCATCCACGACACCCGCCGCGCTGTCGTGTCGCGCCAGCACCACGGGAACCAGGCGCAGCCGGATCGGCGGCAGCGAGATGACCCGCAGCCGCTCGGGTGCTGACACGGGCAGCCGGTTGTCCGCTCGCGTCGAGTCGGCCTGCCGCTGGCGCGGGTCGAGGTCGACCTGCCACGAGACATCGGCTGAGACGAGTCGCGACGGGACCAGGAACTCGGCGCTCGCCGCAGACAACGACGCTGTCGGACCGAGCACACCGCCGGTCCGTGCAGTGTCGACGTGGATCTGCGTGCCGCCGCGAAACAGCCGCAGCACCACCTCGACTTCGTCCACGGTTTCCACGCTGCGCACCACCAGCACCTTTGCCGCCACAGGCGCCCCGGCCACCAGTGGCAGCGTCCCGTCGACGTCCTGCGTCACCTGCGTGAAGACGACCTGGGCCAGCCGCAGGTTCGGTGGCGCAGCGGAGGGTGCGACCGGCTTCGCGTCGCGACTGCAGGCAACCAGCCCCGCAATACCGGCCCAGCGCAGTGGGCGCCGCCATCGGATCCGCATGCGCGGATTCTAGTGGATCGGAAACGAGTTGGGCGAGCATGACGGGCGTCGTGGCGCCCAGCCGCCAAGGCGGAAACCGCAGCAATACCAGCGGCATTCCGAGCATTTCCAACGTCGGCGGGTGGGATGTCGCGGCGTCCGACTGCATCCCGAACTTCGTTTCCAGTCCACTGGCAGTGCGCCACCAGCGATGCAGCCCGTATTCTCGGTCAGCGCGGTGGTGCGGCCGCCGTGCGGACCGATGTGAGTGCAGGGTCACGATCCGCGTCGTGGTGCGACGTCACCGACAAGGCCGTTGACGGGAGGTGCACGAGACGGATCTTTGAGCATGCGCCCCCCCGCAACCCCCGCCGCGCTCGACGACACCCTGAGCACCCCGCCTGCGGCACTCGTCCGCGCCCTGGCGGCAATCGACGGCTCCCTGGTCGTCCTCGGTGCCGGTGGCAAGATGGGCCCGTCGCTCACACGCATGGCCCGCCGCGCGCTCGACCTCGCGGATGGCGCACATCGTCGTCGCGAGGTCTACGCCGTCTCGCGCTGGTCGGATGCACACGCGGCGGCACAGCTGGCCTGCGCCGGTGTGCAGGTCATCACGGCGGACCTCACGGACCGTGTCGCCGTCGGCCGGTTGCCGCTGGTGCCGAACGTGATCTTCATGGCCGGACAGAAGTTCGGCAGCGGCAACGATCCCGTGCAGACATGGGAGATGAATGCCGTGGTCCCGGCCTGGTGCTGCGAGCACTACGCCGGTGCACGACAGGTGATCTTCTCCACCGGCAACGTCTATCCGCTCACGCCCGCGGCGGGCCACGGCGCCGCCGAGACCACCACCCCCGGACCGGTGGGTGAGTACGCGATGAGTTGCCTCGCCCGTGAGCGCATCGCGGGTGCACTCGGTGACCGGCACCGCTCCCCCGTCGCGCTGCTGCGGCTGAACTATGCCTGTGCCCTCACCTACGGCGTGCTCACCGACCTCGCGGTGAAGGTGCGCGACGGACTGCCGGTGGACGTCACGATGGGCGCGGTGAACGTGATCTGGCAGGGCGACGCCAACGCCATCGCGCTCCGTCTCCTGGCGCACTGCGACACCCCCGCCGTGCCCGTCAACGTCACCGGCGCCGAAACCCTCCGCGTCCGCGACCTCGCCACCGCACTCGGTGCACGGCTCGGCCGCGAGCCTGTCCTCACCGGCACCGAGGCGCCCGACGCGCTGCTCTCCGATGCCCGTGCGCTGGCGTCACGCCTCGAAGGTGATCTCCACCTCATGCCGCTCGACACACTCCTCGACTGGACCGCCGACTGGGTGCGCGAACGCCGGCCGCTGCTCGGCAAGGCGACGAAGTTCGAGGTCCGTGACGGGCGCTTCTAGCACGAGAAGCGGGCGTCGGTGTCGCGCGATGCAGCGTCGACGTCTGTCGCGCACAGGGCCCTCCGCTTCCCCGCGCCTCCGCGTGCACCCTGTTGACGGTCTCCGACCGCAGCCGACGTCACGCACCACGAAACACGAAGTACACCGCGCCCAGGATGCACAACGCCGCCCACAGGTAGTCCAGCCGGAGCGGCTGCTTCATGTAGTACACCGCGAACGGCACGAACACCGTCAGCGTGATCACCTCCTGCACGATCTTGAGCTGCCCCAGCGAGAGCACCGTCGCGCCGGTGCGGTTGGCCGGGACCTGGAGCAGGTATTCGAAGAGCGCGATGCCCCAGCTCACCAGCGCGGCCACGTACCACGGCTTGTCGGCGAGGTTCTTCAGGTGGGCGTACCAGGCGAACGTCATGAAGACGTTGGAGCAGCCGAGGAGCAGGACGAAGCGCAGGAGCGGTGACATGGTGCGGGATCGGGGGCCGGGGCGAACCACGGGTTCGTGTCACGGCCCGTCCTGGGCCTGACATTCCGGTTATCGTAATGGTGACGGGCCACCCCGCATTCCTGTGCCCGCTTCCTGCAGCCGGAGCCCAGCCGTGAACGTTCGCCAGCATCTTCTCGCCGGGCAGGTGATCCCGGCGCATCCGCTGGCGCTGACCCCGGCGCGGACGATGGACGAACGGGCGCAGCGGGCGCTGACGCGGTACTACATGGCGGCCGGCGCCGGCGGCATCGCCGTGGGTGTGCACACCACCCAGTTCGCGATCCGGCGCGTGGGGCTCTACCACCCCGTCCTGCAGCTCGCGAAGGAGACGGCGGCGGCCATGCTGCAGGCCAGCCCACGCCCCTTCGTCACCATCGCGGGCGTGATCGGCGAGACGGCGCAGGCCGTGAGTGAGGCCGCGATCGCCCAGAACCTCGGCTACGACGCCGCGTTGCTGTCACTCGGCGGGCTGGACTCGCTCGACGAGCGGGCGCTGATCGCGCACTGCCGGGCCGTGGCCGACGTGCTGCCGATCGTGGGCTTCTACCTGCAGCCGGCGGTGGGCGGACGCGTGCTGTCGTACCGCTTCTGGCGCGAGCTGGCCGAGGTGCCGCAGTTGATCGCGGTGAAGATCGCGCCCTTCGACCGGTACCGGACCATCGATGTCGTGCGGGCGATCGCCGGCGCGGGGCGCGACGACGTGGCGCTCTACACCGGCAACGACGACGCCATCGTGGCCGACCTGACGACCCCGTTCCCCGTGCGTCGCCACGGCCGGACCGATACGGCGCGCATCGTGGGCGGGCTCCTGGGACAGTGGGCGGTCTGGACCCGCCGCGCGGTGGAGCTGCTGGCCCGGATCAAGGCGCTGGGCGATTCGCCGCTGGCACCGAGCCTCCTGACAGAGGGTGCCGAGCTGACGGATGCCAACGGGGCGATCTTCGACTCGCTGCACCGGTACGCCGGGTGCATTCCCGGGATCCACGAGGTCTTGCGGCGTCAGGGCCTGTTGCGGGGCACGTGGACGCTGGACCCGCGAGAACAGCTCAGTCCGCGACAGACTGACGAGCTGGACCGCGTGATGACATCGTACCCGTGGCTGACGGACGATGCATTCGTTGCGGAGCATCGTGACGCGTGGCTGACGCCTTGATGGCTCGATAGCGCTGGAAATTTCTTCGGCTTCAGTCGCTGTGCAGTACCCGGTCACGCAGCGCCCGCCACCGCCGCAGCGCCGGCCAGGCATCGTCCAGCGAGAGCTGCGACGTCTCGAGCAGCCCCTCGATCACCGCCACCCGCAGCGCCGCGTCCTCGGCATCGTGCTCCTGCGTCGGTTCATCGAGCATCGTGAGCGGATCGGGCGGCACCAGCAGGCCGGTACGGATGAGCTCGCGCATGGCCCGCGGCGCCGCGCTCTCCAGCCACGGCGCCACCACGTACCGTCGGTCGTCGGTCAGCAGCAATACCACCTCGCCGAACCGCGCATCCTGTCCCAGCCACACCCGGTCGCCGCGGTGCGTGCACCGTGCCCGGAACGGCCGGGCGCCGATGTGAAAGAGGGTGCCGGTCGGGACCGACTCGGGCACGGCGGCGAAGCGAAGTGGCGTCATGCGCCAGAGTGTCGAGCGCACATGAGCTGGAGATAACAATTGGTTCCGTTTAACGAGCTCTGCCACACACGGCAGTGGTCGGGCAGCCCGCCAGCTCGCGCCCGACGCGCACAGGACCGCGGCGCTATCGTGCACGCAACGGGCGTTCACCGGGGGACGTACTCCGGGCGGAATCCCCACCCACACCCACGCCACCTCATGTCACGCTCCCTGCGCCTGCTTCTCGCCTCGTCCCTGCTCGGTGTCGCCCCGCTGCTGGCGCAGGGCACACCGCCGGCACTGCCCGCCGCCGCCGGCCTTCCCGGGATCGCCGCGAAGACCGCAGGCATGGTGAAGCGCGACGGCCTCTTCCCGCTCTACTGGGACGAGCGCACCGGCAAGCTGTTCCTCGAGATCCCGCAGATGGACCAGGAGTTCATCTACTTCACGTCGCTGCCGTGGGGCGTGGGCTCGAACGACATCGGCCTCGATCGCAACCAGCTCGGTCGCGAGCGGCTGGTGGTGTTCCAGCGCAGCGGGCCGCGGGTGCTGCTGATCGAGAAGAACACGAACTTCCGCGGCGTCTCGAGCGATGCCAACGAGGCCCGCGGCGTGGAGGAGAGCTTCGCCCGCAGCGCCATCTTCGGCTTCACTGTCGAGGCCCAGGATGGCATGCGCGTGCTGGTGGATGCCACCGAGTTCGCCGTGCGCGACGCGCACGACGCGGTCGGTGCACTCCGCCGCTCGCAGCAGGGCACCTTCACGCTCGACCGCTCGCGCAGCGCGCTCTACATGCCTCACACGAAGGCATTCCCGCGCAACACCGAGATCGAGGTCACGCTGACGCTCGCCGGCAGCAACCCCGGTCGCTACGTGCGCGACGTGACGCCGAACCCCGAGGCCATCACCATCCGCGAGCGCCACAGCCTGGTCGCGCTGCCGGAGCCGGGGTTCAGGATGCGCGCCGCCGATCCGCGTTCGGCCTTCTTCGGCATCAGCTACCAGGACTACGCGCAACCGCTCGGTGGTGACTTCGTCCAGCGCTTCGCCTCGCGGCACCGCATCGAGAAGAAGAACCCCGGCGCGGCCCGCAGCGAGCCGGTCAAGCCGATCATCTACTACGTCGACAACACCGCGCCGGAACCCATCCGCACCGCGCTGGTGGAAGGCACCCGGTGGTGGAACCAGGCCTTCGAGGCCGCGGGGTTCATCAACGGCTTCCAGGTGCAGGTGCTGCCCGACTCCATCGACCCGCTCGACGTGCGCTACAACGTGATCGAGTACGCGCACCGCGCCACCCGCGGCTGGAGCTACGGCGGCGCCGTGACCGACCCGCGCACCGGCGAGATGATGAAGGGTCACGTGATCCTCGGCTCGCTCCGCGCACGCCAGGACTTCCTCATCGGCGAGGGCCTCGACCAGCCCTACACCAC
Organism: Gemmatimonadaceae bacterium; assembly: GCA_020851035.1. Lineage (NCBI taxonomy): Bacteria > Pseudomonadati > Gemmatimonadota > Gemmatimonadia > Gemmatimonadales > Gemmatimonadaceae > Gemmatimonadaceae bacterium. The sequence goes on along the minus strand of JADZDM010000005.1, from coordinate 479,866 downwards.
CGGCACCGAGAAGGCCGATCGCGTGCAGCAGATGGTGCTGGCGCGCATCCGGCAGCTCGCCGCACACGAGGTGGGGCACACGCTGGGCATGGCGCACAACTACATCAGCAGCGCACAGGGCAACGCCAGCGTGATGGACTACCCGCACCCCATGATCTCGCTCCGGCCCGACGGCACCATCGACGTCACCAGGGCCTACGAGACGGGCATCGGCGAGTGGGACAAGGTCGCCGTGACCTGGGGCTACGGCCAGTTCACCGGTGACGAGACGAAGGCGCTCGACAGCGTGCTGGTGGCCGCCCGCGGCCGCGGGCTGACCTTCCTCACCGACCAGGACGCCCGCCCCGTCAGCAGCGCACACCCGAACACGCACCTCTGGGACAACGGCGCCGACGCCGTGACGGAGCTGAAGCGGATGATGACCGTCCGCGCGCGCGCACTGCAGCGCTTCGGCGAGGCTGCCGTCCGGCGCGGTGCCCCGCTGGCCACGATGGAGGACGTGCTGGTGCCGGTGTACCTGCACCACCGCTACCAGCTCGAGGCCGCGATCAAGGTGGTGGGGGGCGTGACGTATGCCTACAACCTCCGTGGTGACGGGCTGGCTGGCCCGGTGTCCGTGCCGGCCGCACAGCAGCAGGTCGCCATCGACGCCATCGCCGAGGTCCTCGCGCCAGCCAACCTGGCGCTCCCGCGCGCGCTGCTCGCACAGCTCCCGCCGCGCCCGTTCCTGATCGACCCCACCCGCGAGCTCTTCGACCGCTGGACCGGCATGACGTTCGACCCGCTCGCGCCGGGCGCGACGATCGCGAACGTGACCTTCGACCTCCTGCTCGACCCGCAGCGCGCCGCGCGACTGGTGGCACAGCACGCCATCGACCCCACGCTGCCCGGCTTCGCCGACGTCCTGAAGCGCATCGAGGCGAAGATCTTCGCGGCCGGCAGCGCATCGGCCTATGACGCGACCCTGCAGCAGCTCGTGCAGCGCGCCTACGTCGACCACGTCCTGCAGCTCGCCGAGACGGCCGAGATGCCGCTGGTGCGCGCCGAGGCGCGTGCGACGCTGGTGTCCCTGCTGGGCACGTCGCTGCGTCCCGGCGTCACCAGCCGCAGCAGCGCCGCCGCCGAGCAGCTCGCCGCCGACATCCGCGGCTGGATGGCCGGCACCTACAAGCCGGCCGAGCGGAAGATGAAGCTCGACGTGCCGCCCGGCTCGCCGATCGGCACCATCGATCCGTAGTCCGCAAACAGCCTCACGCAAAGGCGCGAAGGACGCAAAGAAGGGCATGACGAACGAGGCCCCGGTGCGCGGAGCAATCCTCCATGCGCATCGGGGCCTCGCCTTCTCGAGGGGAACGGCAACAACCACCGCTGTTCCCATGAAACCCTTCGCACCGTAGGTGCTCGGCCGCTGCGCCGCGCGCCGACCGCTTTGCGTCCTTTGCGTCCTTTGCGACCTTGCGTCAATGCTGTTGCAGTTCAGGAGGCAGCAGCGCAGCGGCCCAGCTCTCGCGGGCAGGGCGGACGAAGTGGTGGCGCCAGGCCCCGACGGTGTCGATGACGGTCTCGTACACGGGTGTCGCCGGCGTGATGGTGCCGGCAACGGCGAGCGCCTCGACATCGGCGCGCGGGGTCACGCGGATGGTGCCGGCCATGTCGCGCCACGCCACGCGGCCGGACGCCAGCAGGTCGGCGCCGAGGGCGGACTGGGTGCGCGCGATCACGCGGAAGATGCCATCGATGGAGCATCCCGAGGCCCCGGTGGCCGCTTCATCCACGGCGATCGCGAGGAAGTGATCGTCACGCCAGTCGCGGGCGCATCGGAGCGGCACGCCGTGGGCCGCCCACTGGGCCAGGTGCGCGTCGACGGCAGCGAGAAGCGGCGTCGCATCCGTCACCGGGCGGTCGGCGACGAAGATCCAGAGGCGGGCGCTGTCGGGCAGGTCGTGAATGTCGGTCTGGGGCATGTGTCGGAAGGTAGTGGCCCCACATGACCGCCTGCCCCCGGCGATGGTCACCTCAGGCCATCCGCTTCTGCTCGCCCTTGCGCTGGTACATCGCCGCATCGGCCGCCCGGAGCGCCGCGTCGGGGTCGCCACCCACCGGCAGGTACGCCTCACCGACCGCGAACCGGATGCACGGCCCCTCCGCCCGGTGCTGCACCAGCGTCTCCCGCACCAGCGTGATCCGCGCGCCGACGTCGAGCTGCTCGATTCCCTGGCCGACCACGATGAATTCGTCGCCGGCGTAGCGCACGACGTGGTCGCCGGGCCGGAAGCTCGACTGGAGCACGCGCGCGAAGAGCTGCAGCGCCTCGTCCCCCACGTGGTGCCCGTGGTGGTCGTTGATGTCCTTGAAGTCGTCGAGGTCGAAGAACAGGATCGTCGCACCGGTCTGCTGCGAGTCGTGCATGATGTCGTCCAGCCGCCGGCGGTTGAACACGCCGGTGAGGGGATCGCGGTGCGAGAGGACACGCAGCTCGTCCTTGGTGGCGACAAGGTCCTCGTTGATCCGCGTCAGCTCGCGCCCCATGGTCTGGTACACCGCCAGGACGCAGCCGAGGGCGATCAGCCACTCGGCGCCGGCATCGAACGCCGAGGACATCGCGACGAACGTCGTCACGCCCTCGCCGGCCACCGCGGTGCCATTCACCAGGCGCGAGGCGAAGGCAATGCACTCCAAGCCGGCCAGCCCGCCGCGCAACGCGAACCCGGCCACCAGCCATCCGCCCACCGGCATATGCTGCATCGCCATCCACACGGCGGTCGAGCCCAGCACCAGCGCGATGGATGCGTGGATCAGCACGCCGATGATGTCCAGCGAGTCGGCGACCAGCGACATCGCGATGCTCACACCGAGGATCACCACACCGATCCGGAACAGGCGCTCCGGTGATGGCGCCGGGCGGCCGAAGTTCACCGCGCCGATCACCAGCAGCACGACGAACGCAAGCTTGCAGACGAGGTACGGCAGCCGCATCATCACCAGCAGCGCCTCCGTCTGCGCCGCAGGCATCCAGAACGCGAGCGTCACGCCCAGCGCCAGCAGGTTCGCGACCCACGCCACCACCCACACCCGCAGCTCGGCGCGGCGCGTGGAGTGCGCCAGCACGAGGAAGAACAGCGCGATCAGCAGCGCCGAGGTGACCTGGACAGCGGTGCTCCAGCGCCAGAGCTGGACATCCATGACTCGAAGCCCGCGAAACGGGTACGGAACGTGGTGTGCTCCGGGGGCAACATACACCGGCCGGAGGCGACGGCGCGCGCTCCCTGCTCCACACCGAAGTCATCCGCAATAGTTGACGACGTCATCCGCATATCTCCTGAATGCGGAACCGGCGGGCCGCACTTGTGTGCGACCCGCCGGCCGTGACGCGACCTGACTGCCGTCACCGTTACTGCACGCGGTACACGATCGGCAGCGACACCTTCACACGCACGGCGTTGCCGCTGACCCGGCCGGGACGGAACCCGGCCTGCAGCAGTGCACGCTTGGCCGCCTCGCCGAACGCAGGCTGCGTCGCATCCACCACTTCCACGCTCGACGGCTCGACACGACCGGTCGCGTCCACCACGAACGACACTTCCGCGATTCCACCCTGCCGCCGGCGGCGCAGGTCCTCGGGATAGCCCTCCGACACGATGCGCTGGAAGTTCGACACCGATGCCAGCGACGGCTTGGTCTCCACTTCGGCCAGTGTGTAGGTGCGGCTGGCCTCCTGCGCGTGCATCACAGACGGAGCGAGCGCCGTCAGCGCGATGGCGGCAGTGCAGAGGGTGCGGCGGATGGCGATCATGTGGGCAACTCCGTTCGGGTAGATGGCGGCGCGTGCAGCAGGTGGCCCGCCGGACGCGGACTCCTGCTGGTATCGACCAATGGCTCACATCGCTTTAGCTCCGCCGTGCGGAATCCGATGCTCACCCTTTTATTAGAGTTTTCTCGGGTTCATGGGCGCGGTTTTCATGGGCTCGGTTTTCATGGCGCGACTCGAATATTCGGTTCGACCCGGCTTGGGCGGTTCCCACGGAGCCACGGAGTGCACGGAGGCCACGGAGAACAGCAAGAGACTTTTTGGAACTGCTCTCGCGCGGTGAAAGTCGCAACCGCGAGTGCAGTTCCCCCAAGTCCTGCTCCGTGGGCTCCGTGCACTCCGTGGCTCCGTGGGAACCAGCGATCTTCCACCCGCGCACGACCCGCGCACGACCCCGCACGACCCCGCACGACCACCCGACCTGACTCGAATCCGATGCCCGATCCCAGAATCCGCGCATGGTGGTCTCACTGGCAGGGCCTCGACGGCTCGCTGCGGACTGCCACCCCCGGTGAGATCCTCACCCGCACCGGCTGGTGCCGCACGGTCGGCGGCGTGAGCCCGTACCTCGCCTGCTTCGCGCGCGCGCGACTCGATCGTGCAGCCGTCGATGCGGCGCTCGCGGCGCAGGAGATCCACGAACTCCCCTCCGTCCGCGGCTGCACCTACGCGCTCCCCGCCGCCGACTACGCGCTCGGCCTCGCCCTCGGTGAGGCCGCCGGAGACGGTGATATGGCCGCCGCGCGAAAGCTGGGCGTCACGGACCAGGAGATCGATGCGCTCTGCGCCACGATCCTCGTCGCACTCGGCAGCGACACCCTCACCCCGGACGCGCTTCGCGATGCCACGGGCGGCGCATCACGGTCGCTGGGCGAGGCCGGGAAGAAGAAGGGAGTGTCCACCACCCTGCCACTCGCGCTGGGACGGCTGCAGGCCACCGGTGACGTCAGGCGCGTGCCGCTCACCGGCCGTCTCGACACGCAACGCTACGCCTACGCGCGCTGGTCGCCGAATCCGCGCGCCGGGTTCACCGTCAGTGCCGAGGACCAGCGACGCCAGCTCGCCGCCGCGTACTTCCGCTGGATCGGGCCGGCATCGCTGAAGGAGTTCCAGTGGTTCTCGGGCTTCGGTGTCGCCGGCAGCGCGAAGGCGGTCGCACCACTCGAACTCACGCCGGTGACACCGGGCAGCGACCTGCTTCTCCCGGCGGCCGACATGGCGGCATTCGAGGCGTTCGTCATGCCGACGTCGCCCCAGTATGCGCTCGTCGGCACCCTCGACACGATCGTCGCCGCGCGCCGGAACATCGCCGGGCTGCTGGAGGAGAGCGACCTGTCGCGCCTCATCATCGCCGACAAGGCGGAACGCCCGCTTGGGCTGCTCGCGGACCTGCCCAGCCACGCGGTGCTGGATCGCGGTCACCTCATCGGGTTGTGGGAGTACGACACCGCGTCGTCATCGATCGTCTGCGCACTCTTCGGTCGGAAACCCGACAAGGCACTGAAGGCGGAGATCGAGGCCACCGAGGCCTTCATCCGTGCCGACCTGGGTGACGCCCGGGCCTTCTCACTCGATTCACCCGCGTCGCGAACCACGCGCATCGAGCGGTTGCGGGCGCTGGAATAGGAGACCGACACACTGCGGCGTCGCTGTGGTCCGTTGCTGACCTGTTCCCACGGAGCCACGGAGACCACGGAGCGCACGGAGCACGACAAGGGCGATGCTGGAACTGCTCGCGCGATTCGCGGTCCCGCTCCGCGCGTGTTGCTCCCCACTGCCCTTTTCCTGGAGATCAGCGCGCTCCGTAGCCTGCTTCGCGCGTGCGGTTCCCCAGGAGCCTTCTCCGTGACCTCCGTGCGCTCCGTGGCTCCGTGGGAACGAGGATCACCCGAATGCCACCGACACCCACCGACACCCACCGACACGCACCAACGCCACCCGGACTCAACTCGCCGGTTTCACCGCGCCGCGGATCCGGACCGTCCGTTCCAGCTCGTCACGCGCCTGCAGCACCTTGCGACGCAGGTCGGCGCCAAGGGCAGGGTGCGCCGCGAGCCAGTCGTCCACGGACTGCAGTGAGGCCGCGGATCGCTGCCCGCCGATCGCGGCGCCAAGCCACGAGCCGAGGAAGAAGATGCGGCGGTTGCGCTGGATCCACGGCAGCGTGTCGAGCGACGGCACCAGGAACGCCTGCGTGAGCGCGGCATGGTCCGGATCGTGAAACGCGCGCAGGCTGCTGGTCACCCACTCCTCGTTGAGCGTGCTGTCGGCGAACCAGCGCGCATAGTAGGCGCGCTTCACGGCGGCATCCGGCACGGCCGCGCCGGCCACGAACGCCTGCCGCAATCCCTCACTGGAGGAATCGCGCACCGCCTCTTCCGCCAGGCGCGCCGATGCGCCCGGCGACCGGCTCGACAGCAGGTGCGTCACGATCGACCAGCGTGTCGGCGGGCGCAGCGGCAGGCCGGCCGCGCTGTCACGGGAGAGCCAGCCGTCCAGCCGTGCCAGCGCCGCGGGTGTGGTGGCTGACCCGATGTACGCATCGAGCTGTGACTTCCGCTGCCCGTACGTGAGTGTCGTGTCGCTGGCACCGGCCAGCAGCACGCGCTCGAGCACCGGGAGGAGCGAGTCGCGCGCGGCGTCACTGCTGTAGCGGCTCACGGCGGTGGCGATGCGGCCGGTGAGGGCCTGAGCGATCTGTTCATCGTGCTCCGCGGGCAGCGCGCGCAGTGCGGCCGCGGCAAAGCGGGAGGGGGAGAGGCGTGCCTCGCGCACCAGGTCCCACAGGGCGCCCCACAACATCGCACGCAGCAGGTCGTCCTTCACGGTGCCGATGTGCCGCTCCAGCCAGGCCACACTCGCGGCGTCCGGCAGCACCAGCGCATAGCCGTAGTCCCCTGCGTTGGCGAACACGAACGCTGGTGCCTTCCGGCCGCGCGCCGCAGCGATCTCCGTGCGGAGCGTGGTCAGCTCCACTGGAATGTGCACCGGGGCCGCGCCGGGATACCACAGCAACACCGACATGCGCATCGGCCACGCGCCGGTGCCGGACAGCGTCGGCTGTGCAGGACGCTGCGTGAGCACGAGGCGCGTGATGCGCCCACGCGACGTCGTGAGTTCCTGCTCCACGATCGGCATTCCCGGCCGCAGGATCCACTGTTCACCCCACGCCGTCAGGTCGCGGCCGGCGGCGGTGCCGACCGCGCCAAGCAGGTCTCGCCAGGTCGCGTTGCCATAGCGGTGCTCGGCGAGGAAGGCGCGAACCCCCTTCTGGAAGCTCTCGTCGCCCACGAGGTAGTCGAGCTGCCGCAGCACCCCCGGCGCCTTGTTGTAGACGATCGGGCCGTAGTTGCTCTTGGCCTGCTCCAGGTTGTCCAGCGCCTGCCACACCGGCGTGGTGCCGGCGGTGGCGTCGGTGCCATAGGCGACCGGCTTGTTGCGCAGGTAGAACGTCTTCCACGGCGTCGATTCCGGCGCGATGGACGCCTGCATCTTCGCCGCCATGTAGGTCGCGAAGCCCTCCTTCAACCACAGGTCGTCGAACCACTGCATGGTGACGTAGTCGCCGAACCACTGGTGCGCGACCTCGTGGAAGACCGTCGCCTGCCGGCCGAGGAGCTGGGAGGTGGTGGGCCGCTCGCGATAGATGAAGCTGGCCTCGTTGTAGAACACCGCGCCGGGATGCTCCATGCCGCCGAACGGGAACGCGGGCGCGAGCAGGAAGTGGTACTTCCGGAAGGCGTAGTCCACCCCGAACCACCGGCCAAGCCAGCGCAGCGCCTCGGCGTTCATGTCGATCAGCGCATCCGACTCGGCCTCCTTCGCACGCGAGGCCCTGACATACATCGTGACCGAATCGGCGCCTGGCGCATCGAAGATCTGCCGCGGGCGCGTGACCGTCGTGTACGGCCCGGCCGCAAATGCGATCAGGTAGGTACTGAGCGGCGGCGTCTCGGCGAAGGTGTGCCGCACACCGGCGCCGGCAGGGACCGCACTGCGCCCGGCGCCGTTCGCCAGCACCTTCCAGTCGGCCGGCGCAGTGACACTGAGCGTGACACGTGCCTTCAGGTCAGGCTGGTCGAAGCACGGGAACAGCAGGTTCGCATCCGACGGCACCAGCAGCGTGTACAGGTAATCCCTGCCGTCGCTGGCATCATGCGAGCGGATGATGCTCGCGCCCGCCGCCGCGATCGGTGACGTGAACGTCACCTGCACCTCGTTCTCCCCGGCGCGCGTCGCCGCGGCCGGGATGCGGATGTGCGCACGGTTCCAGGTGGAGTCGTTCACCGGGAGCCCGGCGCCGTTCGCCTGCAGCCGCGACACTGCGATGCCGCGGAAGTCCAGGATCACGTCGTGTGCACCGGCCTGCCGGAAGCGCACCGTCACCGTTCCCGGTGCGCTGTCGGCGTGTGTCACGTCCAGCGCCAGGGCGTAGCGCACGTCACTGATGCGTGCCGCACGCTCCGTGGCGAGGACGTGTGACACCCCCGGCGCCAGTCGCAGATCGAGAGACCCCGACGGCGCCTGCCCCTCGGCTGCCGTGCCCGCGAGGAACAGGGCGGCGACGGCCGACCGTCCGATCATCGCAGGCCGGGGACCGTGACTGGCGGCTGGCCCGCAGCCCGCCGTGCGGCATTGAGCGTCGTGAGCCCGGTGGTGCGCAGCGTGTTCCACTTCGCCATCGCTGCCGCACCCTGTGCCCGTGCGTTCGTCACCGCGGCCACCTGCGCCGCCGTGGGCGCCACGTCGGCCGTCTGCATCGCCATCGCCGCGGCCATCATGGAGTTGCTGGCGCCGCTGAGCGTGGGCGTGGCGGCCGCCGGTCCGCGGCGCCGGAAGCGCGCGCGCCCGCGCGGCACCTCCGGTGCCACGGAGTCCACCTGCGCCCGGAACGCCGCCGCGTCGGCACCACCCGCCGCCGCCAGCGCCGCCGAGAGCGCGCGGGCCGTGCGGTTGGCGTCGTAGGCCGCATGCGAGCCGGCCCACATCTCACGCGACAGCGTCGCCACCTGCGCCATCGCGGGCGCGGGCGTCCGCACGCGCGGGTCCAGTCGCAGCGTCAGCGGCTGCATGTATCGGGTGCCGTTCACCGTCAGGCGCACGGTGTAGCTGCCGGGCGGCGCCCAGGGTGCGTTGATCGTCTCGTAGGTGCGGCCCGGCACCGCGCCGGTGGCCTCCTCGTCGCCGTTGTCCGCGATGTCCTCGGGCGGGATCGGGTCGTAGTGCAGGTCCCACACGAAGCGGTGCATTCCCGCCTTCGTCGAGAGCTGGATCGGCGGCGCCGGCCAGTACAGCGGCAGGCCGCAGTAGGTGGCGGTCGGCACGCGCTGGCAGACGCGGTCATAGGCCGGCAGGTCGATGGCCGGGTGCGGGGTCAGCACCGGTTCGTCACTCGTGTACTTCCGCACCACCGCGCCGGTGGCGTCGAGGATCTCCATCGTCACCGGACCCGTGGCATCGCGGTCGAGGCGGTAGTCGATGATGCCGCCAGGCAGCGGGTTCTCACCATGCGGCACCTCGGCCGGCCACGGCGTGGGATCGTTGGTGGCGAAGCGCACCCGCAGCGCCGTGGGCGGCCGGAACAGGTACGCCGCGGAGGCCGCCCGCGCCGCCGCCGACTGCCGCAGCGTCGTGATGTTGTCCAGGATCCAGAAGCCGCGGCCATGCGTGCCCACCACCAGGTCACTGCAGTGGCAGGTGCTGTCGTCCTTCACCTGGATGTCGCGCACCGAGATCGCCGGCATATTCAGGCGCAGCGACTCCCAGTGGTCACCGTCGTCGTAGCTCACCCACACCTGCGCGTCGGTGGCGGCGTAGAGCAGCCCCTTCTGGCGCGGATCCTCGCGGATCGAGTTCGCGGCCGCACCGGCGGCGATCCCGGTGGTGATCTCCGTCCACGTCTTCCCACCGTCGTGCGTGCGCAGGAAGTGCGGGTTCAGGTCGTCGATGCGGAGCGTGTTGGCCGCGGCGTAGGCCGTCTGCGTGTCGAAGTGGCCCGCCTCCATGTTGTAGATGCGCGTCCACGGCTTCACCGTCGGCGGGGTCACGTTGCTCCACGTGGCGCCGCCGTTGGTGGTCACGTGCATCGAGCCGTCGTCGCTGCCGCTCCAGAGCACGTTCACGTCGCGCGGCGAGGGGGCCAGCGCGGTGAGCGCGCCGGACGGCGCCACCTTCACCTGGCTGGCATACTGGCCCGCCGTGGCCGGCACCTCCCAGGTCTGCCGCGTCAGGTCGCCGCTGATGCGGCTCCAGTGCTTCCCGCGGTCGAGGGTCTTCCACACCGCATTGGATGCGTAGAACAGCACGTCGGGATTCACCGGCGAGAAGTGCAGCGGCATCGTGCGCACGTTCCGCGCGAAGCCCTCCATGTCGGGGCCGACGTAGGTGGTCTGCGCCGTCTTCCGGTTGTACAGCGACACGCCGCTCCGCATGCTGCCGAAGACCATGTCGGGGTCGCGCGGGTCGGGCGCCGCGATCCCGTACTCCTGGATGTTCACCGGGTGCCAGTCGTGGAACGTGATCATGCCGTCGTCGCTGCGGCTGGCCACGCAGGCCGAGCCTGAGTCCTGCTGGCCGCTGCAGACGCGGTACGGGAAGGCGTTGTCGGTGGTGACGTGGTACATCGCGGCCGTGGGCTGCGTGTACCAGTTGCTCCAGCTCACGCCGCGGTTGGCCGAGACCACCGCGCCCTGGTCCGCCACCGCGAAGATGATCTTCGGGTCGTTCGGGTTGATCCAGATCTTCTGGTAGTCGTCACCGCCCGGCGCACCGCGCACGGCACTCCACGAGTAGCCGGCGTCCTCCGTGCGCCACATCACCGTGCTGGCGCTGTAGACGACGTTCTCGTGCTTCGGGTCCACGTAGAGCGTGGGCAGGTCGCCGCCGCCGATGCGGCCCATCGGGCGGCTGTCGGTCACGCGTCCCGCGCGCGGCGGCATGCCGGGCATGTCCACGGCCAGCGCCCAGTGCTCACCCGCATCGGCCGACTTGTAGAACGACACGTTCGCCGGCGCGGTGAGGCTGGCCACGGTGGCGTAGAGGACGTTCGGGTTGCTGAGCGACTGGGCGAGGTTGGCCTGGTTCAGCGCCGGCAACCCATCCTTGAGCTGGCGCCAGGTGGTGCCACCGTCGGTCGACTTGAAGATCCCCCCCTCACCGGCAAAGCCCTGGCCCTCGATGAAGCTCTGCTGCTGCTGCCAGAGCGTCGCGAAGAGCACGTTGGGGTTCCGCGGATCGATGCGCACGTCGTTCGCGCTGGTGTAGTCATCGCGGAAGAGCACCCGCTCGAACGACTTTCCGCCATCCAGGGAGCGGAACACCCCGCGCTCGCTGTTCGGCCCGTAGGGGTGGCCGAGCACGGCCACGAACAGGCGGTCAGGGTTGGACGGGTCCACGTCGATCATCGCGATCATCTGGCTGTTGCGCAGCCCGAGGTGGGTCCAGGTGCGGCCGCCATCGGTGGACTTGTACATCCCGTCGCCCACCGCCAGGTCGGGTCGGATGATCCCGGCCCCCGTGCCGACGTAGATGATGTCGGGGTTCGACGGTGCCACCGCGATCGCACCGATCGAGCCGGTGGACTCCCGGTCGAAGAGCGGCACCCAGTTGGAGCCGTAGTCGGTGGAACGCCATACGCCACCGTTGTCGTAGCCGGCGTAGAACACGTTCGGCTGGCTGGGCACGCCGGCGATGGCGCGGGCACGGCCGCCACGCACCGGGCCGATGTGGCGCCACTGCATGCCGGAGGTGATGTCGGCCTGCTGTGCGCCGGCGGACGGCGCGGCGGGAAGGCCAAGGACAAGGAGGGCGAGGGCGCTGCGCAACGTCGGAAGACGCACGGATACCGGTCCGGTGGGAGACAGTGGCTCTACGGCCTGGCGTGGAGACCTGCTGCGGAACATGCGCCCCGCGGAATGCCGCGCCAGAGGGGACCGGCCGCACGGACGCCGATCGCACGGACACCAGCGTCGCCATGGTCACGGATGCCGCACGGGCGGCAGGCGCTCGCTCAGTTGCCGGCGTGGTGCGGTGCGAGTGTGCCGTGCGTGCGGGTGGCCACCGGCTCCGGCTTCGACTCGGGCACGCGGCGGGCACCGGCCACCAGCACCGCACACGCCACCGTCAGCGTGCCCATGGCGATCGTGAGCGTGGTGGCGTGCGCAATCCCGCCGATGATCGGTGGCCCGATCATGAAGCCCACGTACCCGATCGACGACACCGACGCGATCGCCGCCGCGCGACTCACCCCCGGCACCCGCGTGGCGGCGTTGTAGAGGATCGGCACCACCGTCGCGAGCCCCATCCCCACCACCGCGAACCCCACCATCGCCACCCACGGGCGCGCCACCAGCAGCACCACGAGCATGGCCACCGCCGCGATGGTCGGGCCGGACAGCAGCATGGTGCGCTCCGACACCCGGTCGCGCACGGCGTCGCCGGCAAAGCGCATCAGTGCGGTGGCCCCCGCGAACGCGACGTACGCCAGCGCCGCCCGCTCCTGCGGTGCGTGCAGCTCCTGGTTCACGTACAGCACGCTCCAGTTGTACATGACCCCCTCGGCCAGCATGCCGAAGCAGATCAGCGCGCCGATCAGCAGCAGCGTCCCGTGCGGCCAGGTGAAGTGCGACTGCGGTCCGTCGGACACGGGATGTGACTCGAGCATGCCACGCGAGGCCACCAGGATGCTCACGGCAATGGCGCCGCCCATCAGCCCGAGCTGCCAGGCCGCCGGCACCGACGCCCGGATCATGAGCGCAGACGACGCGGCGCCAGCCATCGCACCGAGGCTGAACATGCCGTGGAACCCGCTCATCACCGACCGGCCGCTGAGCGTCTCGAGCGTCGTGCCCTCGGCGTTGATCGACACGTCGAAGATGCTCTCGCTGGCGCCGAAGCAGAGCATCACCGGGAGCAGGACCCAGAGGCCCGGCACCAGCAGCGAGAGGGCGAGCGCGGCACAGAAACCCCAGCCGGCGAGCAGCGAGGTGGTGCGCGCGCCGAGCCGGCCGACGATCCGGCCCGCGATCGTCAGCGTGAGCAGCGACCCGACGCTGGTCGCGAGGAGCACCAGGGCGAGCGTGCTCTCATCCAGCCGGTAGTGTGCCTTCACCGACGGCACATGCACCCCCCACGACCCGGCGGCGACGCCGAGGTTCAGGAACTGCGCGCGGGTGGCCCAGCGGGCGCGCGAGAGCGCGGCGCGTGGGGTGGGTGTCGTTCCGCTGCGAGACGGGTCGGCGGGCATCAACGCCTCACGGCTGGGTTGGTCATGGCGAGCGTCACTCCCGCTCTGAGTGCACGAAGCTGCACGAAGCTGCACATTCGTGCAAGTATACGGACCCAGAATTGACTAAGTTGTGGCATGGCGCATCCCAAGACACCGACTTCGCCCGGGAGTGATGACAGCCCGCGCTTCGCGCAGGAGCGGCAGGCGCGCATCGCGGCCACGCTCCGCGAGCAGGGCCGGGTGGAGGTGTCGGCGCTGGCGGCTGAGTACGGCCTCTCCGAGGACACCATCCGGCGCGACCTCCGGCTGCTCGCGTCCCGCGGCCTCGTGCAGAAGACGCATGGCGGCGCGGTGGCGCTATATACGTCGGCGTTGCCGATGGCGCAGCGTGTGGATGTCCGTGCGAGCTCGAAGCGGGCGATCGCCCGGGCCGCTGCCGAGCGGGTGCATGCGCACCAGACCCTCTTCATCGATGGCGGGAGCACGACGCTGGCTCTGGCGCAGATCCTCGCCTCGCCGGACGCGCCACGTCCGCTGACGATCATCACGGCCGCGTTCGACGTGGCGGCGCTCTTCGCGAACGACCCGACCGTGCAGCTGGTGCTGGCGGGCGGCACCTGGTCGCACGAGACGCGCGAGTTCTATGGTGACCAGGCCCAGTCCACGATCCGTGCACACCGCGCCGACTTCGCGTTCCTCGGCGCCTGCGCCCTCCACCAGCGCGCGGGCCTGACGACCTCCATCGCCGGTGACGCACACGTGAAGCGCGCGATGATCGAGTCCGCCGCTGCCTGCGCCGTGCTCGCCGACGCCACCAAGCACGACATGGTGGCCCCCTACGCCGTCGCCGACCTCCGCGAGATCGACCTCGTCATCAGCGATGCCGGTCCGACCTGGCTCTCCGGCATCGTGCGCGAGGTCGTCCGGGCGTCCTGAACCCCTGCTGCGTTCGTGAGGCAAGCACCGCGAACAGCAACAGCGTTGACGCAAAGGCGCAAAGGGACGCGAAGGACGCAAAGAAGACCATGATGAACGAGGCCCCGATGCGCGGAGCAGTGCTCCATGCGCATCGGGGCCTCGTCATTGCTTCTGGAACTGCAACTGCAACCGCAGTTCCCTTCGATTCCTCTGCTTCTCACTCGAGCGAAGGCCGTCTCGGGCACCGACCTCTTCGCGTCCTTCGCGTCCTTCGCGCCCTTGCGTCAAAGCTGTTGCTGTTGCTGTTGCTGTTGCTGTTGCTGTTGCTGTTGCTGTTGCTGTTGCTGTTGCTGTTGCTGTTGTCGGCGCCTGGCCATCTTGACGACCAGCGTGTCGGCCACGCCGGGCAGGTTCCAGGGACACGCGGCCAGGCAGACCGCGCAGCCCTGATGCTCGTTGAAGAACGGCAGGCATCGGTCGAAGTCCACCGACCAGCGCACCACGCCGCGCACCAGCTTCTTCTCCGTGGTGATGGCCGCCGGTGGGCAGGCGGTGGCGCAGGACTGGCAGAGGGTGCAGAAGTCGTCAGCACCGAACGTGTCGGGAACCTCCGCCAGCAGCGGGATGTCGGTGAGCACGCACGCGAGGCGGAAGTTCGAGCCGAGGCGGCGGTTGATCACCGAGCCGTGCTTGCCGAGTTCACCGAAACCGGCCTCGATCGCCGCCGGCACCAGCAGCATCGGGAACGCCATCGGTCCGCCGAGCGGCGTGGCCTCGTGCCCCCGCGACCGGATGCAGCCGGCCAGCCCCTTCGCCACCTTCATGCCGCGGGCATACTGCAGGATCACCTCGGCCGCTGCCGTGTCCTCCGGTGCGGTGCGCAGGGCGTTCCAGTCATGCTGCAGGCCGAGCATGATGGCCCACTGCTGCGGGACCTCGTGGCCCTCGTACACCCACTCCGGCCGGACCCGCGTGATGCCGACGAGATCGGCGCCGACGTCCACCGCGGCCTGCTTCACCATCCGCGTCCAGTCCGCGGCACCGTGCTCCTCAGGGTCACCGGTGACGGGTGCCACCGGCAACTCGGCGGCCTGCATGCGCACCTGCCGGGCCGCGGCCACCAGCGGTGTCATCTGCGAGTAGAACCAGAGCTGCAGCCGGCCATGCGGCGTGGACTCGGGCGCGTGCCAGTACACCGGCGTCGGACGCCGTACCTGCCCCTCTCCCACGCCGTTGATGGCGTTGCCGGAGATGTCAGGCCACAGCGCCATCTGCTCGGCGCTGGGCGTCCATGGTGCGGTGCGCGTCACGGACGGACGTCGAGGCGTGAGGAGGCGGGCATGCGCAACAATCTGGCGACGGAGCTGGTCGTGCGCGCGCCCAGCGCAGGGCCACGGCCACACAGACACGGCGCCCATGCGACAGGAGGGCTCGCGCGGGCGCCGTGTGACACATCAGCGGGCACGCCGCGCCGGTGAGGAGCTCAGGGTGCGGCGTCCATGCCAGGTGAACGGGCTGGCGGTCGTGCTGAGGAGGGTGTTGTCTGCCGCGTTCCGCACCGAGACCATCAGGCGGTGCGCCTGCCAGGCAGTGCTGCTGGGCACGATGGTCTGCTGCAGCGGAGAGACGAACCCGCATGCGCCGCGGCTGGTGCGGACCGACGACGTGACCGTGCGTCCCGACGAGATCGTGAGCCGTGCCGGGGCCGGCATCGGGGCAGGACAGATCTCGGACATCTGGCCGAAGACTTCGTACACCGTCACGATCGTGTTCAGCTTGCGGGTGCCGCAGTTGTTGATGGTGTAGCGCATCGACGGCATCACGCGATTGACGACCACCACCGACGTGACAGGGAACGCGACCGTTGCACACACCGCCTTCCGGGTGACGGCCAGTGCAGTGGGTTCGGTGACGGCGGCCGGCGGCGGACAGGGTCTCATCACCAAGGACACGGAGCACTGTCCCGGGCGGGGACTGCGTGTGCTGATGCAGCGGCATGTGCACACGAGTGCAGACCGTTGGTTCTCTCGGAGGCACGGAGCGCACGGAGGGCACGGAGAAAGGCGTCCGGGGGAACTGCGCGCCTGAACCAGCGACCCGTCGCGCGCGCGCAGTTCCAACAGGAAGCAGTGCAGTTCTCCGTGCCCTCCGTGTGCTCCGTGGCTCCGTGGGAACACGCGATGCCGCCACAACCGCGACGACCCACCGGCACGCACCACGGGACGTGGGCACCTCCGAGCACCCGAGCACCCGAGCACCCGAGCACCCGAGCGCTCCCGCCTCCTCGCCCCGCGCACTACCTTCGATGCGAATTCCACCACGGACCCACCAATGCGATTCCGGCATCACACCGTCGGCCTGCTGACCGCTGTGCTCTCCGCGACCGCCGTGCACGCACAGGCCACGGCACGCGGCAGCGTCTTCGTCTCCACACGCCCCTGGACCGAGGCCGTCGCGCTGCTCGACACGGCCACCATCGTGATGATCCCGCTTGGTGCGCAGGCGAAAGAGCACGGCCCGCACCTGCCGCTCAACAACGACTGGCTGCTGGCCGAATACTACGCGAAGGCGGTGGCGGCGCGGACACGGGTCGTGGTCTATCCCACCGTGAACTACAGCTTCTACCCGGCCTTCGTCGAGTATCCCGGCTCCACCTCGGTGCGGATGGAGACGGCGCGCGACATGATCGTGGACATCGTGCGCACCATCGCGGGCCACGGCCCGCGGCGTTTCTACATCCTGAACACCGGCGTCTCGACGCTGCGTGCGCTCGGGCCGGCGCGCGACTCGCTGGCCGCGAGCGGCATCATCATGGAGTTCACCGACATCCTGAACGTCGGCAAGGAGGCCGAGGAGCGCGTGCGCCGGCAGGAGGGCGGATCACATGCCGACGAGCTCGAGACGTCGATGATGCTCTACATGCACCCCGAGGTGGTGCGGATGCGCCTCGCGCCGAACGACTTCCACCAGGGTCGCGGCCCGTTCACCCGCGACTCCGCCACCGCCGTGCGCGAGGGACGCCTCTGGTCGCGCACCGGCACCTGGGGCAACGCCACCCTCGCCACCCGCGCGAAGGGGCGCATCCTCGTGACGGCGCAGGTGGAGGGGATGGTGGCCGAGATCGCCGCACTCAGGCGGCGGCCCATCCCGGCCACACCGCGCTGACCGCACGGGCCGTGGCTGCGGCCGGCGCTGCCACACGCGCCGGCCGCGCCCCCGCAGTCAGAGCAGCGGCACCATCCCGTGGTGCTCGCCCCGCTCGTACACCACGCTCGCCCGGCCCACCAGCAGCGGGTCCAGCGGCCCGATCGCCTCGAGCGCCTTGTTCGAGTACGGCAGCTTGTGCAGCACGTACCGCATCGCGTTCAGGCGTGCGCGCTTCTTGCAATCGGACTTGATCACCGTCCATGGCGAGTCGGCGGTGTCGGTGTAGAAGAACATCGCCTCCTTCGCCTTCGTGTACTCGCTCCACTTGTCCAGCGAGGCCAGGTCCACTGGCGAGAGCTTCCACTGCTTCAGCGGATGCGTCTTGCGCTCCTTGAAGCGCCGCCGCTGCTCGGCACGGCTCACCGAGAACCAGAACTTGATCAGGTGCACGCCACTGCGCACCAGGTTGCGCTCGAACTCCGGGCACTGGCGCATGAACTCCGTGTACTCGTCCGGCTGGCAGAACCCCATCACCCGCTCCACGCCGGCCCGGTTGTACCACGACCGGTCCATCATCACGATCTCGCCCGCCGTGGGCAGGTGCTGCACGTAGCGCTGGAAGTACCACTGGCCCCGTTCCACCTCGCTCGGCTTCTCGAGGGCCACCACCCGGGCACCACGCGGGTTGAGGTGCTCCATGAAGCGCTTGATCGCGCCACCCTTCCCCGCCGCGTCACGCCCCTCGAAGAGGATGATCACCTTCTGCCCCGTGGCGCGCACCCATGACTGCAGCTTCAGCAGCTCCACCTGCAACCCGTACTTCTGCCGCTCGTAGTTCTTGCGGGACATCAGGTTCCGGTACGGGTAGCCGCCGCTGCGCCACTCGTCGGAGAGCTCTGCGTCCGCATCCTGCGAGCGGGTGCGGTCCGCGCGCCGGCCCTGCGCCAGGATCGCGTCGCGCAGCGCGATCACGTCGTCGGGCGAGGCGCCCTTCATGATCGCGTCGAGCGAGTCGATCAGCGCCGGCATGTCCCCCGCCGCCCCGCGCTCGATGATGTCCGCCAGCGCGGTCGCCTTGGACGCCACCGCCGCCTCGGTCCGCTGGCTGGCCGCGCGGGTCGCGATCACCGGCGCGCTGGTGGCCGTGTCCACGTCGCCGGTGGCCACGCGCCGCGTGGGCGTGCGGGGGGGGCGACCGGTCGCGACGCGACGGGTCGACGGGCGCTTGCCGTTGCTGCTGCTCATTGCACTGCACTCGTGAAAGTGTTCATCCTGAATGATCGCCCGCGTCACCGCCGGCGTTGTGCGGCATCCCCTGACCCGGTGTCGGCTTTTGCGGCGACCGGCCGGTCCTGCGCGACGCCGGCATCGCGACGTGTCACGCCCACCGGCACGGCGGCGCTCAGGGTCCGCCCACGCGCACCAGGTCCAGGTCCCCCGCGTCCGCGGTCCCCACACCGGCAGCGGAGGTGGCGGCGCCCCGCGGTATGGCCTTCCACTGCGCACGCCACAGCAGCCATGTGCCCAGCGCCAGCCCGCCGAAGAACACCACCAGGCTGGTCGGCTGCAGCAGGATCCACGGCTGGCGGAACACCCCCCACTTGCCGGCGATCTCGATCGGCGTCCATACCACGATCATCGCACCCACGGCGTAGCGGATCGCCGGCCCCCACCCGCGCTGCTGGTGCAGTCGCCAGGTGCAGTACACGCCACCCGCGAGCGAGAGCACCATCACCGAGTTGGTGAAGATGCCATGCACCCCGAACAGCGTCTCGTCGTACGCCCAGAGCAGCAGCAGGTAGAAGCCCCAGACCGTGGTCGCATACTGGAACGCGCTCCGCGGACCGTAGTTGTCGATGCGCCCGGTCGCGATCGCGCCCCGCATCGTCGGCACGTGCGTGCGCCAGCCCAGGAACAGCGGGCAGCGCGACGACTCCAGGAAGAGCAGGTACCCCAGCACCAGCGCCATCACGCCCCACGTGTACTTGAGGAGCGTGTACTCGCCATAGACGGCGGTCAGGTCGCCGTTGACGACCGTCACCGCCTTCGCAATGCCGAAGGTGCGCGCCGCGATGGTCAGGCCGTACTCCACGCCGCCGGTCCAGAGCAGGTTGCCGGCGAAGATGCCGACGATGGTCTGCGCCGCGTCACCCGTCAGGCGCGACGTGACCCACATCAGCACCAGGCCGAGCAGCGTGAGGCCGAGCGTGGCCTGCACCAGGAACGGCGTGACGGGGAGGGTGCGCAGTGCGACGGGGCGGCCGGCGTGCACCTCGGTCAGCGCCGCCGCCAGCACGGCGCGATTGTCGGCGCGCTTCTCCTTCCGGATGGCGCCCTCGAGCTCCTCCGCCAGCGGGCGGTCGTTGTACATCCGCGCCACCAGGCCTTCCGTGGCATGCGGCGATTCCGCGCGCACTTCAGCCGCGTTCACGACGACCATCAGCAGGTGTGCCGAGGCCAGCATGAAGAGGATGAAGACGCTCGACAGGATCGTGCGGAGCCAGGACTGCCGCATGCGGGCTCCCTGCGGGAGTCGGAAGGGACGGGCCCGACGGGGACCCGGATCCAGACGATAGCCTCCGGGCCGGGAGAGGGTTAGATGGGGAAAAACCGGACAGGGCGCCTGCGGCGTGTCCGGTCGGGTGCTGGCGCGGCACCAACCTGTGGCGGTGGCGCACCGCAGCCGCGAGGGGATCGTGACCGAACCACGGCGAAATGCCACCGCGGCCGTGTGCGCTCCGCGCGGCGCGACTCCTATCCTTCGGGTGTCGGTTGCACTGCGCTCCGCACATCCTCAACGAGGTCAGCAATGCCACACATCACCACGCACTCGACGCCCCCGGTGCAGCTCTATTTCGAGGATCACGGCGCGGGCCAGCCGGTGATCCTGATCCATGGATGGCCGCTCAGCCAGCGCATGTGGGAAGGCCAGGTCATCGCCCTCGTCGCCGCCGGCTTCCGGGTGATCGCCTACGACCGCCGCGGGTTCGGCGAATCCGACCGCCCGGCCACGGGCTACGACTACGACACCTTCGCCAACGACCTGCATGACGTGATCCGCACGCTGGACCTGAAGGACGTGATCCTGGCCGGCTTCTCGATGGGTGGCGGCGAGGTGGCGCGCTACCTTGGCACCTACGGCAGCGACCGGATCGCGAAGGCCATGTTCATCAGCGCCGTGCCGCCGTTCCTGCTCAGGACTCCCGACAATCCCAGCGGGTCCGACCTGTCGGTGTTCGAGGGGATGATGGCCGGTGTGCGCGCCGACCGTGTGGCGTTCCTGGCGAACTTCTTCCCCGCGTTCTTCAACCACGAACCCGGGATGGCCGACTTCCCCACCGACGCGATCGAGTTCGCGAAGTGGATCGCATACGCCGCGTCCCCCATCGGGACGCACGAATGCATCCGCGCCTTCGGCACCACCGACTTCCGGGCCGACCTGGCGAAGATCACGATCCCCGTGCTGGTGCTGCACGGTTCGGCCGACCGGATCGTGCCGTTCGAGGCGTCGGGCAAGCTGACGGCGGCGGCGATCCCGGGGAGCAAGGTCGTCCTCCTGCACGATGCGCCGCACGGGATGACGGCGACACACGGGCCGCAGGTGTCGGCGGCGATGGTGGAGTTCGCGCGGGCCTAGGGCGCGCGATCCCGGGCGACGACGGCAGGCCTCGGCGCCGTGGTGTCGCCCGCCGGGCACCCCGCGTCGCGCCTACACCTTCGCCATCGCCCGGAGGAACTCCGTCGCCAGCTCCGCCCCGGTGCGCCGCGTCCACGATTCGTTCACCTGCAGGGTGACGGTCGCGGCGCCCGCGACCGGTGCCGCGATGTCGATGCCGCGTGCGGCGAGCGTCGCGCGCATCCGCAGGGTGTCGACGCCGGCGGCCGGGATGCGGAAGATGTTGGTGCCGCCGGGAATGCGCTGGGCCGTGACGCCCCCCCGCGAGTGCAGTTCGCTGATGAAGACCTCGGAGACCGCCACCGCAGTCCGGAAGCGGTCCACGAAGCCGGGCAGGTAGTGCAGCGCGACGGCCGCGAACGGCCACGCCTGCGGCAGCCCGCCACCGAACATGCGCCGCACGTGGAACATGCCGTCGAGCAGCGACTTCGGGCCGGCGAGGATCGCGCCGGATGCGGCATTCAACCCCTTCCAGAGCGAGATGTAGACGGTGTCGAACATGGCCGCGTACTCGGACGGTGCGATGCCGGAGTAGGCCGAGGCGAGCAGCATGCGCGCACCATCGAGGTGCAGGCGGATGCCCTCCTGCCGCGCATACGCCGTGACCTCGCGCAGGGTCGCGGTGGTGAACTGCTCCCCGGCCCTGCGGCGCACCGGGGTCTCGATGGAGATCGCGCCCACCCGGGTTGCCACGCGTCCCGAGGCCGTGCGGCCGATCACCTCCTCGACCTCCTCGCGCGTGAAGGTCGCACGTCCGCGCGCCAGCGGCATCAGCGTGAGCTGGCTGAGCGTCTGCGCACAGTCACCGGTGTCGTTGAAGAGGTGGCTTTCGTGCTGGACGATGACGCGCCGGTCGGCTCCAGCCAGCGCGCGGATCGCGATTTGGTTCGCGAGCGTGCCGGTCGGCATGAACACCGCGGCCTCCTTGCCGAGGAGCCGCGCGCATGCGGTTTCCAGCTCGGTGACGACCCCCCCCTGCGAGTAGTAGTCCTCGGTCGTCGTCCCGCCGGACGTGATTCGCTGGAGGAGCGCCGCATAGTCGAGCGGGGGCAGCACCAGGCCGTCATGCGACATGTTGACCGCCCGGTCCGCCGCGGGCTCGCGGGCGGCATCGGCGACGCGGTCCGGGATCAGGCTCAGCGATGCGAGTGCGGCGCTGGCCTTCAGGAAGGTGCGTCGATCGTTGGAGGTGGGCACGCGCGGCTCCGGGGTGGGCAGGACGAAGGGGTCGGGCCGAGACGGCACCGGCGGGCCAGGAGCGTCGCGACGGGGCAGTGTGGTCGTCGCGCCGTGGCACTGTCAATGCGCGCGGCGGTCCATCCGCCTCCGAAACCGGGCAATGCCCGGGTCGTAGTGGGCATCACGCCCGTTCTCGCCTCCCCACGCAACCCGTCCCGATGCCACACTCGCGGACCCACTCCCGCGCCACGGCAGGCACCCTGCTCGCGGCAGGCCTGGCGCTGACCGCGCCGCTCGGCGCCCAGCCCCGCCCCACCGCTTCCATCGCCAGCGGCCAGTACCTCGTCGGCATCGTGTCGCTCGGCGACACCATGTGGACCTCGTGGACGCTCCGGGTGGCTGGCGACAGCGTGCACGGTGACATGGGACCGCGGGCGACGAACGCGCTGCGCGGCGTCATGCGCCGCGACTCGATCGACCTGGTGCAGTTCTGGGACTCCACCACCATCCGCGCACGTTTTCGGGCGCAGGTGCGCAACGGCCGACTCACCGGCCTCGCACTCGGACGGTCACGCGGCAGCACCAGCTTCGCTGACACCGCCCGCTGGGTGGCGATCCCCGAGGCGAAACGCGCGGGCCCACCGCGCGCCGTGACGTTCGAACCCACCGTGTTCCATCGCACCTTCTCGCCGGCAGCCGCACCGGCGCTGCACATCTTCCCCGGTGACACCGTGCACACCCGCACGATCGACGCCGGCGGCGTGGACTGGAACGGCGTCCAGCGCTGGGCTGGTGGCAACCCGCAGACGGGACCGTTCTTCGTCGAGGGTGCGATGCCGGGTGACGTGATCGCGATCCACTTGCACCGCGTGCGGCTCAACCGCGATTTCGCGAACGCCGGCACCGGCATCGTGGATGCGGCGATCACCACCGACCTGGCCCGCAGCCTGTCGCGGGTGGAGCAGTTCAGCGGCCGCTGGACCCTCGACCGCACGCGCGGCGTGGCGCGACTGTCGTCACCCACCCCGGCGCTCGCGAACTACGAGGTGCCGCTCCGCCCGCAGGTCGGCTGCCTCGCCGTGGCGCCGGCGCGTGGGCAGGCCATCCGCACGCAGGACAGCGGCGTGTTCGGCGGCAACATGGACTACAACGCGCTGCGCGAAGGCACGACCGTCTACCTCACCGCCAACGTGCCGGGCGCGCTGGTGTTCATCGGTGACGGCCATGCGGCGCAGGGTGACGGAGAACTCACCGGCGACGCGCTCGAGACGTCGATGGACGTCTCGTTCAGCGTGGCGCTGGTGCGCGGGACGTCGATCGGTGGACCGCGCGCGGAGTCGCCGGACCAGTTGATGGCGATCGGGATTGCCGGTGACCTGCAGGAGGCGCTGAAGCTGGCGACCTCGGACCTGACGCGCTGGCTGATGAGCGACTACCGGCTGAATGCCGCCGAAGTGGCGTCGGTGCTTGGCACGGCGATGCGGTACGATGTGGCCGACATGGTCGGGACGCAGGTCAGCGTGGTGGCGACGATCCGACGCGACGCCCTGGCGACGCTCGTCGCGCCGCGCTGACCCGCGCCCCGCTGACCGGCGCCGCGCCCGTCAGCGCGCCCGCATCCGGTTGCCCCTGGCCTCGTGCGTGAGCTCGGCGAGGCCGAGCGCTTCCATCAGCGGCGGGATGTACATGCCGAAGCGCCCGCGCAGGCCCTTCTTCAGGCCGTACCAGCCGCCGACCGGGTTGTCCGGCGAGCGTCCCCACGCCTCGACGGTTCCCTCCTTCGCCGGCTTCTGCTCGTCGGCCGCTCCGAGTTCCATCCAGTCTCCGTGGGCCTTCAGCATGGCGTGCAGGTCGTCGAGGCAGCGGGGATCGTAGTGCAGCACCGTCTTGCCCACGGTGCAGATCAGGAGCGCACGGTCACCGACGGTGTCCAGGTGCATCGTGTACTCGGCGGTGCCGGGCGGCGTCTTGAGCACTCGCGGTTTGGCCTTCGTGCCGACGGCGTGTGTCATCGGGCTGGCTCCTGTGACTCGGTGACGTTCGGTGCTGGCGGGCATCTCGGCAGCCAAGCTGCGCCCGCGTCACCGGTCAGGCTTGTACAAATTCGACAAGGTTGGGACTGAAGTCCCGTGGCGCCCCGGGTGGGAAGTATCCAGCGTGCCGCACCGGGGCAACGCCCGCGAAGCGCTTGTAGGCACGCACGAGGTGCGACTGGTCGTGATAGCCGGCCTCGGTGGCGACCTGTGACAGTGTCACGGCAGGCTCGTGCATGAGCCGGGTGAGACAGCGCTGGAATCGCACCACCTGTGCGTACGTCTTCGGACCGACGCCAAGGCAGCGTCGGAAGAGCCGTTCGACGCTGCGCTGTGACATGCCGACGCGTCGTCCCAGCGCCTCGATGCGGACGCCGCCATGTGTGCCGTCGATCAGGTCGAGCAGCCGTCGCATCGGGGCATGCTCGGGTCGCACCCGCATCCGCGCGAGCAGGAACGCGTCGAGCAGTGCCGCCTGTTCAGGCGCATCGCCGGCCGCATCACGCAGTGCCTTGTCCAGTCGGACGCCATCCTCGCCGAAGGCTTCCGCGATGCCGACGACACGATCGGTGAACGCGTCGACGGACCGGTTGCAGAACGGCATCAGGCCCGCCACGCGGAACCGGACGCCGCAGACGCGCACGGCACCACGCTGCACGATGCGGATCGGGGTCAGGCGTTGCGCGTCGAGGTTGGAACGCGTGCGCGCACGGGCCGGCGCGCCGGCGACTGCGCGCGTGTAGGCCACGCCGTGGTTGAAGATCACGTCCGCGCGGAGGTCCACGAACACGTCCACCGACAGGGTGAACGGCTCGTGCGGCGTGGCGTGCACGTGCCAGTAGTGCTCGATGAAGGGATCGAGCGCGGAGGCAGGACGGGAGAGTCGATACATGCGCGTGGGTCGGCGGTGGGACGCGTCGCGATGTGCCCTGCAGGAATGCTACCGCTCCACCACGTGCGCCCGCGTGATCTTCGCGATCGTCGGCGCGCCGCACTGCGCCATCACCAGCTCCGTCTCCTTGCGCAGGAGCGTCAGCACCATTTCAACGCCTTCCTGCCCGAACGCGCCCAGCCCCCAGATGTAGGGCCGGCCGATGCCCACCGCCGTCGCACCGAGTGCGAGCGCGGTGAAGGCATCGGTGCCGCGGCGTATGCCGCCGTCGAGGATGACCGGGATCTTCCCCTGCGTGCCCTCCAGCACCTCGGGCAGCGAGGCGACGGTGGCGCGATGCGAGTTCTCCGCGCGACCGCCATGGTTGGAGCAGAACAGGCCGCGGATGCCCTGCGCGACCGCCAGCTCCGCGTCTTCCTTCGTGACGATGCCCTTGAGCAACACCGGGAGTGATGTGGTGTCCTGCAGCCGCTTCACCCAGTCCCAGGTCGGCGTGCCGACTTCCGGCTCGCGTGGCACTGCGGGATAACCGTTGAGCATCGGCACGCGCGGCTGGCCGGAGGCCGCGACCTGGCCATTGAGCCCCGGCACCGGTGGCCCGCCCTTGTGGCAGGTGAGGCAGTTCCGCGGGTCCCGTCGTGCGGACCGGATCATCGTTTCGCGATTGCTGCCGGCGAGCAGGTCCACCGTGAACACCACCGCCGACGCGCCCTCCCGCTCGGCGCGCTGCAGCATCTGCTTCGTGCGGGCCCAGTCGCCGAAGTTGTTGTAGAGCTGGTACCAGACTGGCGCGCCGCGGGCGGCGACCACGTCGGCGATGGAGGTGGTACTGACGGTGGAAAGCACCTGCAGGTGGTTCGTCGCCTTCGCCGCGCGCGCCACGGCCAGCTCGCCCTCGGGGTGGAAGCCGCGCTGGTAGCCCACCGGGTTGATGACGATGGGCGAGGGGAAGGCGGCACCGAGGAGCGAGACCGATGCGTCCACGTGGCTGGAATCCACCAGGCGCCTCGGGCGCAGCGCCCACTTCGCGAAACCGTCGCGGTTGGCCTGGATGGTGGCGTCGTCGTCCACGCCGCCGGCCATGTAGCCCCAATGCGCGATGGGGATGCGCGATTTCGCGACCGGCTCGAAGTCGAAGACGTCGAGGGCCTCGGCGGCGGAGCGGATGAGGGGCACCACGTCGGCCACCGCCGTCTCGTCGAGCAGGCGGGTCGCGAAGCCCATGGCGTTGCTGCCGGGTGCCGCGCCGCCGGCGGCGCGGGCGAGCCGGTCCCGGGCGTCGGCGACGAAGAGCGGGCTCGCGGCGAGGAAGGCCAGGAAGCGGCGGCGGGCGATGGGGTCGGTGGGGGGCATGGTGGCGCTCGCCGGGGTGGGGAGAGGGAGCTCGACGCTCCTATCGTACGTCCGGGGCGGCGGAGGTCGAGAGGGGACTGCGCCACGGCTTGCGTCCTGGCCGCCGCTCGTCGAGGTCACCGTCCGCTTGAACGGCACCGTGCGCCCGCGTGATGGAAACCGTGCACGATGGGGCAAAGTCGCTCGCGGTTCGTGTTCTCCGCCCCCTGCAGGCGCGGTGACTCTGAGTCCGCCGTCCCCCACTGACTCAGACCCCTTTGGGGAACTTGACTCAGACCCCTTCGGGATCGGGGAACCTGACTCAGACCCCTTCGGGATCCCTCGATATCCGCTCAATTCCCTTGACATCTAAAGCATCTCCCCCCACTCTCCCCTCGCCACTCCCCCCGGAGCCTGAATGAAGATCGTGTGCGTGGGCGGCGGTCCCGCCGGACTCTACTTCGCCCTGCTCATGAAGCAGGCCGACCCCACCCACGACATCACCGTCGTCGAACGCAACAAGCCGTACGACACCTTCGGCTGGGGCGTCGTGTTCTCCGACGCCACCCTCGAGAACATGCGCCGCTGCGACCCGCAGACCGCCGCCACCATCGAGTCCGCGTTCACCCACTGGGACGACATCGAGCTCGACTTCAAGGGCCGCACCATCCGCTCCGGCGGCCACGGCTTCGTCGGCATCGGGCGCCGCAAGCTCCTCAACATCCTCCAGGACCGCTGCCAGGAACTGGGTGTCACCCTGCAGTTCGAGGCCGAAGTCGACTCCGACACCGACTTCCCGGACGCCGACCTGGTCGTCGCCGCCGATGGCATCAACTCGAAGATCCGCACGAAGTACGCGGACATCTTCCGCCCCGACATCGTCACCCGCCCCAACCGCTACATCTGGCTCGGCACCACGAAACGCTGGGACGCCTTCAACTTCACCTTCGAGAAGACCGAACACGGCTGGTTCCAGGCCCACATCTACAAGTTCGACGACCAGACCAGCACCTTCATCGTCGAGACGCCCGAGCACGTGTGGAAGGCCCACGGCCTCGACACCGCCGACAGCGACGCCTCCGTCGCCTTCTGCGAACAGCTCTTCGCCCGCACCCTGGACGGCCATCGCCTGATGACCAACGCCCGCCACCTGCGCGGGTCGGCATGGCTCAACTTCCAGCGCGTGACGTGCGAACACTGGCACCACTTCAACGGGCGCAGCCACGTGGTGCTGATGGGCGACGCGGTGCATACGGCGCACTTCGCCATCGGCTCGGGCACCAAGCTCGCCATCGAGGATGCCATCGAGCTGGCACGCCAGTTCACGCGCATCGGCGCCACCCGTGCGCACATCCCCGCCGTGCTCGCGGAGTACCAGCGCATGCGAGCCGTGGACGTGCTGCGCCTGCAGAACGCCGCCTGGAACGCAATGGAGTGGTTCGAGTTCGTCGGCGAACGCTACGCCGACACGCTGCCACCCGAGCAGTTCATGTACTCGCTGCTCACCCGCTCGCAGCGCATCTCGCACGAGAACCTGCGCCTTCGCGACACGGCCTGGCTCGAAGGGTTCGAGCGCTGGTTCGCCACCCGCGCCGGCCTCCACATCGCCGAGGGCGCCACGCCGCCGCCGCCGATGTTCACGCCGTACACGGTCCGCAGCGTCACACTGAAGAACCGCGTGGTCGTCTCGCCGATGGCGCAGTACTCAGCCACGGACGGCGTGCCCGGTGACTACCACCTGGTGCACCTCGGCGCACGCGCCATGGGCGGCGCCGCACTGGTGATGGCGGAGATGACCTGCGTCAGCCCCGATGCACGCATCACGCCGGGCTGCCCCGGGCTCTGGAACACGGGCCAGCGCGACGCATGGGCGCGCATCGCGAACTGGATCCACACCAGCACCGACGCGAAGTTCGGCATCCAGCTCGGCCACGCGGGCGCCAAGGGATCCACCCGCGTGATGTGGGACGGCATCGACCAGCCACTGGCCGACGGCAACTGGCCGCTCATCTCGGCATCGCCGCAGCAGTACCTCGAGGGCATCAGCCAGGTGTCGCGCGCGATGACGCGCGCCGACATGGACGCCGTGACCGCGCAGTTCGCACGGGCCGCGCAGTGGGCGGCCGAGGCGGGGGTGGACTGGCTGGAGCTGCACTGCGCGCACGGATACCTGCTCTCGTCGTTCATCTCGCCGCTCACCAACTCCCGCTCCGACGAGTACGGCGGGGCGCTGGAGAACCGGCTGCGCTTCCCGCTCGAGGTCTTCGCCGCCGTGCGCGCCGCGTGGCCGGCCGAGCTCCCGATGTCGGTGCGCATCTCGGCCCACGACTGGGTGCCGGGTGGCATCACGCCCGATGATGCGATCGCGATCGCACGGGCCTTCAGGGCCGCCGGCGCCGACATGATCGACTGCTCGTCAGGACAGGTCAGCAAGCGCGAGCGCCCGGTGTACGGCCGCATGTTCCAGACGCCGTTCAGCGACCGCATCCGCAACGAGGGTGGCATCGCCACCATCGCCGTCGGTGCGATCAGCGAGGCCGATCACGTGAACAGCATCATCGCCGCCGGCCGCGCTGACCTGTGCGCCGTGGCACGTCCGCACCTCGCCAACCCGGCGTGGACGCTCACCGAGGCGGCGAAGATCGGCTACACACCCATCGCGTGGCCGAAGCAGTACCGCAGTGGCAAGCCACAGATGGAGTCACTCTTCGCGCGGGAGAAGGCCGCACTGGCGGCACTCACCGCACCCGCAGTGACCCGGGAGCCCGCATGACCGACGCCGCACGCGGCACCTTGCCGCTGGCCGGCCGGCATGCCGTGATCACGGGTGCCGGCCACGGCATCGGTGCCGCCATCGCACGCGTGCTCGCCGCCGACGGCGCCTCGCTCACACTGCTGGGCCGGCGCCGGGAGCCGTTGATGGCGCTGGCCGACTCGCTCGACGCCCGCACCACCATCGTCACCGCCGACGTGAGCGACGCCGAGGCCGTGCGCCGCGCGTTCGATGCTGCGCGGGCCGAGCGCGGGCCGGTGACGATCCTCGTGAACAACGCCGGCCAGGCCGAAAGCGCACCGTTCAGGCGCACCACCCAGGAGTTGTGGGACCGGATGCTGGCCGTGAACCTCACGGGCACCTTTCACTGCACGCAAACAGCGCTGCCCGACCTGGTCCGATCACCCGACGGACGGATCGTGAACATCGCCAGCACCGCCGGCCAGCGCGGCTACGCGTACGTGAGTGCCTACAGCGCGGCCAAGCATGGCGTGGTTGGCCTCACGCGCTCACTGGCGCTCGAACTGGCGAATACCGGCGTGACGGTGAACGCCGTCTGCCCCGGCTTCACCGAGACCGAGATGCTGCACGCCAGCCTGGCGACCATCGTGGCGCAGACCGGCCGCAGCGTGGAGTCGGCGCGTGCCGAGCTCACGAAGACGAATCCGCAGGGTCGCCTCGTGCAGCCGGCGGAGGTGGCCGCGGCGGTGCAGTGGCTCTGCTCCGCGGCAGCGCGCTCGGTCACGGGCCAGTGCATCTCCATCGCCGGCGGGGAGGTCATGTGACCACCTCCCGCCGCGTCACGCACGCACCGAGCCTCGGCCACGAGTCGATCGGCCTGGAGGGGCGCGTGGTCCCGGATGACCACCAGTCGCTGAAGGTCTGGCTGCGCCTGCTCGCGTGCAGCACGCAGGTCGAGACGCTCGTCGCGCGTCGCCTGCGCCAGGAGGCCGGCATCACGCTCGCCCGCTTCGACCTCATGGCGCAACTGCATCGCCACCCGGAGGGCCTGCGCATGAGCGTCCTGTCGCGCTACCTGATGGTCACCGGCGGCAACGTCACGGGCCTCGCCGATCAGCTGGAGAAGGAAGGGCTCGTCGAGCGCACCACCGAGCCGGATGACCGTCGCTCGCTGCGCGTCACCCTCACCCGCAAGGGGCGACGCCTGTTCGAGAAGCTCGCCGCCACCCACGAGGCCTGGATCGTCACGCTGTTCGCCGGCATGGGTGCCTCCGACATGCGCGACCTGTACGACCTGCTCGGCCGGCTGCGCCTGCAGCTCGCCACCGCCACCACCCCCGCCGTTTCCCGTCCCGCCGCCAGGCCGCGCCGCCCGCGACGCACCGGAGCCACGACATGAGCACGCCGAAGCTGCCCCCGCTCGACGCCGGCCTCGCCGCCGGCACGTCACGCCCGCTGGCCCGCTACCAGGCCACGCACGTCCTGTGGGAGGTGCGCGACCGCGTCGGCGTGATCACGCTCAATCGCCCCGAACGCCGGAACCCGCTCACCTTCGAGTCGTACGCCGAGCTGCGCGACCTGTTCGAGGCCCTGCGGCACGCGCCCGACGTGACGGCGGTGCTGCTGCAGGGCGCCGGCGGCCATTTCTGCTCGGGCGGCGACGTGCACGAGATCATCGGCCCGCTCATCGGACGCACAGCGCCGGAGCTGCTGCGGTTCACGCGCATGACCGGCGCGCTGGTGAAGGCGATGCGGGCCTGCCCGCAACCGATCGTGGCCGCAGTGGATGGCACCTGCGCTGGCGCGGGCGCGATCCTCGCCATGGCGTCGGACCTGCGCATCGGCACGTCGCGCAGCAGGACGGCCTTCCTGTTCAACCGCGTCGGCCTGGCCGGCTGTGACATGGGCGCATGTGCGATGCTGCCGCGCATCATCGGGCAGGGCCGCGCCAGCGAGCTCCTGTTCACCGGCCGATCGATGCCCGGCGACGAGGCGCTGCAGTGGGGCTTCTTCAACCGCCTCGCCGAGCCTGACGCGCTGCACGACACCGCCATGCAGCTCGCACGCGACATCGCGCATGGCCCGACCTTCGCCAACGGCGTCACCAAGGCGATGCTCCACCAGGAGTGGTCGATGGGGCTGGACGATGCCATCGAGGCCGAGGCGCAGGCGCAGGCGCTGTGCATGACGACGGCCGACTTCGGGCGGGCGTACACCGCGTTCGTGGCGAAGCAGCGCCCCGTGTTCGAGGGCAACTGACGATGTGCACGCCGGAGCCCCGCCCATGAGTGACACGCGCCACCTGGACTGGCCATTCCTCGAGCCACACCACCGGACGCTGGCCGCCGGGCTCGAGGCGTGGTGCACTGCGCACCTCGCACACGCGTCACACGCGTCACACGCTGACGTGGATGCCGCCTGCCGCACCCACGTGCGCAACCTGGGCTTCGGCGGCTGGCTGGCGCACGCCGTCGCCGGCACGTCGCACGGCGGCGCCGCCGACCACATCGACACCCGCGCCATCTGCCTGATCCGCGAGACCCTCGCGCGCCACGACGGCCTGGCCGACTTCGCCTTCGCCATGCAGGGACTGGGCAGCGGCGCGATCAGCGTGCACGGCACGCCGGCGCAGCGCGCACACTACCTGCCGCGGGTGGCCAGCGGTGAGCTGATTGCCGCCTTCGCGCTCTCCGAGCCCGATGCCGGCAGCGACGTGGCTGCCATGGCCTGCGCCGCGCAGGTCGAGGGCGACACCGTGGTCCTCGACGGCACCAAGACCTGGATCAGCAACGGCGGCATCGCCGACTTCTACGTGGTCTTCGCACGCACCGGCGAGGCGGCGGGCTCGCGCGGCATCTCGGCGTTCATCGTCGATGCGGGCACGCCCGGCCTCACCATCGCCGGGCGCATCGACGTGATCGCACCGCACCCGCTGGCCACGCTGCAGTTCACTGGCTGCCGCATCCCGCTCAGCGCGCGACTGGGCGCGACGGGTGAGGGATTCAAGGTGGCGATGCGCACGCTGGACATCTTCCGCACCTCGGTGGCCGCGGCCGCGCTCGGCTTCGCGCGCCGCGCGCTGGACGTGGCGCTGGCGCACAGCCGGCAGCGCAGGATGTTCGGCGGCGTGCTGGCCGACCTGCAGCTCACCCAGGCGAAGCTGGCCCAGATGGCCACCACCATCGACAGCGCCGCCCTCCTCACCTATCGCGCCGCCTGGCTGCGTGACCGCGGCGAGACCGTCACCCGCGAAGCCGCGATGGCGAAGATGGTCGCCACCGAGGGCGCACAGCACGTGATCGACGACGCCGTGCAGCTCCTCGGCGGGCTGGGCGTGACCACCGGCAACCCGGTGGAGCAGCTCTACCGCGAGATCCGCTCGCTGCGCATCTACGAGGGGGCCACCGAAGTGCAGCAGCTCATCATCGCCCGTGACCTGCTGCGCGCGGCAGCGGAGGGCCGCTGAGCCATGCCCGGCGCACACATCGACACCTTCGCCCGCGACAACCTGCCGCCCGTGGCGCAGCAACCGGAGTTCCTGTTCCCGCTGCCGTCGCTGCAGTTCCCGGCCCAGCTCAACTGCGCGACCGAGATCCTCGACCGCCACCTCGTCGAGGGCCGCGGGCATCGCCCGTGCCTGCACTGCAACGGCATCACCTGGACCTACGCCGACCTGCAGCACCAGGCGAACCGCATCGCGAACGTGCTGGTGCACGACATGGGGCTGGTGCCCGGCAACCGCGTGCTGCTGCGGGCACCGAACAACCTGATGATGGTGGCGAGCTGGTTCGCCGTCATGAAGGCCGGCGGCATCGCCGTCGCGACCATGCCGCTCCTGCGTGCGGTGGAGCTGCAGAAGGTCATCGACAAGGCTCAGGTCTCGCACGCCCTCTGCGACGTGGCGCTGGCCGGCGAGCTGGACCTGGCGCTGCTGCAGTCGCCGCAGCGCGTGGCCGTGAAGCACTTCAACACCCGGTCGGAAGGATCGCTGGACGTGGCGATGGAGTCGGCGCACCCGACCTTCACGAACGTCGACACTGCCAGCGACGAGACCTGCATCATCGCCTTCACCTCCGGCACCACCGGGCAGCCGAAGGGCACGATGCACTTCCACCGTGACGTGATGGCGATCTGCGCCTGCTGGCCGCCACACGTGCTGCGCCCGCGAGCGGACGACGTCTTCATCGGCAGCCCGCCGCTCGCCTTCACCTTCGGGCTGGGCGGGCTGGTGCTCTTCCCGATGATGGTGGGTGCCTCCGCCGTGCTGGTGGAACGCCCGTCGCCGCAGGCGCTGCTGGACGGGATCACCACACACGGCGCCACCACGCTCTTCACCGCCCCCACCACCTATCGCGGTCTGGCGGCACACGGTGCCATGCTGCGCACCTCCGCGCTCCGCCAGTGCGTGTCGGCTGGAGAGGTGCTGCCGGCCTCCACCCGCACGCTCTGGCGCGAGGCCACCGGCATCGAGCTGATCGACGGCATCGGTGCCACCGAGATGCTGCACATCTTCATCTCGGCCGACGAGGCCAGCGCGCGTCCCGGTGCCACCGGGCGTCCCGTGCCCGGCTACGTCGCGACGCTGCTCGACGACGTGGGGAACGAGGTGCCGCAGGGCACGGTGGGCCGGCTGGCGGTGAAGGGCCCCACCGGCTGCCGCTACCTGGCCGACGAGCGCCAGCGCGCCTACGTGGTGAACGGCTGGAACGTCACCGGCGACGCCTACGTGATGGATGCCGACGGCTACTTCCACTACCAGTCGCGCACCGACGACATGATCATCTCGTCGGGCTACAACATTGCCGCACCGGAGGTGGAGGAGGCCCTGCTGCACCACGCCGCCGTCGCCGAGTGCGCCGTGATCGGCGTGCCCGACGATGAGCGCGGCCAGATCGTGAAGGCGTTCGTGGTGCCGAAGGCCGGCCATGACGCCACGCCGGCGCTGGTGCGTGAGCTGCAGGAGCACGTGAAGCAGTCCATCGCGCCGTACAAGTACCCGCGGGCCATCGAGTTCCGCGAGACGCTGCCCCGCACCGAGACCGGCAAGCTGCAGCGGTTCCGCCTGCGCGAACCGTGACCGTGACCCGCACTCACACCTTGCACGGAGACTCCTGATGCGCGTCCTGCTCCCGGCCGGATGGCCACGCCCGCGCGGCTATGCCAACGGCGTGGTCGCACGCGGACACCTGGTGTTCGTGGCCGGCATGGTCGGCTGGAACCCCGACGGCACATTTCCCAGTGACACGCTCGTCGGCCAGGCGCGCCTCGCCCTGCAGAACGTGGTGGCGGTGCTGGCCGAGGCGGGCGCCAAGCCGGAGCACATCGTGCGGATGACGTGGTATGTGCTGGACAAGCAGGCCTATCTCGCCGCTGGCGCGGAACTCGGCGCGGTGTTCCGCGAGGTCATCGGCAGCTACAACTTGGCCATGTCGGCGGTGCAGGTGTGCGCACTGATGGAGGATCGCGCGCTGGTGGAGATCGAGGTGACGGCGGTCATTCCTGACCACGTCGTGCCGTGACGGGCGCCGACTTCACCACCACCCCACCTTTCATCACGAAGGACACGCGTGCCAGCAATGACACGTCGGTGAGCGGGTTGCCCTGCACCGCCACCAGGTCCGCCACCTTGCCGGCGGCCACGCTCCCGTAGTCCTGCTCCACCCCCAGCAGCGTCGCCGCGTTCATCGTGCCGATGGTGATGGCATCCATCGGCGTGGCGCCGAGGATGTCCACCATGTACTTGAACTCCTCGCCGTTGCGGCCGTGGATGTCGCTCGTGGCGTCGGTGCCCAGCGCGAACTTCACCCCCGACTGGTAGGCGCGGCGCAGGCGCGTGCGCCGCTCGACGGCGATCGCCCGCGCCTTCGCGATCGAGTTCGCCGGCACCCCTTTCGTCTCGCCATCCCGCACGATCTCCTCGAGGATGATGAGTGTGGGCACGAGGTACGTGCCGCGCGCCTTCATCGCCGCGATCGCGGCATCGTCCACCAGGCTGCCGTGCTCGATGCTCGCGGCCCCCGCGTTCACCGCCGCCAGCAGGCCGGCCCCGCCATGCGCATGCGCCATCACGCGGCGGCCCAGTCGCGTCGCTTCCGCCACCAGCGCCGCCATCTCGTCGTCACCGAACTGCGGGGCGTTCACCGCATCACCCACTGACAGGATGCCGCCGGTGGCCACGAACTTGATCTGATCGGCACCGTACTTGACGTTCAGCCGCACCTGCCGACGGATGGCATCCGGGCCGTCCACGATCGCCCCCGTGCCGGGGATCGCGATGTTCGGGCTCCAGCCATTCACGTCGGCGTGCCCGCCGGTGCTGCCCAGCGACGGCCCCGAGGCGTGGATGCGCGGACCGGGAATCAGCCCGCGGGTGATCGCATCACGCACCGCGATGTCCACGTAGTCCGTGCTGCCGGCCTCCCGCACGGTGGTGAACCCGGCCTCGAGGGTCTTGCGTGCGTTGATCACGGCATAGATGGCGCCATGGGCCGCCGTCTCCTTCAGCACCGAGAGGTCACCGCCGTCGTTGTCGATCGACGTGAGGTGCGTGTGCATGTCGAAGAAGCCGGGCATCAGCGTCGCGCCCGGCATGTCCAGCACGCGCGCGCCCGCCGGCACCCGCACCGTGGCCACCGGCCCCACCGCGGTGATCCGCTCACCGGTGATCACCACCACCGGCTGCTCCACCTGCGTGCCGTCACCGACGATCAGGCGCGCGGCACGGATCGCGGTCACGACCGGCGCCTGCGCCGCCAGCGTCTGGGTGGTGGCCAGGACGGCCAGGAACAGCTGCGTGACACGCATGCACGACACTCCGATGGATGGGGGGAGCCAGCACCTCAACTGTAACGTGAACCGCCGCCCGTTGGTGGCGATGACGCAGGCCGGTTTCGCTTGCGCCATGCCGCGCGATCCGGAAAATTGCGCCGACACCCCCAGGCGGCCGTCACCGGCAGCGTTGCACCAGCCCCACCCACTCGGACCCCTGTGTCTCGACGCGCGCCGCGCTCACCCCACCATCACCACCTGCCCCTGGCAGCGCTGCTGATGGTCGTGCAGGCCATCGCCGGCTGCCGCGCCGCACCCGAGCACCTGAGCTACGACGACGACGGGGTCGCACACGACGTGCTCGCGCTCATCCCGTTCAACACGAAGTGGGCACAGGGGCGCATCCGCGACGCGGTGCTCTATCGCATCGAGCTCCGCACCGATGCGGCCGGCGAGCGCCCGCCCACCGACGTTCTCTACAGCTTCTATGCCCCGCGCCGCATCGCCGTCCTGACCGCCACCAGCGATCCCGAGGTGCCGTGGGCAGGCGCGGAGCCGCTCGAGCTCCCCGACGGCCGGCCGGTGCCAATGCCGCTCCCGCCCGTGAAGATCGACTTCCGTGAGGCCTGGCGACTCGCACGCGCCGCCGGCATCACCCGCGTCACCAGCGCCGTGCTGGAGGTCAACCAGCGCAACGCCATGCCGATCGTCGCCTGGAGCTTCACCGGGCAGATGGCCGACATCCGTGAGCGCGGCGTCTACCTCGATGCCCTCACCGGCGCACGACTCTACCCCCACACGCTCTTCGACCCACCCACCACCATCGGCCAGGTCGAGGCGGCGATCTCCACCTACCGGGGTGCCCTGCGCGGCGACGCCGCCCAGGACCCGCGCTGCCCGCCGCACGCCGTCGCGGTCCCATCCCGGCGCCCCGTCACCTGCTTCGACGCCGACCGCCGGACCTACACCGACTACAAGCGGCAGGGATGAGGGTCCCACCATCCCCCGGCAGGCCACCCCGCCGCCCATGTCGATCCGGGGACCGGCCAATCGACCATGGGTATCCCGCAGGTCGATCCACCAACCGCACAGGAGGTTCCCGATGAAGTACCTCTGCCTGATCTACGATGCCGACAGCGACATGGCCGCGATGTCGAAGGGCGAGAGCGACGCGTTCATGGGTGAGTACTTCGCCTTCACCACCGACCTGGCGAAGAGCGGAAGGATGCTCGCCGGCGAGGCACTGGAGCCGGCACACACCGCCACCACCCTGCGCCACCGCAACGGCACCCTCACCACCACCGATGGGCCCTTCGCTGAGACGAAGGAGCAGCTCGGTGGCTTCTACCTGGTCGAGGCCGCGGACCTGAACGAGGCGCTGCAGATCGCCGCGAAGATCCCGTCGGTGCGCACGGGCAGCATCGAGGTGCGCCCGGTCACCGTCTTCGACGGCATGTGAGGTGATGACGGAACGTGGCCACACGGACGGTGAGGTCACGCTCCGCACCCGCGTGGATGCGGTCTACCGCACCGAGTCACGTCGCGTGCTCGCCACGCTCATCCGCCTCCTCGGTGACTTCGACCGCGCCGAGGAGGCGATGCACGACGCATTCACGGTGGCACTCGAGCGGTGGCATCGCGACGGCGTGCCAGCCAACCCGCGGTCATGGCTCATCTCCACCGCCCGCTTCCGCGCCATCGACGCCGGCCGCCGACACGCGCGGCTCGAGCACGCGGCGCACGACGTGGCCGCGTCGCTGCACCCCGGCCCCAGCGACGCGGGGGACGACGACCCCGACGTCCGCGACGACCAGCTCCGCCTGGTCTTCACCTGCTGCCATCCGGCGCTCGCCGCCGATGCACAGGTCGCGCTCACCCTGCGCGAGGTCTGCGGCCTCACCACCGAGGAGATCGCTCGCGCATACCTCACCGCGCCATCCACCATCGCCCAGCGCATCGTGCGCGCGAAGCAGAAGATCCGCGTGGCACGCATCCCGTACCAGGTTCCGGACCTGCCCACGCTGCCGGAACGGCTGCACACGGTGCTGCAGGTGATCTACCTGGTCTTCAACGAAGGGTATTCCGCCAGCGCCGGCGCCGCCGTCACCCGCCATGACCTCTCCGCCGAGGCCATCCGCCTCGCGCGCCTGCTGCGCGGGCTGCTCCCCGAGCCCGAGGTGGAGGGGCTGCTGGCGCTGATGCTCCTGCACAGTTCGCGGCGCGTCTCACGCACCGGCGCCGATGGCGAGCTGGTGCTCCTCGAGGCACAGGACCGCACGCGCTGGGACCGCGCGATGATCATCGAGGGATCGACCCTCGTGCAGGGCGCCCTCCGTTCGCGCCGGTTCGGGCCGTACACGCTGCAGGCCGCGATCGCGGCCGTGCACGCCGAGGCGCCCACCGCCGCGGCCACCGACTGGCGGCAGGTGGTGGGGTTGTACGACGTGCTCCTGCGCGTGGAACACACGCCGGTGGTCGCCCTCAACCGAGCCGTGGCCA
Organism: Gemmatimonadaceae bacterium; assembly: GCA_020851035.1. Taxonomy (NCBI): domain Bacteria; kingdom Pseudomonadati; phylum Gemmatimonadota; class Gemmatimonadia; order Gemmatimonadales; family Gemmatimonadaceae; species Gemmatimonadaceae bacterium. Next base: position 441,654 of record JADZDM010000005.1, on the reverse strand, counting down.
TCGCGATGTGCGGCGACGTCCAGGCCGGGCTGGCGGCGATCGACGCGCTGCTGGCCGGCACCACCCTCGCCGGCTATCACCTCGCTCACGCCGCCCGCGCGGACCTCTGTCGCCGCTGCGGCCGGACGGACGACGCGCTCGCGTCGTACCGGATCGCGCTGGGCCTGGCGCGCCAGGACCCCGAGCGCCGCTTCCTCCAGCGCCGCATCGACGAGCTCTCCTGAGGCCCGCGGGCTCGCGCACGGCACGGGACACATAGTATTCGGCAGCGCTGTGGCCGTCCCGGTCGCCGGGACCCGCCGGTTCGTGCCGCCACCACCCCCCGCTCATGACCCTGTCGCGTTCATTCCTCAGCACCCTGCCGCTGCTGCTCGCCGCGCTGCCGCTGGCCGCCCAGCGCGGTGCCCAGCCCGAGGTGCGCTCCGCCGCCGGACCGATCCTCACCATCGACGGCCGCCGCTTCCGCGACCTCAATCGCAACGGCACCCTCGAGCCGTACGAAGACTGGCGCCTGCCCTCGGCCGCCCGCGCCGCGGACCTCGTCGGGCGCATGACGCTCGAGGAGAAGGCCGGCGCCGCGCTCCACGGCTCGGCCGCCGCCGCCGGCAACCCGATGGGCATGGGGCGCGAGTACGACACCACCGCCGTCGCCGCCGCGATCCTCGGCCGGCACGTCAACAGCATGATCACGCGCCTGTCGCTGCCACCGTCGGACTTCGCGGCGCAGAACAACGCGCTGCAGGCCATCGCCGAGCGCGACCGGCTCGGCATTCCACTGACGATCAGCACCGACCCGCGCAGCCATTTCCAGGTCGTGGTCGGTGCCACCGGCAGCACTGCCGGCTTCTCCCAGTGGCCGGAGACCCTCGGCCTCGGCGCGCTGGATGATCCGATGCTCGTGAAGCGTTTCGCGAGCATCGTGCGCGACGAATACCGCGCGGTCGGCATCCACATGGCACTCTCGCCGCAGGCCGACCTCGGCACCGAGCCGCGCTGGTCACGCATCACCGGCACCTTCGGCGAGTCGCCCGCGCGCGTCGGCGCCATGGTGACGGCGTACACCCAGGGCATGCAAGGCAGCACCACCGGCCTCGCCCGCAACGGTGTCGCCACCATCGTGAAGCACTGGGTGGGATACGGTGCCGCCGTGGACGGCTTCGACGGCCACAACTACTACGGCCGCTATTCCCGCTTCCCCGGCGACCGATTCCAGGATCACGTCACGCCGTTCCTCGGCGCGATCGCGTCGGGCGTGGTGGGCGTGATGCCGACGTACAACATCCTCGACGGGCTGAAGATCGACGGCACGCCGGTGGAGGCCGTCGGCGCCGGCTTCAACACCCAGCTCCTCGCCGGCCTGTTGCGCGGCACGCACCGGTTCCGCGGCATGGTGCTCTCCGACTGGGCCATCACGCAGGACTGCATCGACGCCTGCATCACCGGCCAGCCGCGCCAGGCGCCGCAGCAGATCGCGATGCCGTGGGGCGTCGAGTCGCTGACCAAGGGCCAGCGGTTCGCGAAGGGCATGAACGCCGGCATCGACCAGTTCGGCGGCGTGGACGATCCACAGCCGTTCCTCGATGCCGTGAAGGCCGGCCTGCTCACCGAGGAACGCCTCGCCGAGGCGGCGCGCCGCGTGATGGTCGTCAAGTTCGACCAGGGGCTGTTCGAGAACCCGTACGTGGACGCGGCAAAGGCCGCCACCATCGTCGGCTCGCCGGAGAAGATCCGCGAGGCGATGGCGGCGCAGTCGCGCGCACTGGTGGTGCTGCAGAACGCGCGCGGCGCGCAGATGCTCCCGCGCTCGGGCGCGAAGCTCTTCCTGCATGGCGTGGACACGGCCGTGGCCCGCGGGCGCGGCTACACGGTGGTGGGTCGTGCCGAGGACGCCGACGTGGCCGTGATCCGCGTGGCGGCCCCGTTCCAGCGGCTGCATCCCACCTTCTTCTTCGGCAGCTTCCAGCACGAGGGTGACCTGGACTTCAAGGAGTCCGACTCCACCTTCATGATGATCAAGGCCACCGCGGCGAAGGTGCCGGTGATCGTGGTCGTGTACCTCGACCGGCCTGCGATCCTCACCAACCTGCAGCCGCTGGCGAAGGTCCTCATCGGCGAGTTCGGCGTGAGCGACGTGGCGCTGTTCGAGGCACTCACCGGCCGGGTGCGTCCCGTGGGGCGCCTGCCGTTCGAGCTGCCACGGTCGATGGAGGCGGTGCAGGCCCAGAAGGGGGACGTGCCGTACGACAGCCCGTCGCCGCTGTACCCGTTCGGCTACCGCGCGAACCGCTGACGGCATCCGCTGTCCACGGCGCCGGTGGTCCGCTCACCGCCGGTGCCTTTCGTTCCCTCACCCCACCGCTCCCGATGGCCCTGCTGACCCTCGAACAACTGAACGCGCTGCAGGGCTGGAGCCGTGCGATGCACCTCGTCTACACCGCCGTCAGCGAGGACGAGGTGAAATGTGAGTTCGAGATCGCGGACCAGCACCTGCAGCCATTCGGCCTGGTGCACGGCGGGGTGCACTGCGGGGTGATCGAGACACTCACGTCGGTGGGGGCGCTGATGTACGCGCACCCCATGGGGATGCTGGCGGTGGGACTCGAGAATCACACCAGCTTCGTGCGCGCGACGAAGGCCGGCAAGCTGTTCGCCGAAGCGCGCCCCATCTCGCGCGGGCGCACGAACCAGTTGTGGGAAGCCTGGATCCGCGACGACAAGGGCCGCATCGTGGCGCAGGGGCGGGTGCGGCTCCAGAACGTCACCGACCGCGGTGACCCGGCGGTCTGACCACCGGGCGATGGTTGCACCGGCCCCTTGAAGCAAACCGTGGGCAGGGACAGTAATGTCCATCACGATCCCCACCCGCCTCCGCCCCGGCCCCCGATTCATGAGCGCCTCCGTCGCCCGCCGCAGCGCCGCCCTCCTCGCCCTCCGCTGGCACGCCGGCACCGGCACGCTGGTGGTACTCACGGCAGCGCTGACCCTCGCGGGCTCGGTGCCCGCGCTGCTGCTGCTGGGCGGCACCGCCGCCGCGCCCTCCCTCACGCTCGCCCTCGGCAGCACGCGCACCCTCCTCGCCGATTGGGGCGGCAGCGCCGTCGTCTGGCCGCAGCTGCAGCAGCTCGCGCTCGCGCAGCTCGTCGGCATCGTGCGCGGCGCTGTCCTCCTCACGTTGATGGTCGGCGCGGCCACGCTGGTCGCCCTCCATCTCGCGCGCACCGCCGCGCGCAGCGGCGAGGTGATCGTCGCGCGCTCGGTCGGCGCGTCGCGACGCCTGGTGCTCGGTGCCCTGTTCCTCGAGGCCGGCGCACTGGCGGGAATCGCACTCTTCGCCGGGATGATGCTCGCGCTGCTGGCCACGGCCGCACTGCGCGCCACCTGGCCCGGAAGCATCGCCGCCGCCGGTTCCGCGCAGGCCATCGCCACCACGCTCGGCGTCGCCGCACTGGTGCTGGTGTCACCGCTGCTGATGATCCGCGCCCTCGCCACCACCCGCCTCGTGGACGACGATCGCCGGCCGCTCACCCTCATCATCCCCGCCATCCAGCTCGGCGCGGCACTGGTGGTGGTGGCCGGCGGCGTGACGCTGCACCGGCTCGATGCGCAGCGCGGTCTCGCCACCACCACGCAGGCCGCAGCGGATCCCGCCACGGTGCTGCAGGACGTGCGCGCTGCGGACGGCGATGCACTGTCACGCGCGATGCGGTTCGCGACCTTCCTCGACGCGCAGCACGCCGCCGCGCCCGGCCTGCGCGTGGGCCTCGGCTCCAGTGGCACGCACCGCGGGTTCGGCACCACCGCGCTGGTGATGACCGACTGCGGCGAGTGTGCGTTGGGCGGCATGCCGGCGCGCTACCGCACCGATCCCGCGTCGCACCACGCAGTCAGCGGCGATTCGTTCGCCATCAGCGGGCTGCAGGTGCTGGCCGGCCGTGCCCTGAACGATGGTGATCGCTGGGACGCGCCGCTGGTGGCCGTCGTGAGCGCGACCCTCGCACGCGACATGTTCCAGGACGGACGCGCTGTCGGGCGCCGCATCCAGCTCAGGCGGCTCGGCGACACCTGGTTCACCGTCGTCGGCGTCGTCAGCGACGCCGACGCACAGGGGCTCGGCAGCGAGCTGGCTCCCAGGGCCGCGGTCTACGTCAGCATCCTGCAGCATCCCGTGCAGCAGGTCGAGGTCGCGACCGGCACCGCGCCAGTGTCACCTGACGCGCTGCGTGCACTCGGCACACCACTGGCCACCGCCAGCACGATCGCGGAACGGCTCGCCCCCGAGTCCCGCGCCATCCGCTGGTTCACCGTCGTGCTGCTCGGCGCGGGCGCACTCACGGCACTCATCGCCATCGGCGGGCTGGTGGCAATGCTGCGGCTCTGGCTCGACTCCCAACAGCGCGAACTCGGCGTGCGGCGTGCCGTCGGTGCGCGGCGCCGCGACATCCACGCCCTGGTCCTCTCGCGCGCCGCGCTCGTGGCACTGGGTGGCTCGCTGTTCGGCGCGTGGATGGGCCAGGTCGCGTGGGATGTGCTGCCGCGCGTGGTGCCCGGCGCACCCACCTTCGACACACCGGCGGTGATGATGAGCGCGGTCGCACTCTCGGCACTCACGATGTGCGTGGCGTTCCTGCTGTCACATCGCTTCACGCGCACGCCCGTCGGCACCCTGCTCATCGACGTCGGCTAGCGCCACGGCGCTCGCTCAGCGCCGCTGCTGCACCAGCGTTTCCAGCACTCCCGCCACCTCCCACGCGAACACCAGAGCGACGGCGGCACCACTCACCTGCAGCGCCGCCAGCGGCTGCAGCCATGCGCCGGCGCCCCACACCGCCACGCCGGTCCCAGCGAGCACCAGCGCGTAGGCCAGACGATCTCGAGCATGGTATCCGAGCTGCTGACCGCACGACGGCAGTGATCGAGCAGGAAGAGCGTGTCACTGGCTGAGACTCGAGCATTCGTGCGTCGGGTATCGTCCCGGGGGACGCGTGCTGGCGCACGAGCGGCGCAACTCCCATACTGGAGCGGCTGCATGAGCTCTGGCCAAGGCTCCAAGGGGCGGGTTCAGTCGTCGCGTCGGAGGAGTGCAGGTTGACCGTCAACACCTGGCGCGCCATGTCGCGAGCGTGTCTCGCCGCGATGCTCTCCGCGTGCACGCCCATGTCCGGCACAGCCCCAACGGGAGACGTGCTGGTCACCCTCATCGACCAGCGAACGGGCGGGCCCGCGGCCGGTGTCGCGGTCCAGCTCGGCTCAGCGGGGGGCGCGCTGCACGGTACGACCGACGCGGTCGGCAAGGTGCATTTCGAGCGTATCCTGGCGGGGCGCACCCTCCTCACCATCGCGGGGTGGCCGGGATGTCGAACGTCCTGGACTGTCGATGTCGCCCCGAACCGTGCCAATCGATTCGAGCTGCGTCTCTGCGCCGACGCCGTCGCGGCGAGCAACGCCGCCGATGAGCACGTGATCGCCATGCTGGACATCACCACGCAGGACGCGGCGGGCAGCGCGGCCTGTTCGGGTGATGTACTCGCGCAAGGCATCGGCATCGCCGAACTCGCCCAGAATGCGCTCCCGACCGGCCACTGCACTTCAGGCGTGGCAGTCTTCACGGCCAGGCATGCGATCGCCTACTCGCTGGACGCGTCGACGCTTCCCTGGACCGCGTCGTTTGGCGACGTCCACCACGTGACGCTGCCGCCGCTGCCACTGCGTGTTCCGGTCCGGGTCTTCGTTGCATCGACGGAGGAAGTGACCGCCATGGAGACCCAGCTCACGGCCGCACAACAGGCCTACGACCATAGTCACGCCGGTATCGAGTTCGTGGACAGTGAATCCGGCGGCGAGGTGCAGATGGAGGTGGCCACCGCCGAGCAGCTCGCGGTCATCGGGGGTGATTGTTCGTCGGTGGCGGAGATCCGACGTTCGCCCACGCTCTACGCCCCGGGGCGACTGAACGTCTACGCGGTGTTGGGTGACGATTCCCAGGAACAGGGCGTGACCTGCGCCGTCGAGCTGGCTCCGGAAATCATCCTGATGAAACCGGACGCCTCGGCCCACAACACGCTGGCGCACGAGATCGGACATGCACTGGGTCTGCTCCGCCCAGTGTTCGGCCATACCAATCCCCTGGCGGGCTTCACGAAGTCGAACATCATGCGATTCGCGGGGACACTCGAGCCCAACGCGTACTTCTCGATCGGACAGGTCACCCGGATGACCTTCGACGGCATCTCGTGGGTGAACCGACCCTCTGCCGCCGACGGATCGAGCCTGCGGAAGCGGCTCGCGCCGACGGGAGAGTCGCCGTTCACCACCGCCTGTGGCTGTCCCGAGACGGCGGCCACCGCCACCTGTCCCGCACTGAACAAGGACATTGCTCGATGGGCGCCGGTGGGCACCGGCAACGGGGCGCAGAGGGCCTGCGGTGTCGCCTCGATCTCGGTGACGACCCTCACGTGCAATGAGGCGACCGAGGCAACGGCGACGCTGAGTCCGATTGACGCCGCGGGGGAAGCGAAGTGGTACAGCGACGATCCGTCCAGGCTGACCGTGGTTCGCTCGAACTCGGACCTCCGCGGCGCGGTCCTCACCGGACACCTGAACGGGCCGGCACGCGTGCACGTCAGCGGCAGCGGATCGGCAGCGACCTTCCCCCTGCTCATCAGCGGATGCTGAACCCTCGCCGACGCCGCGTGCAGCGCTGGGCGGCACTCACGCTGCTGGCCCTGGCCCCGATCGGCTGCTCGGACAGGTTCGGCGTCACCGCAGGTGCCGCCCAGGCTGACTTCGACCCGCGCGTGCTCGCGTACCTCGAGTGCATCGAGTGCATCGATGGTGAGCGGGCAACCGTGGTCGGGATGGGAAGCGTGGCCGTCCCGGGGCTGCGCCGGGCCGTGCTCCAGGGTCCGGCACCGGCACGGATGGCGTTGCTCGACAGCACGCTGCGCACCCTGCGCAAGCGCATTGGCCGTTCGAGACTGCTGGAACCGGCCATCACCCAGCAGAAGGTGAGCTTCCGGACCCTGTACTTCCGCCGCGGCAGTGATGCCCTCGGGGCCATCGGCAGTGACTCCGCGATTGCCGCGCTGTGCCTGGCACGGCAGGTGGACGACGTGCCAGCCCGGCAACGGCGGTTCGCCGATTCGACGCTTGCCCGCATGGGCGCGTCGTGTCCGTAGCCGACACCCACGACGCGGCACCCGAGGCGTACGACGACGACGCAATCGTCGCAGCCGTCACCGAACGCCTGCAGGGTGAATACAGCTTCGAGGGTGAGGCCGGTCGCGGCGGCATGGCCACCGTGCTCCTCGCACGGCGGCGCAGTGATGGGCAGCGTGTGGCGCTCAAGATCCTGCGACGTGGCGTGGCGCAGGCGCTGGGCGCCCATCGCTTCCTGCGCGAGATCAGGATTGCCAGCGACATCCATGCCGCGACCCTGATGCCGCTCGTCGCGTCGGGCGAGGTCGACGGCTCGCTGTACTACGTGATGCCGTTCGCCGGCGGCGGGTCGCTGCGACAGCGCATCGAGACCGAGCGGCAACTCCCCATCGACGAAGCCATCCGCATTGCGCGCGCCATCGCGGCCGGCGCCGGCGCCCTCCATCAGCAGGGCTACATCCACCGCGACATCAAGCCGGAGAACATCCTGCTCGGTGAGCACGGCGAGGCCTGGCTGGCGGACTTCGGCATTGCACGCGCATTGCATTCCGCCGCGACCGACCTGCGCACCAGCACCGGCATCGTGCTCGGCACGCCGTCGTACATGAGCCCCGAGCAGGCCGGTGGCGAGGAGGTGGACGGACGGAGCGACCTCTATGCCATCGGGTGTGTGCTGTACGAGATGCTCGCCGGCACGCCACCGTTCCAGGGTGCGTCGACCATGGCGGTCATCGCGCGCCACATGAGCGAACCACCGCCGGCGTTGCAGGTCGTGCGTCCGGCCGTTGGTGACGCGCTCAATGCCGTCGTGCTCAAGGCGCTGGCCAAGACCGCGGCCGACCGCCACGCCCATGCGACGGCCTTCATCGCGGCCCTCGATGCCGTCGCGCGCGGCGATCCCACCGGACGCACACCGATGCGACGCCGGCGCAGCGTCCCGGTTCGCGCGGCGATGGGTGTCGCGACGGCGGGTGCCGTGGCACTCGGCGCGACGTGGTTCACGCAGCGCCCGCCAGCACTCGCCGACGATCGTGTGATGGTCTTCCCGTTCGTCGACTCCGATTCCGGGCACGGCGCCGAAGGGGAACAGCTCGCGATGCTGCTCGGGACGGCGCTCGAACGCACGGAGGCTACCACCTGGCTCGACGGTGCACCACTCCTCACGGCGCGGGAACGTGCCGAGCCGCAGGCCACGCCTGTCGGACGGCTGCGGGCCGTGGCGGCGCACGCGCGCGCCAGGTACTACATCGATGGCACGGTGGTGCACCGGAACGACTCTGTCACGGTCCAGGTGCGCCTCTCGGACGCCACCGATGGCTCGGTCGTCGAGCGCGCCACCGAATCGGCACCGGCGGGCAAGACCGCGAGCAACGGACTGGCGATCCGGGCGCTGGTTCGCGTGATGCCGGCACTCGTCGGCCTCAGCCGCGTCGTGAACATGGCCGACCTGTCGGGGCATGACCCCGTCGCCATCGACAGCTGGCTCCGCGGTGAACGTGAGTTCCGGCGGCGGCGCATGGAGCCCGCACTGCGGCTCCTGCAGCAGGCCGTGGCGGCCGATTCCACGCTCGCCCCCGCCGCGTTTCGTGCGGCGATCGCCGCCAACTGGACGGAGCGCGGCGACACCGCTCGCGCGCTGATACGCCTCGCCCTGCGGCAATCCGCCACGCTCGCGCCACGGCAGCGCCAGTTTGCCACGGCGCTCGAGCGGTACTTCGCCGGTCGCGCCGACGAGGCGATGACCAGCCTGCGACCACTCCTCGGCGGCGAGGGGGCCACCGCCGACGAATGGATGCTGGCCGGAGAGATCCAGCTGCACCTGTTGCCGACCGTCGGTGTCGACTCCCTCGCACGGCGCGCGATCCCGGCACCGACCGAGTGGCCGCACGAAGCGCTCGCCGAGGCGGCCTTCACCACTGCCGTCCGCCTCGACCCGGGATTCCTGCCTCCCGTCGCACACCTCGCTGAATTCGCCGCACGCCGCGGCGACACCGCAGCCTTCGCGCGGCATGCCACCAGGCTCCGTCTCGAGAGCGCGGACTCCGGCCTCGTGGTGCGCATGCGCGCCGTCGACCTGTGCCTGCGCCAGGGAACCGGCGCCAGCGGCTGGCGCGCCGACGTGGCCGGGAATGCGAGACTGGTCTTCGATGTGGGTTCGGCGCTCCGGGCCGGCACCGCCCCCGCCGCGCACCGCTGCGCCATCGCTGCCTACTCGGCGCTCCTGGCGTCACAGTCGCCGAAGGACGACGAATACTGGGGTTCCCTCGTCGCGCTCCACGGCATCCATGCCGCGCACGGCAACACCGAGCGCGCGCTGCGCGTCGTCGATACGGCCGTCGCGGCGGGGCTGGGCAGTGCGCTCGGCCTGTTCGTGCTCGATGCCGCGGCGGGATTGCCGGTCGGGGAGCGCGCCACGCCGTTCCTCCGCCAGCTCAGCGCCGCGATCGAGACCCGCGGCCCCGCATCCCTCTGGCTCCTCACGCTCGACGCGGCACGGCGCGCCGACACCGCACAGCTCGCGCGCATTCACGCGCGGGTACAGGCCAGGAGCCGCGCCGCCACCGCAGGTCGGCTCGACTCACTCGTCACCCGCATCGCCGCCGCCTACCTCGCCGTCGCCGTGCACGACACCACACGCGCGATCGACATGCTCGACGCGCTCACGCCGACGGCCGCCCCGGACGAGCTGGAACAATCGCTGTGGGAACCCCTCGCACCCGAGCGCCTGCTGCACGCCCGCCTGCTCCTGCGGCGAGGCCGCTACGCCGACGCCCATCGCGTCGCCTCCACCTTCGACCATCCGAACATCTATGTCCACCTGCTCTTCCTGCGCCCCAGCCTCGAGCTCCGCCTCGCCGCGGCCACCGCCCTCGCCGATCCCCGGCTCATCACACAGGCACAGGATCGGCTCGACGCGTTGCGCAGGATCGCCGCGCCATAGGTCGCGCGGCCAGACGCCTCATTCATTCCACGCCAGGAGAACCCGTGGCTGCAAAGAAGAAGTCCGCCGGAAAGGCGGCGAAGAAGTCCGTCAGGAAGGCAGCGAAGAAATCCGCCAGGAAGGCGGCACAGCGCGAGAAGAAGGGCAAGGGTGGTGGCAAGGGTGGCGGCAAGGGTGGCGGCAAGGGTGGCGGCAAGGGTGGTGGCAAGGGTGGCGGGAACGGCAGCGGCTGGAGCAAGAAGCGGCTCGCCGAGGGCATTATCGAGGTCCTCGGAGTGGGCTACCCCGACAGCACCTGCACGCTGCCGCGGGTCTGCCGCCACCTGAAGGATCTCAACGAGTGGTTCCTGTGGTTCGACGAGGACTACACGCGCCTGCGGGAAGCCGTCTGCAACGTGGAGCGAAAGGCCTGGAACACCGGCGGCGACGACCTCGACTCCCGCTTCTGCAGGAAGGGCGGGCCGGGCACGGAACCGCAGAAACCCAAGAAGCCACCCGTGTGGACGTGACGGAACGGGAGTCGGCGGTGGGCTGCGTGTCGCGCGAGGGAGCGCCGACACGCAGCGGCACCCACCTCAGCGCCGCCCCACCACCTGGATCGCCCCCGCCTGGTGCCCTGTGCCGAACAACGTCGTCGCATCGTTCGCACTCAGGTACCGGATCTCGCGGAACTGCGACAGCATGATCTCCTTCAGTGCATCCGCGCCGCCCAGCCGCTGGTTGTCGAGGTAGACCGAGAGCTCGTTGGACCCCACGTCCATGCTGCTCATCCCCGACCCGCTGCTCATCGAACCGGAGCGCACCCGCAGCATCGCCGGCCGCAGCCGCTGCACGACCTCCATCGCGTTCTGGAACGTGCCCCCCGCCGCGATCTCCTCCTCGGTGATGAGGTTCGCACGCCCCTTCGGCGGCTTCTTCGCAGCCGGCGCCGCAGCGGCAGCCGTGTCCTGTGCACGAAGGTCGGTCGGGGCGATGGCAAGCAGCGGAACGACGGCGCAGGTCACGGCAAGCAGGCGAAGGCGGCGCATCTGGGGCTCCCGGATCGGTGGCGGCGACGGAACGGTACCCGTGCAGCATCTCGTGCGCACCGCGGCGCCGCAAGCTGCCACGCCGAGCCACGCCGCCACACGGGGCAGCAGACCGCGCCGCGCCCGCGTATGCTCAGGGTTCGGGTCTCACCCCCCGGCACGACAGCGCCACTCCCCACCGGTCCGGCTCATGCACGCATTCCGTCGCCCGCGCGTCCTGCACGCCCTCGCGCTCGCCCTCGTGGCAGCCGCCCCCGCCGTCGCCCAGCGCCCGCGGACCAGCGCCGCGCCCGCTGCCGCCGCCACCATCGACACCACCCTCCTCGCGTCGATGCGGTACCGCTCGATCGGACCCTTCCGCGGTGGCCGCTCCACCGCCGTGGCCGGCGTGGCGGCACAGCCATTCCTCTTCTACTCCGGCAGCACCGGCGGCGGCGTCTGGCGCACCGAGGACGCCGGCCAGAGCTGGCAGCCCATCGCCGACCGCTACTTCGGCGGCGCCATCGGCTCCATCGACGTCGCTGACTCCGACCCGAACGTGATCTACGTCGGCACGGGATCGCAGGACATCCGCGGCAACACCTCCACCGGCCGCGGCATGTGGAAGTCCACCGACGCGGGAAAGACGTGGAGCTTCACCGGCCTGCGTGAGACGGGTGCCATCGGCCGCACGGTGGTCCACCCCACCAACCCGGACCTGGTTTACGCCTCCGCACTCGGACACCCGTTCGGAAAGAACCGCGAGCGCGGCATCTACCGCAGCAAGGATGGCGGCACCACCTGGCAGCAGGTGCTCTTCCTGAACGACTCCACCGGTGCCAGCGACCTGGTCATGCACCCGCGCAACCCGCGCATCCTGTACGCGGGCATGTGGCGCGCCGAGCGCAAGCCGTGGACGATGATCTCGGGTGGGCCGGAGGGTGGCGTGTACCGCAGCACCGATGGCGGCGACACCTGGACGAAGCTCGCCGGCGGCCTGCCCACCGGCATCGTCGGCAAGGTCGGTCTCGCCATCTCCCCCGCCAATCCCGATCGCATCTGGGCGCTGGTCGAGGCAGAACCGGCGGGGGGCCTCTTCCGCAGCGACGATGGCGGCACCTCGTGGACCCGCGTGAACGCGGAGAACAAGATCCGGCAGCGGGCGTGGTACTTCTACCGGCTCGTCGCCGATCCCGTGAACGAGAACCTGATGTACGTGATGAGCGTGCAGATGCACCGCAGCGTGGACGGCGGAAAGACGTTCGAAGGCGTGGCCGTCCCGCACGGTGACACGCACGACCTCTGGATCAACCCGGCCAACCCGCGCCTGATGGTGCTCGGCGACGACGGCGGGTCGGTGGTCTCGCTCAACGGTGCGAAGTCGTGGAGCAGCATGAACCTCATGCCCACGGCCGAGCTGTACGATGTGGTGGTGGACAACGCCTTCCCGTATCGCGTGTACACGGCGCAGCAGGACAACACGTCGATCTCCGTGCCGGCGTGGCTGGATGCGAACACGCTGCACCCGATGAACGCGTGGATGAACGCCGGCGGCTGCGAGACCGGTCCGGTGGCGCTGCACCCCGACCACCCCGAGGTGATCTACGGCGGGTGTTACGGCGGTGCGATCAACCGCTACGAGCCGAAGCGCGACCTGCGCCGCGACGTGATCGCCTACCCCCAGCAGCAGGTGGGGCAGAAGGCGTCGGACATGAAGTACCGCTTCCAGTGGGTGGCGCCGATCCTGGTGTCGCGGCACGACCCGAACACCGTCTACCACGCCTCGCAGGTGGTGCACCGCTCGCGCGACGGCGGCATGTCCTGGACCGTCATCAGCCCCGACCTCACCACCAACGACAAGGCCACGCAGGGCATGGCCGGCGGCCCGATCAACGGCGACCAGACCGGCGTGGAGATGTTCAACACCATCTTCGCCCTCGGCGAGGACCCGAAGGACGGCAAGGTGCTCTGGACCGGCAGCGACGACGGCCGGGTGCACCTCACCCGCGACGGCGGCACCACCTGGACTGACGTCACGCCGCCCGGGATGCCGAAGTACACGACCGTGAACCGGATCGACGTGTCGCGGCACCAGGCCGGCCGGGCGTACGTCGCGGCACACCGGTTCCGCCTGGACGACTTCGCGCCGTACGCCTGGCGCACCGACGACTACGGGCGCACCTGGACGCGGATCGCCGACGGCACGAACGGCATCCCCGCCGACCATCCCGTGCGCGTGGTGCGCGAGGATCACGTCCGGCCAGGCCTGCTCTTCGCCGGCACCGAGTTCGGGATCTGGTTCTCCACCGACAACGGTGGTCGCTGGCAGTCGCTCCAGCGGAACCTCCCGCAGGTCCCGATCAGCGACCTGCAGTGGCACGAGAACGACCTCGTGGTCGGGACGCAGGGGCGGTCGCTCTGGATCCTGGACGACCTGACGCCGCTGCAGCAGCTGGCCGAAACGCGGCCCACCGGGGCGATGCACCTCTTCCGTCCGCGCGACGTGGTACGAGCCGACAAGGGCCAGGGCGGCGGGGCCGGGGGCCGCGAAACGCCGCTGGACGCACCACCGGGCGGGGCCGTGTTCCACCTGCACCTTCGCGACAGTGTGACCGTTCCCTACACGCTCGAGGTGCGAACGGCAGCCGGAGAAGTGGTGCGGACGCTCACCACTGACACCACCGAAAGCCGCCGTCGGCAGCAGCCGGTGCTCCCTGTGAAGTCAGGCACCCACGCGGTCACCTGGGACCTGACGTGGCCAGGCCCGCTGATGGCACCTGACCAGGTGCTCTGGGGCTACACTGGCGGCATCCGCGCCGTCCCGGGCGACTACGAGGTCCGGCTCAGTGGCACCACGACCCAAGCGCACCGGTTCCGTGTGCTGGCGGATCCGCGGCTGACGGATGTTTCCGCCGCGGACTACGCATCACAGTTCCAGGTGGCGCGACAGCTACGCGACACTCTCGAGTCGCTGAACAGATCCCTCGAGACCATGAGGGCCGTGAAGGCGCAGGCACACGCCAGCCTCGAACAGGCGACGCGCGCCGGGCTCCAGGCAGAACTGGCTCCGCTCGCCACCGCACTCGACACGCGACTCGACTCCCTCGAACGCCTGATGACCGAGCCGCGCATCAAGGTCGCCTACGACGTGCTCCGCTTCGGTGGACGCCTCGACAACCAGCTCGCGGAGACCTACGCCAACGTCACCGGCACCAACGGCTACATCCACGGCGGCCCGGAAGGGCGCCCGACCACTGGCGCGATACTGCGCACTGGGGAGCTGGTCACACAGTGGGCGCCCATCGCGAAACGCCTCGACGAAATCCTCGCCCGGGACGTCGCCGCCTTCAACGCCAAGGTGTCGGCACTCGGCCTCGCCCCGATCGTCCTGCCGCGGAAGAAGCCGATCGCCTAGCGGTACCCGCCACGATCCGACGCCGTCCCGCGGCACCACGACATCTCCTCACGCAGGCCTCGGCAGACCGCCGGGGCCTGCGTGCGTTCCGCCCCCACCGTGAATGCCGATTGACTTTATCGTAATTGACCGACGATCTTTGCATGCGCTAGTTGATAGCCGTTATCATCTACCGTCGCGCCTGACTCCGCCCCGACGTCCGCGGCAGAGCCCGCCGAGCGTGCACGCGCGGCGCCAACGGCGTCCGCCCCGGGCGTGTAGCTCGGGCAGGGGGGCACCACGACCCGCCCCGGCACCTCACTCTTCCACGACCACATGCTCCGCACGATCCTCTTCTGGACCCACCTCGTCGCCGGCGTCCTGGCCGGCATCCTGATCGTGGTGATGTCGGTCACCGGCGTGGCGCTCACCTACGAGCGCCAGATGACGCACTGGGCAGACATGCGCTCGCTGGATCCGGTCGATGCCGGCGCCACGACCTTCCTCGGCACCGACTCGCTCGTCGTGCTCGCGACGACGGCCCACGGCGGCACCGCACCGGGGAGCATCACCCGCACCGCGGACCCCACCGCGCCGGTCCTGGCGGCCTTCGGTCGCGACGGCGTCCTCTATCTGGATCCCGCCTCCGGCCGGGTACTCGGCGCCGGAAGCACCGCCGCCCGCGACTTCTTCGGCGCCATGGAGGAGTGGCACCGCTGGCTCGCCGGCAAGGGCGAGAACCGCACCCTCTTCAAGTCGGCCAATGACGCCGCCAACCTGCTCTTCCTCCTGATCGTGCTCACCGGCATGGTGCTCTGGCTACCGAAGACCATCACCTGGGTTCGTGTGCGCGCCGTGCTCTGGTTCCGTTCCGGACTGCGCGGCAAGGCGCGCGACTTCAACTGGCACAACGTGCTCGGCATCTGGAGCGCCCTGCCGCTGATCGCGATCGTCGCCTCGGGCGCCGTGATCAGCTATCCCTGGGCGAGTGACCTCGTCTACAAGGCCGTAGGCGAGACCCCGCCGCCGCGCGGCGGGCCGGGAGGGCCGCCGGGAGCAGGAGCGCAAGCCGGTGCCGGCGGTGGCCAGGCAGGGCAGGGCGCAGGTGGTGCCGCGCAGGGCGCTGGTCAGGGCGAAGGCAGGGTGGCGGGGGGCCGGATGGCCGGTGCCGCCGGCGCAGCCGCCACAGTCAGCGGTGGCGACAGCGCGACGCGGCACACCTCGCTCGACGCGGCCATCGCCACGGCGCAGCCACTGATGGCAGACTACCTCTCCATCACCGTGCAGGTGCCCAAGCCGGGGGCGAAGACCATCGGCGTGACCCTCGACCGTGGCACTGGTGGACAGCCCCAGCACCGGGCCACCGTGCAGGTGGCATCGGCGACCGGCGCCGTCGCCAGGTTCGAGCCATTCGACAGCCTCACCGCCGGACGCCAGGCCCGTGGCATCCTGCGCTTCACCCACACCGGTGAGGTGCTCGGGGTGTTCGGCCAGACCATCGCCGGCCTCGTCACGCTGGCCTCGGTGGTGCTGGTGGTCACCGGCATGATGCTCGCCATCCGTCGCGCGGCACGGGCGCTCGCGCGACGCGGCTCGGAGCGCGAACCGTCGGTGGCCGGCGCGACGAACTGACGCCGCGAGTGCGGCGGCTCACATGCCGGAACGCCGCGCTGCACACCCCGACCATCGCTCCATCGAGTCGGCCACGACGGCGATGGCCAGCTCCGAGTCCAGCAGCCCGTTGTGCGTGGCCTTCGGGTCGCGCACCACGGCCGTGAGCCCAAGCCCGGCGATGAAGGCATCGCTCTCGGAGCGCGGGATCAGCAGGTCGCGTCCCGCCACCACCACCATCGTCCGTCCGCCGGCCTGCGCGGCGTCATCCAGCGGATTGAAGGCGAACGCCGTGGTGTCGAACAGGCGCGGACCGATCGCACCGAATCGCGACCGCACCGCGGACGAGATGCGCGCGAACGGTGACATGTACACCGTGGCCGCCGGCCGGTAGTCGCGCGACACCCGCGCAGCGAGCGCCGTGCCGAGTGAGTGACCCACCACCACGATCGGCAGCGTGCTGTCGGAGAGGCGCGTGCGCAGGCTGCGGTACGCCAGGCCGGCATCGTCGTACAGCCCCACCGTCGTCGGTGTGCCCTCCGTGCCGCCGTACCCGCGATAGTCGGGGATCAGCACCGAGAACCCCTTCGCCTGCAGCGCCTTCCCCAGCGGCATCATCTCCGCACGGTTGCGGCCCTTGCCGTGCAGCAGCAGCGCACCGCCGCATGGCGCGGAATCAGTCGGCGCGGCGCCCCACCACGCCAGCAGGCCGCCGGCCGAATCCAGTCGCGCGATCGTGTCGAGGCTGGCGGCGTCCCAGCCCCACTCGCTGGGTGCGGCGCGTCCGCGCTTCATCTGCTTCGGCTTGAAGCCGAATGTGTCGGTCAGCGTCGGGCGCAGCACACAGGCCGACAGTGACAGCGCGCCAAGCGAGAGCACCACCGCACGGCGCACCGCGCCGCGAGTCACGTCCCCGCCGGCGTGCCGGCGCCTGCCGCGCCATCGGGTGACTGCTCGGCGTGCTTCATCGCGAACCAGAGCAGCACGGCACCGATGGTGATCGCCATGTCGGCGACGTTGAAGATGTAGAACCGCAGGTCGCCCAGGCCGACGTCGATGAAATCCACCACGCCGCGGTCCCACCGCAGCCGGTCCACCAGGTTGCCGAGCGCGCCACCCGCCACCAGTGCCAGGCCACTGAGCAGCATCCGGTCATCGGTGCGGGTGCGCACCAGCCAGACCAGTACCGACACGACCATCGCCGTGGCGATGAGGGCGAGGATCCACCGCGACGCGGCACCCGCCGACAGTCCCATCGCAGCGCGCACGTTGAAGGCGAGCGTGAAGCGCAGGAAGTCGCCCAGCACCTCGTGCGGCACGTACGCCGGCGCGAGCTGTTCCACCGCCACCCGCTTGCTGGCGCAGTCGGTGAGGAAGACGGCCGCGAAGACCGGCAGGAAGACGCGGACCTTCGGGGCGGTGACTCGCATGACGGGAGGGCGTTGCGCGGGTGGAATGGCGCAGAGGCCGCCAGCCGGCACGGCGGGGCCTGCCTGCGTCGTGACATCAGTACACTAACGCGGACCGCTGGTTTCCCGTGGGGGGCTGGCGTTGACCGCCGGTGTGCACCGGGCTTCGATTCACGCGCGCCGGTCTCGGGCCAAACCACGCACCCGGCACCTTCATCACCCTCCGGCCACCGGGTTCAGCCATGCCTCTCCCGCGCTCCCTCCTCTCAGCCGCGTGCGCATCAGCCTGCACCGCCCTCGTGACCCTCGGGCCGGCGACCGCCGGAGCGCAGGTCCCGGGGCGCAGTCCCGTCACGACGCCAGGCGTCGTCGAGGCCACCTCGCTCACCGGCCAGCCTCTCCTCAGGCCCGAACCGCAGGGAGCGACCCGTGAGCGGATGGAGGCCCAGCTCGCTGTCGCGCGCCGC
Source organism: Gemmatimonadaceae bacterium (assembly GCA_020851035.1). NCBI lineage: Bacteria > Pseudomonadati > Gemmatimonadota > Gemmatimonadia > Gemmatimonadales > Gemmatimonadaceae > Gemmatimonadaceae bacterium. The sequence goes on along the minus strand of JADZDM010000005.1, from coordinate 423,670 downwards.
GCGTACGACCACACGCCGGCCGACGCCGACTCCATCATCTGGCTCGGCCGCCGCACGGCGTACCTCGGCCGCTTCAACGAGGCCATCGACATCTACACCCGCGGCCTCACGTCGCACCCCGCCGACGCGCGCCTCTACCGGCATCGCGGCCATCGCTACCTCACCACCCGCCAGCTCCCGAGGGCCATCGCCGATTTCGAGCGCGCGTATGCACTCACGAAAGGCAGGCCCGACGAGGTGGAGCCCGATGGCCAGCCCAATGCGCGCAACATCCCCACCAGCACGCTGCAGGGAAACATCCGCTATCACCTCGGCCTCGCGTACTACCTCAGCGGGCAGTTCGACAAGGCGCTGCCGCTGTATCGCGAGGATGTCGCCGCGTCACGCGGCAACAACGACATGCTGGTGGCCACCAGCCACTGGCTGTACATGGCGCTGCGCCGCCTGCATCGAGACGACGAGGCGGCGGCGGTGCTGCAGCCGATCACGGCGTCGATGGACGTGATCGAGAACGGGGCGTACCACCGCCTGCTGCTGCTCTACAAGGGCGAGCTGACCGAGGCCGACCTGCTGAAGAACTTCGGCCCCGAGGGCAACCTCGAGGACGTGACCACCGCGTATGGCGTGGCGAACTGGCACCTCTACAACGGCCGGCGCCCGCAGGCGGAGGCGCTGTTGTCGCGGATCACGGCCGTGCGCTCGCAGTGGCCCAGCTTCGGCTACCTGACGGCGGAGTCCGAACTGGCGCGGATGGTGCGGCAGTAGGCACTGCGCTGACGCCGGCACCCGATCGTGGCGGCGTCAGCGCGGCAAGGGCGGTCCGTCGGGTGGCGGCGGGGCGTCGTCCTGTGGCGCGCGGCGCGGCCCCCGGCCCCCGGGGCGTGCGAACGGGCCACCGCGCGGGCCGGGTACGAATCGCGCGAAGCGTTCACGCTGTGCCGCGTCCAGCATCGGGGCGAGGCGTGCCCGGAGCGTGTCCAGCGCCACCCGCATCGCGCTGTCGTGGGCACGGCGCATGTCGGCGTTCCGGCGCGCCGTCTCCTCGATGTGCGGTCGGATCGCCGTCCATTGCGAGTCGCTGGTGGGACGGATCACCGAGCGCGCGTGCTCGATGAAGCCACCGGGACGGCGCAGGTCGTTCACACGCGCCAGGCGCCGCTCCTGCAGTGCACCGCCACCCAGCAGCCCGAGGGCGATGCCGAGGCAGAGCGTGACGCCCAGCAGCAGCCAGGCGCGAACGGATTGGCTCATGTGCGGCTCGTCATGGCAGGAGGTCCGAAGGGTAGGTGAGCACCGAGACCGCGGAGACGGGCTCCAGGCCGATTGCCGCGTCGAGCACGCTCGCATCGTCGGAGCGGGCAACGACGGTGTTGTGCACGCCGAGGGCCACGATCGCGAGCGTCGCGGCGGCCGCGAGCAGGCGGAAGTTCCGCTGGATGGCGTACGCGCGCAGCAGCGACGGGGGGGTCGGGGCGACCGTGACCGAGGCCGCGGCACGCGATGCGGCGAGGCGTGCCATGGTGCGGTCGGCAAACCCGTCACGGAAGGCCGGCTCCGGCGTGGCGCTGCGCAGGAGGCGACCGGTGCGCTCCACCTCGCGCCCGGCCTCCCCGGCATGGTCGGGGGGCAGTCCGTTCATCTCGTCTGTCGTCATTCGGTGAACTCCTCCCACACGGGACCCAGCGTCACCCGCAACTGCCGGACTGCACGCGACAACCTGGAGAGCACGGTGCCTTCCGGCACCTCGAGGATCTCCGCCGTCTCGCGGGTGCTGCGTTCCTCGAGCAGGCGGAGCACCACCACCGCACGATGTTCCTCGCTGAGGGCATCGAGTGCCAACCGGATGCGCTCCGCCGTGTCGCCGTCGGGCATCGCCGCGCCGGTGGTTTCGTCGACGGCGTGCTCGATCGCCGTGTCGTCGCTGACGAAGCGGGTCTCGCGGCGCGTGCGGCTGCGCAGCGCGTTCAGCGACACGCTCATCGCGATCCGCACCAGGTAGGTGCGCACCGAGCTGTCGCCGCGGAAGCTGTCGAGCGCCTGGTGAAAGCGCACGAAGGTCTCCTGGCCCGCGTCATCGGCATCGTCGCCGGCGCCGAGCATCCCGAAGACCGTGCGCGCGACCGCGGCCTGGTGCCGTTCCACCAGGCGCCGGAAGGCGTCGTCGTCACCCCGCCGGGCGCGCGCGACCAGGTCGGCATCATTGTCGGTATCGATCACGGGGAGTGTAGCAGCCCGGCCCACTGCGCCGGGCTGCCGCACCATGGGTCAGCGGTTGCGGTTGGTGCCGCGCTCGTCGTCGGGCGGGCCACGGCGAACGTCACCGTCCGGGCGCGGGCCACGGGCGTCGCCCCCGCGCATCCCGCGACCATCGCGCATCCCACGCGCGCCACGCATCCGGGGCCCGCCACCCTCCATGCGCGCCCGCATCGCGTCGTGCTTCGTGCGCTGCTCGGGCGTCAGGATGGCCGACACCGACTTCTGCGTGCTCGTGCGCATCGCCTCCATCGCCGCCCGTTCAGCGTCGCGCTCGGCGGTGCGGCGTGCGAGGATGGAATCCATGGTGCGCTGCTGGGCGGTGAGCACCCCGCGGACGCGCGTGGCCTGGTCCGGCGTCAGGCCGAGATCGGTCGTCATGCGCTGCACGCGCTCGTCGATGGTGGGCGGACCGCGGCGGTCGGCCGGCGGCGCAGCGCGACGGGCGGAGGCAGCGGGCGGTGGCCCCTGCTGGGCGTGCGACGGTGCAGCGTGCACCAGCGTGGCGGCGAGCACCACACCGGCAGTGGCGAGCAGGCGAACGTTCGACATATCGGGCCCCGTGACAAGGAAGTGAGCGGTGTGGGAGTGGGACCGGTCGGTCCGCACATTCGACACCGGCCGGTGCCGGCTCATTCCATTCCGGGTGGCCCGGGCACGGAGGGTGGAGTCAGCGGCAGCCTGCACCGGTGGTGCGGGGCCAGTGGGCGACCAGGTCGGCCAGCAGTGGCGTGCGCTGCGGGGTCAGGTAGAAGTGGTCGCCGTCGAAGGTGCGCACGCTCAGCGGCTGCAGTGCGGCGCGCTGCCACCCAGCCAGCTGCGACGGCCGCGGGTGCGTGTCCGATGCCCCGCCGTAGGCGCGCACCGGGCAGTACACACGGCGCCCGCGCTCCGGTGCGTACGTCTCGACGGCGCGGATGTCGGCACGCAGCGTGGGCAGCACCAGCTCGAGCAGTTCCGGCTCGTTGCGCACGGCGTCGGGGATGGCCGCGAAGCGCGCCTGGATGGCATCGAGGAACGCGGCGTCGGGGAGCGTGTGGACCGGCAGGTGCGTGTCGCGTTCGTCCGGCGCGCGCCGCGACGACACGAAGAGCCGCTCCGGCGCGGCACCGCCCGCCGCCTCGAGGGCCAGCGTGAGTTCGAACGCGATCAGGGCACCCATGCTGTGACCGAAGAAGGCGAAGGGCAGGTCGCCCAGCGCGGCAACGGCCGGCAGTGCCGCGCCGGCCATCCCGTCGATCGAATCCAGCGGTGCCTCACTCAATCGCGCCTCTCGCCCCGGGAGCTGGACGCCGATCACCTCCACGTCGTCCGGCAACGCACGCCACCACTGGCCGTAGACGGCCACGCCGCCGCCGGCGTACGGGAAGCAGACGAGGCGGCGTGCTGGGGCGGGGCGGGGGCCAAGCCTGGCGAGCGTGGCGACGGGGGCAGCGGGCATCGGTGGCGTGATGTGGCGGGTGCGGCCGCGGTGTCTGGGTGCGTCGCCGCGGCTGGCGCGCCGATGTCCGCAACGTGGCGGGCGCGGGAGTGATCGGGAAGCGGCCCGCGGGATGGACGCCCCTGCCGCGCGTCCCTACGTTGGCCGCATGCGTGTTCCCCTCCTGTTCGTCGCCGGCGTGGCGCTGGCCGCCTGTCGCGTTCCGTCGCCGGCGCCGGCCGTCGCGCCGATGGCCTCGCCCATTCCGCCGCTCTCGGGGCCGGAGCAGGTCGTGCTCGCCCTGAAGTACATCGAGGCGCAGCCCGGCACCGGTGCCCCGGTCCTGCCGAAGCAGTGTGTGTACGTGCACTACACCGGGTGGCTGACCAACGGCACGAAGTTCGATTCGTCCCGCGACACCATGCCCAACGGCCAGCCGCGCACCCCCATCGGCTTCCCGCTCGGGTTCCGCCGCGTGATCGCCGGCTGGGACCTGGGTTTCGACGGGATGAAGGTGGGCGGGCAGCGGCGGTTGTTCATTCCGTATCCGCTCGCGTACGGCGAATCGGGCCGTCCACCGGTGATCCCACCGAAGTCGGAGCTGATCTTCGACCTGGAGGTCGTCGCGGTGTCCGACACGCTGCCGAGCGCGGAGACGGCGCCGCAGCGTGGTCCGTCGCCGCAGTGTCCGACCTGGGCCGTGGTGAAGGCGCGGGTGGTGTCGACGCCGTGAGTGGTGCGTGGAAATGATGCAAACGACTCTGAGTCATTCTCATGATTCCGATGCAAACGACTCTGAGTCATTCTCATCATTCCGACGCAAACGACTCTGAGTCATTGTCATCGAGTCATTGTCTTCCGAGCGCCCGGTTCAACGGGACACGGAGCGTGAACGCACCCGTCGCACGACCCCTCACCCCGCCGCCTGCAGGTCCGGCACCACCGGTGGCGCGGCGCGGCCATTCATCGCCCGCCCACGATCCCGCCACGTCGCCAGCGCGCGATAGAGCAGCGGCAGCACGAACAGCGTCAGCGCCGTGCTCGTCACCAGCCCGCCGATCACCACGGACGCCAGCGGACGCTGCACCTCGCTGCCCGGCGACGTGCTCAGGGCCATCGGCACGAAGCCCAGGCTCGCCACCAGCGCGGTCATGATCACCGGCCGCAACCGGTCCGCCGCCCCCTGCCGCACCGCCTCGTCAACCTTCATCCCCTCGGCGCGCAGCGCGTTGATGTGGCTGATCAGCACCACGCCGTTCAGCACTGCGATGCCAAAGAGCGCGATGAAGCCGACGCTCGCCGACAGGCTCAGGTTCAGCCCGCGCATCCAGAGCATCGCCACACCGCCCACCAGCGCGAACGGCACGTTCGTCAGCACCAGCGCCGTCTGCCAGGTGGACCGGAACGAGGCGTAGAGCAGCGCCACGATCAGCGCCAGCGCCACCGGCACCACCAGCGTCAGGCGCGACATCGCGCGCTGCTGGTTCTCGTACTGGCCGCCCCACTCCAGGAACGTCCCGGCCGGCATCACCACCTCGCTCGCCACGCGCCGCCGCACCTCCTCCACGAAGCCGCCCAGGTCACGCCCGCGCACGTTCGACAGCACCAGCGTGCGCCGCTGCGCATCCTCGTGCCCGATCAGTTCCGGGCCCGTGCCCGGCTCCACGTCGGCCACCGACGACAACGGCACCAGTGCCCCGCCCGGCGCCCGCACCGTCAGGCGCGACAGTTCCGTCAGGTCGTTGCGCTGCGCATCGGGGAACCGCACCGCGACACTGATCCGTCGCGGCCCCTTCACGATCTCGGTCGCCACCTCGGAGCCCAGCGCCAGGTTCACCGCGTCCCGCACGTCCTCCACCGACAGCCCGTACTGCGCCAGCGCCTCGCGACGCACCGTCACCCGCACCTGCCCGGTGCCCTCGCTCACCTCCACCGCCACGTCGGCGCTGCCCTGCACCGACGCCACCACGCCACGGATGCGCGAGGCGAGCTGCTGGTTCTTCGCCAGGTCCGGCCCCACCACCTTGATGCCAAGGTCCGTTCGGATGCCACTCTCCGCCTCATCCAGTCGCATCGCCAGCGGCTGCGTGAACGACACCCACAGCCCGGGCACCACCCGCAGCGCCGAGTCGAACTTCGCCACCAGCTCCTCGGGGCTCTCCGCACTCACCCACTCCTCGTGCGGCTTGAGGATCACGTAGAGGTCGCCCTCGTACAGCCCCATCGCCTCCGTGGCGAGGTCCGGGCGGCCTTCCTTCGTCACCACCGTCAGCACCTCGGGAAAGCGCCGCACGATCCGCTCGGCCTGCGTGGACAGCTTCGTCGCGTCGGCCAGCGACACGCTCGGCGTGCGCCGCGTGTTGATCAGGATCGACCCCTCGTCCAGCTTCGGCATGAACTCGCTGCCGATGCGCGTCAGCGACCACGTCGAGATCACCACCAGCACCACGGCGCCGAGCACAATCGGCGTGCCATGGCGCAGCGTCCACTCCAGCAGCCGGCGATACCGGTCGCGCAGCCGCTCCTCCACCTTGCTCGGCGCGGCATGCGAGTGCTGCAGCAGCGCCAGCGACGCCGCCGGCACGTACGTGAGCGCCAGCAGCAGCGAGCCGAGCACGGCGCAGACCACCGTGAACGCCATCGGCTTGAACATCCGGCCTTCCATCCCTTCCAGCGTGAAGATCGGGATGTAGACCGCCACGATGATGCCGATGCCGAAGAGCACAGGGCGGCCCACCTCCACCGCCGCGTCGCGGAACAGCGCCAGCCGTTGCTGCGCCACCGGGCCACTGCCCTCGCGGCGCGGCTTCTCCAGCCGGTGCACGAAGTTCTCCACCATCACGATCGCGCCGTCCACGATCAGCCCGAAGTCCAGCGCCCCCAGCGACATCAGGTTCGCCGAGTAGCCGAACAGGAACATCCCGCTGAACGCGACCAGCATCGACAGCGGGATCACCGACGCCACGATCAGCGACGCGCGGATGTTGCGGAGGAACACGAACAGCACCAGGCTGACCAGCAGGCCACCCTCGATCAGGTTCTTGATGATCGTGTTGCGCGTGCGGTTCACCAGCTCGGTCTGGTCGTAGAACGGCGTGATCTTCACGTGCTTCGGCAGCGCCGCCCGCACCTCGTCCAGGCGCTTCGTCACGCCGTCGATCACCATCCGCGAGTCGGTGCCCTGCAGCTTCAGCACCATGCCCGTCACGACCTCGCCCTTCCCGTCCTGCGTCACCGCCCCGAAGCGCGGCATGGCGCCCTGCTTCACGACGGCCACGTCACCGATGCGCACCGGCACGCCGCCCGGTGCCGCGATCGCGACGTGCTCGATCTGGCTGGTGTCCGTGATGCGCCCCACGCCGCGCACCGAGTAGCGCGTGCCCGACTGCTCCACGTAGGCGCCGCCGAACGACAGGTTGTTGGCGGCCAGCGCCCGATGCACGTCGGCCAGCACCAGCCCCCGCGCGGCGAGCCGCGCCGGATCCACCTCCACCTGCACCTGCTCGATGGTGCCACCCCACGAGTTCACGTCGCTCACGCCCGGCACCGTGCGCAGGCGCGGACGGATCGTGTAGTCGTGCAGCGCCTTCAACTCGGTCAGCGACATCGAGTCGCTGGTGACGGTGTACTGGTACAGCTCACCCATCGGCGTCGAGACGGGACCCATCTGCGGCTCCAGCCCGGCCGGCAACCCACCCTTCGCCTCGGCCAGCCGCTGCTGCACCAGCGTGCGCGCGAAGTACACATCGGTGCCATCCGGGAACGGCACCGTGATCATCGACAGCCCGGACTTCGACACCGAGCGCACCCCGGTCACGCCGGGAAGGCCCATCAGCGACGACTCGAGCTGGTACGTCACGAGCTGCTCGACTTCCTCGGGCGCCAGGCCGGGCGCCACCGTCACCACGTCCACGCGCGTCCCGGTCAGGTCGGGGAACGCATCGAACGGCACGCGCAGCAGCGAGTAGACCCCGGCCGCCACCAGCATCACGAGGAAGATGCCGATCGCCAGCGGGCGGGTCAGCGCATAGTTGACGAGCCCCTTCACTCCGGCGCGCCCTCGGCCGCACGCGCATCACGCTGCCGGAGGATCTCGGCGCGCGCGATCGACGCACCCTCACCGATCACCAGCGCACCCGCCGCGATCCCGCTGCGCACCTCGGCCATGCCGCCCGCGCGCCGCCCGACCCGCACGCGCATCGCCTCCAGCAGCATGCCGCCGCTGCGCTTCACGCCGGTCACGACCACCGTGTCACCCTCGAAGTCCTGCACGGCGGCCGCCGGCACCGCCAGCACGCTGTCCCGCGCCAGCCCGAACAACTCCGCCGCCGCCGACATCGCCGCCCGCAGCTCACCACTGCGGCTGTCCACCGCCGCGAACACCTCGGCCGTGCGCGTCAGCGAGTCGAGCACCGGCGACACGCGCGTGATCCGCGCCGTGAACGCACGACCGGGGAACGCCGGCACCCCGAACTGCACCGCCGAGCCCACCTTCGCCGCACTCAGCGCCGCCTCCGGGACGCGCAGCTCCAGCAGCAGCGCGGCCGCCTTGCTCACCGTCACCAGCGGCGCCCCCGGCAGCACCACGCTCCCAGGCTCCGCATGACGATCCATCACCACACCGTCGAACGGGGCACGCACGATCACGTCCTCCGGATCCACGCCGCTGCGCGACGGTCCGGCCGGGTGCAGGTGGTCCACCATCTCGCTGGCGCGGCTGTACTCCGATGCCGCGCGCCGCTGGCCTTCCTGCGCGGCCGCCAGTGCGGCGCGCGCGCGCTCCAGGTCCGCCTGCGATCCAGCCCGCGCCGCGAACAGGCGCTCGCTGCGCGCGGCGGCCGTGGCCGCCAGTTGCGACGCATTGTCCGCCTCGGCACGCCCGGCACGGGCCTGCGCCAGCGCATTCCGCGCGTCGGTCAGCTCGTGGCTGTGGATCGTCACCAGGATCTGGCCGCGGCGCACCCGGTCACCCGCCTGCACGAACACCGCCGTCACCCGCCCCTCCACGATCGAGCCGAGCGGCTGCGTCTGCGTTGGGTCGAGCACCAGGCGCCCCGGCAGCTGCCAGGCATCGCGCCAGGCCACGCGCTCCACGGCCGTGGTGGTGAACCCGCCGACCCCGAGCGACGCCGCATCGAGCCAGGCCGTGTCGCGCGGAGCCACCGGGGCCGGCGCCGCCGCAGCGGCCGCCGGCGCCTTCGCCGCATCACCGCCACACGCCGCCGTCACCACCGGCAGCAGCAGCAGCGTCGTGTGCAGCGCCATCCGCGCCATCCCGCCCGGGTGCCGCATCATGTTCGTCGTCATCGTGCCGTCTCGGTGGGAAGAGGATCGGTGGCGGCAATGCCCAGCGCGCGCGCCAGGTCCAGGCGCGCCAGGCGCACATCCGCCGCAGCCCGCAGCGCGGCACTGCGCACGTCGCCGTGCAACCGCTCGGCGTCCAGCAGCTCGAACAGGGCGATCGCGCCCTCACGCCACGCGGCCACGGCGATGTCGGCCACCGTGCGACCGCGGGCATCGAAGTCGCCGCCGGCCGTCGTGGCCGCCGCCGTCGCGGCATACTCGCGCGCCAGGAGTTCGTACGCGCGCAACGCACTCGTCACGTCGGCCTCGATGGCCATCTCGATCGAACGCAGCTCCCCTTCCGCCACCAGCACGTCGCCGCGCGCACGCTGCCGGCTGCCACCGTTGCGGTCGAACAACGGCACCGCGATGCCCACGGCCACCGTGCCCGTCTGGTATCCGGAGGTGCGCTTCGTGCCCACCTGCACGCCCAGTGCGGGGAAGGTGCCAAGACGCTCGGCGAGCTGGCGACGGTTCACCTCCTCGAGCCGCGACCGCGCCGACTGCAGCTCGGGACGGTGCGACTTCGCGAAGGTGATCAGCGCGTGTGGATCTGCGACCGACCGGGCGCCGACCGGAATCGCGGTGCCCGGTGCCACGGGATCGGTGGGCAGCGGCACGCTGTCGGTCGGCATGGCCAGGGCGCGCGCCAGGTCACCGTGCGCCCGCGTCATCTCGGCACGGGCCGACGCCTCCGCGAGGCGCGCACGGTCCGCCTCCAGCCGCGCACGCAGTGCCGCGCCTTCCGGCACCGCACCCTGCCGCGCACGATCACCCTCGATCCGGGCGATCGTGTCCACCGCCTGACGCTGCGAGACGGCCGCGCCGTGGAGCGCGACCGCCAGCGCGGCGCGCCAGTAGGCGCGAGCCACATCGAACTCCACCTGCCGCGCCGTCCCGGAGGAATCGGAGGTGGCACGCTGTGCTGCCGCCGAGCTCGCCGAGCGGAGCGCGAGGCGCCGCCCGTACAGGTCCACCGGCAGCGCCGCCGTGACGAACTCGTCACGCTGCAGCGGACTGTTCAGGTTCTCCTTGCGCCACTCGAGCGTGGGATTCGGCAGCGCCGCTTCCTGCCGGGCTGCACCCGTCACCGCGCGACGCCGCCCACCCGCCGCACTCAGCAGCGGATGGTTGCGCCGTGCCAGCGAGGCCGCGTCGTCGAGCGAAAAGGCGCGTGGTGCCGTCGACGCCACCGACTGCGCGCGCGCCGCCGGCGCGAGCGTGAGGCCGAGGAGGAGGAGCGAGGTTGCGACATGGCCGGCGCGTGTCCGGACATGGGGGAGCGGGGAGCGCATGCGTGCAGTGTACGGGGGGGTCGTGAACCTGCGATGAACTGGTGGACTGGAAATGCAGCTGGGATAGCATGCCGGGTGTCGTGGCGCCTCTCCGTCGGGGCGAGGATGTCCCACACAGGCGGCAGGATGTCACGGCGGCCGACGGCACACCGAACGTCGTTTCCGGTCCACTACTAGGGCCTCACTGCTGATACCGTTGGCGCGTGACCAGCGCTGGCGACCCGTGCCGCCGCCGGTTCCGCCGTCCGGAACGTCACCACCGCCTTGGTCCCCCCCGACTCGACCGACTGGAGTTCGAGCACCGCGCCATGTGCACGTGCGATCCAGTCCGCGATTGCGAGGCCGAGCCCGCTGCCTTCCGGCGACATCGCGCGCGCGCCGGCCCCGCGATAGAAGCGCTCGAAGATCCGCGCGCGCTCCGCCGGCGGGATGCCGATGCCGGTATCGGACACCGCCAGCTCCACCGCGCCCGGCGTCCGGCTCACGCTCACCGTCACGTCGCCCGGCGCCTTCGTGTAGCGGATCGCGTTGTCCAGCAGGATGCCGACCAGCCGGTCCACCTGCACACGGTCGATCCGCACCGGCGCCTCCTCGAGGGTGGAGAACAGGAGTCGCACCCCAAGCGTCTCTGCCAGCGGCTGGAAGACGTGCACGGCGTCCATCACGATGTCGTCGAGGTACGCCGGCTCCGGGTGCACGATGCCCGCGGCATCGGCGCGGGCCAGCTGCAGCAGCTCGTCGACGAGGCGCGCCGTGCGATCGAGGTCGCGGCGCACCCGCACCAGCGCCTCGTGCTGCGTGGGGGCGTCGGTGGAGTCGAGGAGCGAGAGGTCCACCGTGCCGAGCATGCGCGCCACGGGGGTGCGCAACTCGTGCGCGGCATCGGCCAGGAAGCGGCGCTGCTGCGAGAGCAGGCCGTCCACCTCGTCGAGCAGGGCGTTGAAGCGCAGTCCCAGCCGGCCCAGTTCGTCCGACGGGTTGTCGATGGGCAGGCGCTGCGGCGCACGGTCCAGGCGGTCGCGGCGATCAGAGGCCATCCGTGTCGCCGCCTCGGCCATGGCCCCGACCGGTCGCAGGGTGCGGCCCGCCAGCCACCAGCCGGTCGCCCCGGCCAGCAGCACGCCGAGCGGAATCCCGAACAGCATCCAGGAATCGATTCGGCCCAGCGAGCGCTCGAGCGGCGCGGCGCTGGCGAAGACGCGCAGTCTCCAGCCCGGCGCCGAGGCCGGGTCGAGTGGCAGCTCCACGCGCCGCAGCGGGGCGACCAACGTACGTGAGGAGTCGCCGGCCGCAGGCGGCAGCGCCGGGTCGCGTCCCACGCGGAACGCGAGCGTGCCGTCCGGCTTCAGGAACTCCACGATGCGATCGGGAAACACCACCTCGTTCGCGATGTGCGTGATGGTCGCGGGCACGTCGCCATACTCGATCTGCTCGATGCGGTAGAACGACTGGATGGCACTCGCGGAGCTGGTGATCCCCGACGTGAACTCGCGCCGCAGCGTGGCGCGGACGGTGCCGCGCAGCGTGATGGCGAAGACCAGGAACAGCACCAGCGCCGAGCCGGCGTACCAGAGGGCCAGCCGCGCGCGGATCGACAGCGTGCTCTGCGCGGCCGGCGTCATGCGCGAGGCCGCGCGTCGGGGGCCGCGCTGCCGATGCGGTAGCCCGCGCCCCGCACCGTCACCACCAGCGGCTCCTCGTCGACCCCGTCGATCTTCCGTCGCAGCCGGCCGATGTACACGTCGATCACGTTGCTGAACGGGTCGTAGTTGTCGTCCCAGGCGCTGGCGCTGATGGCTTCGCGGGTCAGCACGGCGCCGGCGTTCCGCATCAGCACCTCCAGCACCCCGAACTCCTTGGTGGTGAGCGCGATCACGCGGTCGCCGCGGCGCGCGGTGCGGGTGGCGACGTCGAGCTCCAGGTCGGCAACGGTGAGCACGGTGCCCATCGCTTGTGCCGGTCGCCGCAGCAGGGCGCGGATGCGTGCCGCGAGCTCGGCCATCGCATACGGCTTCACGAGGTAGTCGTCGGCGCCGATGTCCAGCCCGAGCACCCGGTCCTCCACCGCGTCGCGCGCCGTGGCCATCAGCACGCGCGCCTCGGAGCCCATGCTCCGGAGTTGCCGGCAGATGTCGAACCCGTCAGCATCGGGCAGGCGGATGTCCAGCACCACCGCGTCGTACGCGTTCATCCGCAGCATCCGCATCGCTCCAGCCCCGTCGAGCACGGCATCCACGGAGAACCCCGTCCGCCGCAGGTACTCGGCGGCGGTCCGGGAGAGTTCGGGATCATCCTCGACGAGCAGGAGGCGCATGACCGCAGGATAAGCGCCGGGGTGTGAACCCACGATGAAGCGGGGTCACCCGAGCCGGCACCGCCCCGCCCGGCCCCGGCTCAGGGCGCCTTCTGCTCCGGGTGATTCGGGTCTGGTGCCATCATCGCCCGGAACTCCCGCGTGGCCAGCGCCGCGAACGTCTCGGTGGGCCGCGTGGCATGGTTGCGCATCGACTCGACCACGACGTCCGCCTCGTCATCGCTCCGGCCCAGCGCCTGCAGCGTGAAATGTGCCAGGCTCAGCGCGGCCTCCCGCTCGGCGTACACGGCCCGGCCGGTCGCACCGGGCGCCTGCAGCAGGTCCTCGAAGAAGGCCTGCTCCACCGCGCTGTGCGTGCGGACGCCGACGGTGATCTTCGGGTTCAGCTCGCGGGCCACCTCCACCGCGCGGCGGGCGCGGATCGGTTCCGGCGCCGTCACCACCACCAGCTTCGCGTGCTCGATGCCGGCGCGCAGCAGCACGTCGGGGCGGGTCGCATCACCGTACACGGCCCGCTCCCCCCGCGCCCGCAATCCCGCCACCACCCGCTCCTGCGCCTCCACGATCACGTACCGCGCCGCATCGCGCTGCAGCGCCTCGGTGATCGTGGCGCCGACGCGTCCGTGCCCCACCACCACCACGTGGTCATGGAACTTCGAGAAATCGAACGGATCCTCCACCTCGGCCATCGGCGCCCTGGTCGCCCGCGCCGTCTGCGGGACCTTGAGCGTGGCGGTACCGCCCACGTGCACCTCCGCGGCATGCGGCATCGCGGCGCGCGCCGTCCGGTCGTCCAGCCATTCCTGCAGCCGCCGCACCGCCGAGAGCAACGGCTGGTTCACCGTGATCGCGATCATCGCGGCGACGATGATCAGCGCCTGCATGTCGCGGCCGAACAGGCCGAGCGACACACCGAGCCCCGCCACGATGAACGAGAACTCGCCGATCTGCGCCAGCCCACCGCCGATGATCAGCGCCGAGCGACTGGACTGGCCCAGCGCGCGCATCAGCAGGTACGACGTCACCGACTTGCCGCAGACGATCACCGCCACCAGCGCCAGCACCGCGAGCGGCGAATCCCGCACCACCGAGGGGTCGAACAGGATCCCCACCGAGAGGAAGAACAGCACCGCGAACGCGTCCTGCAGCGGCAACGCGTCGGTCGCCGCGCGATGGCTGAGCTCCGACTCGCTCACCACGGCGCCGGCGAAGAACGCCCCGAGTGCCAGCGACACGCCGAACACCTCGGCGGCCAGCGACGCGATGCCGAGTGCGGTCGCGAGCACCGCCAGCGTGAACAGCTCGCGTGAGCCCAGGCGAGCGACGTGCTCCAGCAGCCATGGCACGGCGCGTCGTCCCACCACCGCCATCAACGCGGCGAACGCGCCGACCTTCAGCACCGCCATGCCGAGCGCCATGCCCAGCGACGCCGTTCCCGCGCTGGCCGCATGCCCGCCCAGCATCGGGGCCACCGCCGGCAGCAGCACCAGCACCAGCACCATCGCCAGGTCTTCCACCACCAGCCAGCCCACCGCGATGCGACCGTCAGGCGAGTCGAGCCGGTCCTGCGCCTCGAGGCCCTTCAGCAGCACCACCGTGCTCGCGACGGCGAGCGAGATGCCGAGCGCCAGTGCGCCGCCCCAGCTCAGCCCCCAGCCCTTGCCGATCGCGGTGCCGATGCTGCCGGTGACGAGGATCTGGAGCAGGGCGCCGGGCACCACCACCCGCCGCACCGCCATCAGGTCGCGGAACGAGAAGTGCAGCCCCACGCCGAACATCAGCAGGATCACGCCCAGCTCGGCGGCCTGCGAGATCATGCCGCTGTTGACCACGTAGCCCGGCGTGAACGGCCCGACCGCGATGCCCGCCAGCAGGTAGCCGACGATCGGCGGCAGCCGCAGGCGCGCCGCGACCAGTCCGAAGACGAAGGCGATGCCGAGACTGGCCGCGACCGTGATGATCAGGGCGGGATGTGCAGGCATCGTGACAGGCGGAAGGGCGAAGGGGGAGACGAGAATCCGCTCGAAGCGATCTTCTGCCTCGAGCGGATGACTGTGCTCCGCAAGGGACGTCGGCGGTGGGTCAGTCGGTCATCGAGGCGGGAACCTTGCCGCCATTCGCGGCGAACTGGCGCATCACTTCCTTGTGCAGCCAGATGTTCATCGACGCGGAGTCGTGCATGTCACCGGTGTAGCCCAGCTCCGTCGCCAGCTCCTTGCGCTCCGACAGGCTGCTGTCCATGCCGAGGAGCTTCATGAGGTCGACGATGGACGTCTGCCAGTTGAGCTTGCGCGAGTCCTGCGAGGCCATGAAGGTCAGCACCGCCTCCACGTCGAGGAGCGGGATCACCGGCGCCGGCGCATCCGGTGCGGGTGCGGCGGCGGCCGGCGCGGCGGCAGGGGCCGGGGCGGGCGCTGCCTCGGCGGGCTTGGCGCCGAACAGCTTGTCCTTCAGACGGCTGAAGATGCTCATGGTGCGGTCTCGTGTGGGTCGTGAATGGGATCGAGCCCTGCGGCCTGCAGGGCGTCGCCGTGGTGAAGCTTAGGCAGTGGCGCCGGGACGCGCACAGGGGTCGCCACGGACTTTGTCTCACCGTGACGACCCCTGCTGACCGATCACGCAGCCGATGCCGGGCGCCGGCGGGACGAGCCACGGCACGCGCTACGGCTTGGCCTGCCCCGGCATCTGGATCATCGGGATCGCCGAGCTGCTCACCTGCGGCATCACGCCGTTCCACTTCTTCGCCATCTCATACTGCACCAGGCTGCCGGAGATGCTCTTGGCGAGCAGCTCGTTGGCCTGCGCCTGCGCCTGGGCCTCGGCCAGGATCGCCTTGGCGCGGCCCACCGCCTTGATGCTGTCACCCTGTGCCTGGAAGGTGTTCTTCTGGAGCTCGTTCTGTGCCGTGAGTGCCTGCTGCTGCATCACGTTCTTGGTGTTGATGGCCGACATGACCGTCTCCGGGGCGCGCAGTTCGTTGAGCGTGAACTGCTTCACCTCGATGCCGTAGGGCTGCAGCCGCTGTGCGATCAGCGTCTGCGCACGGCCCACCGCCTCGGCCTTCTTGGGGCCGATGATGTCGGCGATCTGCTCACTGCCGATCACCTCCTGCAACGCCTGGCGGATGGTCTGCTTCACGTAGCCGTGCTGGATCGTCGCGATGTCGGTGCGGAACGTCTGGTAAAGCTGCGGCACGCGCGCCGGGTCGAGCTCGAACGACATGGATACGTCCACCGACAGCGGCTGGCCTTCCTTCGAGTTGACGTTGATCTCGTCGTTGTTGGGCGAGCCCTCCGCGTTCCCGCGCGTCAGGACCAGCGTCTGCATGAACGTCGGGTACTCCTCGATGGACGTGAGGAGCGGGTTGCGGAGGTGGATGCCGGGGCCGAGGGGCGTGCGATCCACGCCGCCGCCGGCGCGGTGGATCACGATGCCGACGTGGCCCGGGGAGATGTACGACGTGCTGCTGCTGGCGAGGAAGATGAGCGCGCCGACGATCGCGACTGCAAGGACCGCCTTCCTGGCGCCGCCGCCGCCGCTGGAGGGCAGGTTGGCCCCCATCTGCGAGAGGCGTTCACCGATCGAGCTGCCCATAAAGAGTCTCCTGATAGCACTTTGAACAGAGCGGCTCTCCGCTGGGGAGCCGCACGAGGGAATCCGGCGCCTGCCATCCGTGGATGGGACAGGTGAGAGCGGCATGCTGGTCGATCAGCCGGCGGTTGTCCGCCTGCCTCAACCGGGTGCCGAGCGGGGTGAACGCCTTGATGCCCCACAGCAAAAAGGCGGCGAACGCCACGATTGCCGCGACGAACAGCACGCCTTCGAGGATGATTACGCCCACTGGTTCTGGCTCCGTCCGGGCTCAGGGACACGCGACGGCGTGGCTGGTCCGATCATGCCAGACAGACGAGGGGATGTGTCAGAAAGTTTCACCTGACGGCCGGGGATGGACTACCCGCCAAGTTCGAAGCGGAGCGCCGCTTCCAGCGTGGCGTGCCGGAACTGATAACCGGTTGCCTGCAGCCGCGCCGGCACCACCCGTTGCCCGTCCAGCACCGTGGACTGCGCCATCTCGCCGAACAATGCCGTCAGCGCAAACGCCGGCACCGGCACGAACGCCGGCCGGTGCAACACCCGCCCCAGCGTGCTGCCGAACTCGGCGTTGGTGACCGGCGTTGGTCCAGTCAGGTTGAAGGTGCCACGGCAGCTCCGGTCCATGAGCAGGGCGTGCAATGCGCCCACCTCGTCGTCCAGCGAGATCCAGCTCATCCACTGCTGCCCCGAACCCATCGGCCCACCGGCACCGAGCCGGAACGCCGGGAGCATCTTGGCCAGCGCGCCACCGGCCGGCGACAGCACGACCCCGGTCCGGGCGATCACGACCCGCACACCCGCCGCCTCCGCCTTGCGGGCCTCGTCCTCCCAGACCTCGCACACGTCGGCAAGAAACCCGGCACCCTTCGACGCCTCTTCATCAATCACCTTCGCGCCACCATCGCCGTAGTATCCCACCGCTGAACCGGAAATCAGGCACTCCGGCGCCACCGATGCCATCAGCATGGCCTGCACCAGCGTCCGCGTCCCCGCCTCGCGGCTCTGCCGGATCTCGCGCTTGTGCGCGTCGGTCCACCGCTCGCCCACGTTCGCGCCGGCCAGGTGCACCACCGCGTCCACCCCGGCCAGTGCCGCCGGGTCCAGCCGGCCGGCGTCGGGGTCCCAGCCGATGTCGCCGCGCGCCGCGTCGGGCCGGCGCGTGATCCATTTCACGGTGTGCCCGCCGGTGGTCAGCAGCGCCGTCAGCGCCCGCCCGATCATCCCCGTCCCGCCGGTGATCGCCACCGTCCGCCGCGGCTGGTCGGCGTACTGCGCATGCCGAAGCAGATCGTCACGGGTGCGCGCGTGCCGGAAGTCGAACAGCCGCTCCAGCTCCCCCGTCACGAACCACCCCGCCACCAGCTCACCCAGCGGGTGCAGCGGCAGCGCGTAGTCGATGCGGTCCTCGAGGATGCTCGTCCCGTCCGGGCCGGGGAGCATGCTGTGCGTGTGCGCCCACCGCGCGAACGGGCCCGAGAGCTGCACGTCGGTGAACCGCTCCCCCTCGACGTAGTCGCGGTGCTCCACCAGCAGCCGCTGGTGCACCAGCCCGCCCAGCTGCGGCACCTCCACCTCGACCCGGCTGCCGTTGGTGATGCCGCCGGTGCGAGAGACCACCCGCGCCCCCTGCCACGCTGGTGACAGCCGCTCGAAGGCACCCGGCCGCGCATGCCAGTCGAACAGGGCACGGGGCGGCACGGGCATCGGACTGCGACGGATGAACTGCGGCACGGCGGATGGGCGGCTGGAGGGGGCGGACGGTGGCGCAAGGGCGCCGTGAGCACGCGGCCACGCCGCGCGCCTCACCCTGCCTGAACGCCGCCCGCCACGCGATCGGGTTCCGGCTCGGACGCCGGGGCCGTCTCGTCCCCCACCTCGGCAGCAGTCACCTCGACGGCCTCCGGCACACCCTCCGCCACACACTCCGCCGCCGCCGCACCTGCCTCCGGCGTCGGCACCACCTCGCCCGGCATCGGCGGCAGCGTCATCCCCGACTTCGCCGCCAGCCGCTCCCGCTCCTCGCGGTCTGCCAGCGACCGCAGCATGGCATCGACGGCCGGGCTCTGCAGGTATCGACCCTTCTCCCACCCCTCGATGATCCCCTTCGGCAGCCCGTGCAGCAGCTCCCCGAGCTGCGCCGGTGTCAGCCCGATCGACTCGCGGAAGTGCTTGATCTCCTTCCCCGTCAGCAGCCGATGCTCGGACCGCATCGTCAGGATGGCCTCCTTTTCCGCTTCCTCGCGCTGCTCCACGGTGTGCTGCTTGTCGCCGCACTTGTCACAGCGGTACATGCCGCGGTCCACCCGCGCGGTCATGCCGCTGAGCTTGATCGTGACTTCCTCGACGGCGTGCGCGTAGTGCCCGCCGCACCGGCGATGGAGGTGGCCTTCGAGGGAGAGTTCAGACATGACCGCAATCTACGGACGGCCGGGGCGCGGTCACAGCGGCACCCGGGCGTCCTCCGCGTGCATCAGCCCCGGTTCACGCGGCGACGTGCCCAGGGCGTCACGGAGCCCCGACGCCGCAGGTCACGCCATCGCCATCCGCTCGCGCGCCACCGACGCCTGCAGCGCGTCCGCGATCTGGTTCAGTGGCAGCACCTCGATGGCCGCACCCATCCTGATCGCCTCCTTCGGCATCCCGAACACCACGCACGACTGCTCGTCCTGCGCCATCGTGTGTGCACCGGCCTCGCGCATCTGCAGCAGGCCCTTCGCTCCGTCGGCACCCATGCCGGTGAAGATCGCGCCCACCGCATTGCGTCCGGCGTGCTTCGCCACGCTCGCGAACAGCACGTCCACGGCCGGCCGCTGGTGGTGCACGCGCGGGCCATCCTTCACCCGCACCTGGTACTGCGCGCCGGACATCGTCAGCATCATGTGGAAGTTGCCGGGCGCCACCAGCGCCAGGCCCGGCTTCACCAGGTCGCCATCCTTCGCCTCCCGCACTTCCATGGCGCAGGTGCTGTTCAGGCGCTGCGCGAAGGAGGCGGTGAACTTCTCCGGCATGTGCTGGCAGATCAGGATGCCGGGCATCGCGGCGGGCAGCTTCGTGAGCACCGCCTCCAGCGCCTGGGTGCCGCCGGTGGAGGCGCCGAGCGCCACGATCTTGTGTGTCATGGCGAGTCCCGCCAGGGCCGACACCGCGCCGCGCGGCACGCCGGCCGCGGCGGGCGCCGGCTCGCTGCGCTTCACCACCTTCGCCCGCGACGCCGCCCGGATGGACTGCACCAGCTGGCGCGAGATGTCCGGCACCGACATCGCCGAGCCGGGCTTGCCGATCACGTCCACGGCGCCGAGCGAGAGCGCGCGAATCGCCGCATCGCTGTTCGTCGGCGTCAGCGAGCTGACGATGATCACCGGCACCGGGTAGTGCTTCATCAGCTTGACGAGGAACGAGAGCCCGTCCATGCGGGGCATCTCGACGTCGAGCGTGATCACGTCCGGCTTGAGGGCGATGATCTTCTCGCGTGCGGCGTACGGGTCGACGGCCGTGCCCACGACGGTGATGTCCTCGTAGCGCGACAGCTCCTCGGTGAGCAGCTTCCGCACCAGCGCGGAATCGTCGACGATGAGGACGCGGATCACGCCGCCGCCGCCGCGACGCGCGCCGCACCGGCGCCGCTGTCATCCGGGGCCGCTCCCCCGTCCTGCTCGAAGAGCGCCAGCAGGGCCTCGCCCTCGTCCATCTGCAGCCGGACCATCGCCACCTGTCTTTCACCGGCGCGCGGGTGGAATGGCCCGGGAATGGCCGCCACCGGCGCCGCGAGCCGGAAGACTGCCGCGGCGCCATGCACCAGCGGCAGCACGTTGCCCGTCACCACGTTCGCCAGCTCGCCCAGCGCGTCGCGCTGGAGCTGGCCATCGGGGGCGGCGGCGGCACCGAGCATGTTCTCGGCCAGCGCCGGCAGCACGCCGGCGGTCACGGCGACGGCCACGCGTCCGGTCTGGGCGCCACCGTACGCCACGTCCACCGCGGCCGCGATCGGCAGGAACTCCGCGCCCTCGATGGCAAGCGGCTCGGGAAAGAGCAGGACCAGCGACTCAAAAGTCGAAGTCGCCGCTCGAAGAAGCGCTGTCGTTGCTGGCTGCTGCATGCGTGAGTCCGGTGACCTGGAGGATGGTGTTCCGGAGCTGTTCCGGGGTGAACGGCTTGTGCACGATCTCGACGCCGTGTGCGCGCAGGCGGGCGAGCCGTGTGTCACTGCTCTCGGTGCTGACGATGATCACGGCCAGGGCGCGCCATTCCTCGCTGGCCCGGATGCGGCTGAGGAGCTCCTCGCCGTCCATGACCGGCATGTTCACGTCCAGCAGGGCGAGGTCCACCCAGTGGTCGCCCAGGCGCTGCAGCGCCTCGACACCGTTGGCGGCCTCGAACACCTCGCCGAGCGCGATGCCGCTGAGTGACAGGGTCCGGCGGATCATCGCGCGCATCACCGCGCTGTCGTCCACCACGAGCACGTTCAGGGTCATGGTCCTCTACCTCTGGGAAACGGCGGCGGCGGCCGGCGCGAACGCGGGGGCCGGCTGGAACGCGCCGGAGTCGGGCGACAGCACCGTGAGCGCCCCGTTGGTCCGGAGCTGCACGAGGCCGGTGGAGACCAGCACGGACATCGTGCGCGACTGCTGCACGCCGCCGGTGTCGTCGGCGTGGATGAGCACACCATTCTTCCACAGCAGCTTGCGCAGCGTGAGCATGTTGCGCTTGCCGATCTGGAAGCTGTCCTCGGCATCGATGCGGCCCGCGAACGAGCCGCCGGCGACGATCACCGACATCCGTTCCTTGCGGGCCCCGAGGCGATAGGCCTCCCTGAACAGCATCGGGACGCCGGTGTCCACGAACATCGCCGGCTGCGACTTCGCCTTCACCTCGTCGATGGACGAGCTGGGGAGCATGACGTGCAGCATGCCGGCCACGCGGGCCACGGGATCGTGCACGACGATGCCGAGGCAGCTGCCGAGGGCATAGGTGATGAGCGTCTCGTCGGGGTTCGCCGAGACCTTCATGTCGGCCATCCCGACGATCACGTTGCGCGCCGGCAGCACGCGGGGGTCGGCCGCGCTCCTCACTTCGCGTACACCGCAGGCTGCACGTAGCGGTAGCGATGCTCGACCGCGGTGAGGCTCTCCGAGTGCCCGATGAACAGGTGGCCGCCCGGCGCGAGGAGCTCGTGGAACCGGCCCACCAGGCGCGTCACCGTGGGCTTGTCGAAGTAGATCATGACGTTGCGACAGAAGATCGCGTCGAACGGGCCGCTCATCGGCCAGGGCGCCATCAGGTTCAGGTGCGCGAAGCTGATCGGGGTGCGCAGCTCGGGCCCGACCGTGCCGCCGCCATCGGGCGTGGCCGTGAACCAGCGGGCACGCCGCTCGCGCGACACGTCCGACAGCTGCTGCGCCGAGAACGTGCCCGCGCGCGCCGCCGCCACCACCCGGGTGCAGATGTCGGTGGCGAGAATCCGGAAGTCGTGGCGCGCCGGCAGTGACTCGCGCAGCACCATGGCGAGCGTGTACGGCTCCTCGCCCGTGGAGCAGCCGGCGCTCCAGATGCGCAGCGGACGGCCCGACGCCACCACCCCCGGCAGCACCTGGTTCCGCAGGAAGTCGAAGTGTGCCGGTTCGCGGAAGAAGTCGGTCTTGTTGGTCGTGAGCAGGTCGATGAGGCGGACCATCTCCTCGCCGTTCGGGTTCGCCTCGACGCCGTCGAGATACGCCCGGAACGTGGCGACCTGGCCGTCGCGCAGGCGCTTCGAAACGCGCGAGCGCACCAGCCCCTCCTTCCCGGCAGGGATGGCCAGCCCGGCACGTTCGTAGGCGATCTGGCGCACGCGGCGGAAGTCGTCGGGCGTCAGGTCGGGCGCCGTCAGCAGCGGTTCGCTGGGCAGCGTGTCAGGGGTGCCGATGGTCGACATGCGGGCGGGGTGGCGGGGGAGGTCCGACTCGGCGGCGGGGGTTCGCGGACGTCGCGATCACGCACCCTGCGCGAGGCCCGGCAGCGACGCGATCGCGGACACCTCGTCGGTGGACAGCACACGCTCGATGTCGAGCAGCAGCCGCAGGCGCCCGTTCGACTTGCCGAGGCCGAGCAGGAACTCGGTGTGGATCTCGGCCCCGAAGTCGGGCGTGGGGTCGATGTCCTCGCTGGCGATGCTCGCGACTTCCGAGACCTTGTCGGCCACCACGCCGATCTGCACGCCGGCCACCTGCACCACGATCATCACCTGCTCCGGCTCGGTGCTGGCCGGCATCCCGAACTTCTCGCGCAGATCCATGATCGGGATCACCTTGCCGCGCAGGTTGATCACCCCGCGGATGTACGGCGGCGTGCGCGGGACGCGCGTCACCGGCATCATGCTGATGATCTCCTGCACGCGGAGGATCTCCACGCCGTACTCCTCGCCGGCAAGGAAGAACGTCAGGTACTTGCCGCCAAGCGAGGCGGGGGCGCGGTCAACGGTGCTGGTCATACCTTCTCCAGGGATTCGGATGTGCAACGGCAAAGCGAGGACGCAGGTCCCGGGTGAGTGTCGTCCTGCGACGGGCGCGGCTTGAGGTGGTGCTCAGGCGGCCACCGGCACGCCACGCGGGCGCGGGTCGCCGCTGCGCACCAGGGCGGACATGCGCGCGACGTCGATGATCAGGCCCACGCGGCCATCGCTCAGGATCGCGCCGCCGGAGATGCCGGGGATCTCGCCCACGCCATCACCGAGTGCCTTGGCCACCACCTGCTGCTGGCCCAGGAGCTGGTCCACGAGCAGCGCCACGCGGTGCTCCCCCTCGCCCACGATCATCAGGATCGCCGCGCTCGGGTCCCGCACCGCGCCGGGGATGCCGAAGAGCTGGTGCAGGCGCACCACCGGCATCACTTCGCCGCGGAGCATCACCACCTCGCCATGGGGCGGGATGGTGGACATCATCTCGCGCTCGGGGCGGAAGCTCAGCGCAATGCTCGTCAGCGGCACGATGTAGCGCTCGTCGCCCACCCGCACCAGCATGCCGTCGGTGACGGCGAGCGTCAGCGGCAGCCGGATCTGGAAGGTGGTGCCCCGGCCGAGCACCGACTGGATGTCGATGCGGCCGCGGATCGACTCGATGTTGCGGCGCACCACGTCCATCCCGACCCCGCGCCCGGAGATGTCGGTGAGCTGCTCGGCGGTGCTGAAGCCGGCCGCGAAGATCAGGGCGTTGATCTCGGAGTCGGTGAGCGACTGCGAGGGCGACACCAGCCCCTTCTCGATCGCCTTGGCGAGGATGCGGTCGCGGTTCAGCCCCCGCCCGTCGTCGCGCAGCTCCACGATCACGCTGCCGCCCTGCTGGAAGGCGGAGAGCGTCACGCGGCCGGCGCGGGGCTTGCCCGACCGCTCGCGGTCAGCCGGCCCCTCGACCCCGTGGTCGACGGCATTGCGCACCATGTGCACCAGCGGATCGGCGATCGCGTCCACCATGTTGCGATCGAGCTCCGTCTCCTCGCCGTCGGTGATGAACTCCACCACCTTGCCGGCCTTCAGCGCCACGTCGCGCACCAGGCGCGTGAGCTTCTGGAAGGTGGGCTTCAGCGGCACCATCCGCATCGACATGCTCAGGTCCTGCAGCTCGCGCATGATCTTGCCGGCGTGCGAGACCTTCTTCACCAGGTCGTGCTGGCCGACGGCCGTCACGGCGGGATCGGCGGCGATCATCGACTGGGCGATCACGAGCTCGCCGACCATGTCGATCAGCCGGTCCAGCCGGTCGGTGCGCACGCGCACGCTGAGGTCGCTGTCGGCGCGCGCCACGGTGCGGGCGGAGGGCTCCACCACGCGCCCCACCGGGGCCGTGGTGACCGCGGCCCGCGTCACCGCCGCGGCGGGTGACGCGGGGGCCGGCGCGGCCGGCGCCACCCCGGCGAGCATTGCGTCGACATGCAGCAGGTCGTGCATCAGCGCGGCGTAGTCCGAGGGCAGCGTGATCACCTCGTGCGTCTGCACCGACTTCTCCACCGCGTCCAGGAACTCGCCGAGCACGTCGTTCGAGCGCAGCGACAGGTCGGCCACCGGCTGCGTGTAGTCCAGCTCACGGTCCCGCACGCGGCTCAGCAGCGACTCCGCGTGGTGCGCGAACTCGGCGAGACGGTCGAGTCCCATGAACGCCGCCGTGCCCTTCACCGTGTGGAAGGCACGGAAGACGGTGTTGACGGCCTCGCTGTCAGCGGGATTCGCCTCGAGCGCGAGCAGCGCCGCCTCGGCGCCGGTCATCGACTCGCGGCTCTCCGCGATGAAGTCGGCCAGGAGCGAGAGATCGGCGTCATCGGGGATCGTGCCGCCGTCCCGCGCCGCGGGCACGTGCGGCACAGGCGTCACCGGCGCGGGCGCTGGGGCGACCGCGACCGCCGCGCGGTCTGTGGGCCGGGCAGGAACGGGCGTCGGTGCCGGCGGCACGCCGGCGTCCATCGCCTCGGCCAGCGCCTCCACGTCGGACTCGTCCCGCACGATGGCCACCAGGTCGGTGAGCGTCGCGCGGACGGCACCGCGCCCTGCCTCCTCGGCCGCCTTGACGGCCGCCGCGATGGCCTGGCTCGCCGACGCCAGCAGCGCCGCCGGCTCGTCGCCGGCGCCGAGCAGGATCAGGTTGAGCTGCGTGGCCGCCTGCTGCGCGTGGGCCCGCACCTGCGGTGAGGCCTCCGCATCGAAGACCGCGAAGTGCCGCAGCGTGTCGCGCAGCGCCTTGATGTCCTCCAGCTCCGACGGCTCCAGCTGCATGATGATGAACGCCGCGTCGTTGAGTGCCGCGGGGATCATCGCACCGCCACCGGCCGGCGCGCGCCGGCCCCTGCGTCAGCCGGCATTCGTGCCACGCTCCACGAGCGAGTCGGCCAGCGCCTGGCGGGTCTCCGCCTCCTTCAGCGTCGCATTCGGGTCGAACGAGTGGGCGTCCTTCTGCGTCCGCGGGGCGAGCACCGGGGCCAGGTCGTGCGCGCCGTCGCCGGCCTGGTGGTCGAAGAGGTTGGCGATCTCGGTCAGGCGCCCCTCCATCTCGGCCAGCAGCGACTGCACGTGCATGATCTGCTGCGAGGTGATGTCCTGGAACTGCATGTGGCCCATGACGGCGAACAGCTCGTCGCGCAGCTCACCGCGGACGGCGGCGCCACGGGTGGCATCCGACGCCACCTCATCGGCCTCGAGCTCGTCCACCTTCAGGATCGCGCGGTCGAGGGCGTCCATGATGTCGAGGGCGGCGTTGGCGGTGGCCGACGAGACCTCGTCGAGCTTCTCGTTGGTGTGCGCGAGGCGCTCGGTGGCGGCGGCGCGGATGTGCTCGCGGCCGGTGCGGATCGAGTCGAGCATGGCGTGCACCTCGCCCATCGCGCGCACGAACAGCGCGGGCAGGAGCGGGAGCACGCGGTCGGTGGCACCGATGGCGGCGACGGCGGCGGCGGTGGCCGGCTGCACCTCGGCCGGCTTGCGCGGCGCCAGCTCACCCAGCTCGGCATCCAGCAGGCGGAGCGTCGAGGCGGTGTCGTACATCAGGTCCGAGGCGCGTTCGTTGGACATGGTCATGCCGCCGGCGTGACGATGAGGCTCTCGATCTTCTCCTTCAGCACCTGGGGCGTGAAGGGCTTGACGATGTAGTTGTTCACCCCCGCCTCGAGCGCGGTGATGATGTCCTCGCGCACGCTGCGCGCGGTCACCATCAGCACCGGCACCGTGCGGCCGTCCTCGCGCTGCCGCAGCGCCTGGACCAGCTCCGTGCCGGACATGTTCGGCATGTTCCAGTCGGTGATCACGAAGGCGATCGAGCTGTCGAACTTGGCCAGCGCCTCGATGCCGTCACCCGCCTCGACGCAGCTGGTGAAGCCGATGCGCTGGAGCGAGTTCACCACGATCCGGCGCATCGTTGCTGAATCATCCACAACCAGGAACTTCATGTTCGCGTCTCTGCCGTTGACGAGGGGAAGACGTGCACCGGGCGTGCACGTGCCGGTCGGTGTGAACGGCGAGGGTGCCGTTCCGCATGCGTGGCGGGCCATCGGCCCCGCAGGGGAGTGTCGTCCGGTCTCGTCGCGTCTTGAGTGCGTGCCGGCGCGTGTCGCGGTGCGCGTGCGCTGCGGCCTGGCGCGCGTGCGGGCACCAGTCTGCGCGGGCCTGCGCGGGCAGGGGGCACGGCGGTGGCGTGCCCAGGACGGGTGCCGCGCGCGCGGCGCGCCGTCAGGCCATCAGGCCGTGCAGCCGGCCGGCATGCGGCAGACGCACGGACGGCCGCACAGCATGCGCTGCACGGCCGTCCTTGAACTGCAGGCGTCCGGGCCCGGGGGCCCGGGCGATCTCAGAGATCGCCGCGCTGGAGGATGCGCTTCGCCACTTCGCCGGCCATCTCGGCCGTGTTGTACGCGCCCATCAGCACGCGCTGCTTCACGTCCTCGACCCGCTCGGTGCTGGCCGCAGCGCGCGTCGACGTCCCGCTCGCCAGGGCCCGCGCCTCATCGCTGAACGACACGGTGTCCTGTTTCGGACGCTCCGGCGTCGCTGCCGCGGTCTCGGTGCGTCGTGGAGACGTTCCGCGATCCGCTGCCCCCGGCTTGATGCTGCCAAGCGCGTTGGGGTCGATCCTGCCCTTCCCGTTGATCTGCATGGTTGTCTACCTCCGTAGGGAGGGTATCGGCGGAAACGTATGAACCTTTAGTAATCTACCGACGGGATTTCCGGCGGCGGCGTTCCGGGTGCTCAGCGTCCTGCGGGCGCGGCCCCTGGTGCGGCGGAGAGGTCGGGGAGTTCCTCGATTTCCTGCGGCACGCTGATGGGGGTCGGCTTGCGGACGGGGAGGCCGGCCGGCGGGCGCTGTGGCGCGCGGCGCGGCAGGTCGGCCCGCGGCACGGGCGACAACGGCACTGGCTGGTCGCGCAGGACAGCGAGCAGGGAGAGCCCCATGGCCATGAGCGTGATCGAGTCCTCGCGGCGGGACTCGGCGCGCACGTCGATCGCGTGAGTCCATCGCGGCGTCAGCATATGGCTGGAGATCTGGGAGGTCTGTGACATCGCCCTTTCGACGCATGACGGCGCGTGGAGCAACATGGGACGCGCGGGTCGGAATGTCCCGGCGTCGGGAGGGGGCCGGACGCGGTCAGAGCACGACGTCGATGGTGGCCTGCGCCGAGCCCGACTGGTATTCGTGCGAGGCGTGCTGGCGGGCGTCGAGGGTGGCGAGCTCGGCCACGACTTGCTCACGGGCGAGAGCGGCGGAATTCCGTGCCGCCAGCCCGAGTGTCAGGCTCTGCCGTGCGGCGGCGAGAAGGGTCGCCCGGAGGTCCGCCGGGGGGGCCGTGACGGCCCGGCTGGCGGTCTCCACCGCCTCGATCACCGCCTGGCGCTCGTCCAGCGTCGCCGCCAGCTGGGCCTCATCCCCCGACGCGATGGCCGCCGTGGCGGTCGACGCCAGCGCGTCGGCGCGGGCGAGGAGCTGCAGCACGGCGGCGGCGGGGGAGAACTCCGGGCGCACCAGCGGTCAGGCCGAGGCGGCCAGCGGGGCGGCCAGGCGCTGCTCGTCGAGCTGCGCGGCGGCGGCGGAGAAGGCGGTGCTGAGCGTGTTCACGATCCCGATCAGCCGCCCCAGGTGCGCCGCATCCCGCCGGATCCCCACGTCCACCAGCTCGCCGAGCAGGAAGGCGTAAAGCATCGAGAGCTCGAGGGCGATGTCGCCACCGCGGTCGATGTCGAGCGTGCCGAGCAGCTCGCTCACGATCTCGCGGGCGCGCCCGAGGTTCGTGACGCGCTGTTCCACCTGGTTGTTGCGCATGGCCGTCTGCGCGCGTCGCAGCACGACCTCGAGGTGCTCGAACAGGAGGACGGTGAGGCGGGCCGGCGAGGCCGACATGACCTGCAGCTCCCGGTACTGCGTGGCACGTGATGGGTAGGTCACGATGAATGCGGGGCGAGGAGGAAGGGGGTGACGGGGCGCATGGTCAGGCGGTGGCGCTGAGCGCGGAGACCGACTGGGTCAGTGCCGTGCCCTGCTGCTGCAGCCGGTTCATCGCCAGCTCCATCGAGGTGAACCGCTGGATCAGGGCGGCACGGCGTGCGTCCACCCGGTCCTGCAACTCGTTCATGCGCTTGGTGAGCCGCGAGTTCGAGTTGGTGATGTTGCTGATCTCGGTCGTGATCGTGCCGTCGCCGACGCGCGAGGCGAACGCCGTCGCGCTCACCATCGCGTTGCCGATGCCGGCGGTGCCGAACAGGGCCTGCACGCCGCCCAGGTTCGCACCCATCGCCCCGCGCAGCACGGTCTCGTCCACCTCGATCGCCCCCGAGCGGGTGAGGGTGAAGCCGGCACGGGCGCCGCGATCGTACGCACCGCCCGCCGGCACCTGCGTGCGCAGCGCCGCCGTGAACGACGACAGCATCCGCCGCAGCGTGCTGTCGTACTGCAGCGGCTGGCCCGAGAGCTGCTGGCCGGCCTCGAACGTGACGATGTCGTTGTACGCCTTGGCGAAGTCCTTCACCGCCGTGACGGACGTCTCCAGGTTGCGGGTGACGGTGAGGTCCACCTCGGTGCCGACTTCCGCCTGCAGGAGGTTGAGCGTCACGCCATCCAGCGCATCGCCGATGGTGTTGGTCGCGCGCGTGAGCAGCACGCCATCCACGCGCACCTGCGCGTCGCTGCCGGCCACCATCGCCCGCGAGCGGCCCACGGTCTCGGTGCCGAAGGTGCCGAGCAGCGCGGCCGGCGCGCCGCCGGCCGCGGGCGCCACGCTCATCGCCAGGCGCAGCCGCGAGTCGCCGCCGGTGCCATCGTTGAGGCGCAGCTTGCCGTCCGCGTCGATCGACGCCCGCGCCGGCCGGCTGCCGGCACCGAAGCCGGTGGTGGCATCGTTCATCTTCGCCAGCAGCGTCGCGAGCGTGTCGGCGCCGCCCACCACGAAGGACGTGGTCACGGTGGAGCCGTCGCCGCGCTGGCCGCTGAACGTCAGCGTGTCACCCACGCTCACGCCGAGCGACACGCCACCCGACTTGAGGTCGATGAGCCGCGTCGTGTCCGAGGCCGGCGAGTCGTCGGCCCCCTGGAACGCGAGCCCCGAGGCCACCACCTGCTGCACGCTCCCCTGTGCACCGGCGGCGAAGCCGAGCGCGGCCAGCGTGTCGGCGCTGTTCGCGTCGGCGGTCGCCGTCACGTTGGCTCCGACGCTCATGCGGTACGACGGCACCCCGCCGACGGTCTCGGACTGCACCTCGGCCTGGCCACCCGCAGCGCGGATCTTGGCCACGATCGAGGCGATCGAGTCCACCGACAGGTCGACACTGATCGTGCGCGTGCCCACGCGGATGCTGCTCGGCGGCGGCGTCGTGACCCCGAGGGCGGCGGCAATCGCCAGCCCCGACGACGGCACGGCGCGCGAGCGCGAGTCCACGAAGCCGAGGTCGCGCAGCACCCCCTCGCTGCCATCCACCAGCCCCGTGCCGGCGCTGCCGACGGTGTCGGCTGAGAGCACCAGCCGCTTCTGGCCGGCGGCGCTGGTCAGCACCGACGCCGAGACCTTGGTGGCCGTGGCGCCGCTGTTCAGGGCATTGATCTTGTCGCGCACTCCCTCGAGCGAGTCGGTGGCCGCGATGGTCACCCCCTGGCCGGCGACGGAGAACGAGCCGGCGATGCCCAGCGCCGCCGTCGCATCGCTCACGACCGCGCCACTCAGCTTCTCGGCGCGCGCGAGGTCCACCACCTCCACGCGGTACGACCCGGGACGGGCAGCCGACGTGGCGGAGGTGCTCAGCAGCGTGCGGTTCGTCTGCGTACTCGGCGAGACGGTCGCGGCGTAGTCGGTGAACGCGGTGCCGAGCTTCAGCGCCGTGCCGGCGTCCTGCAGCTTCTTCACCAGCCCGTTCAGCTCCGTCCACGCCGCCTTGCGCTTGTCGGCGTCGGTGATGCGGGTCTGCAGCGGCGTGACGGTGCGCGCCTTGTCGGCGGCCGCCATCTGGTCCACCAGGTCCTGCCACTGCACGCCGGACACCAGCCCGCCGATGTTGATGCTCGTTCCCATGGGTCACTCCTCCCAGTGCACCGCCGGCCGTCACGTGCGATACGTCACGGCCGGACGGTGTCATTCACATCAGGTCAGGATCAGCGCAGGAGACTCAGCACGCTCTGCGAGCTCTGGTTCGCCTGGGCGAGCATGGCCTGTGCCGCCTGGGTCAGGATGTTGTTCTTCGTGTAGTTGGCCATTTCCTCGGCCATGTCCACGTCGCGGATGGTCGATTCCGCTGCCTTCACGTTCACCACCGCCGACTTCAGGTTCTGCACCGTGTAGTCGAGGCGGTTCTGGCCGGCACCGATGTTCGCCAGCACCGAGTTGATCGCGGTGAGTGCCGTGTCCACCGTGGAGATCGAGGCCGTGCCGGCCAGCGACACCGTGGAGGAGGTCAGCGCGGCGTTCACCGACACCTGCCCGCCGGCCGTGCCGTCGGACACCTGGAACGACAGGTTCGTGAAGACGCTCGAACCCTGGAAGTTGGTGGACGAGATGATGCGGTCCACCTCCGAGCTCAACGTGCTGATCTCGGTGTTCAGCGTGGTGGTGACGGAGTTGTTGTTGCCCGTCGACTCGCGCTGGATGATCAGTTCCTTCTGGCGCTCGAGGATCTTCTGGATCGTCGAGGCCGAACCTTCCGCGATCTGGAGCATCGCGTTGCCCTGCTCGGAGTTCGCAGCCGCCACCGTCAGCGAGCGGCTCTGGGCCCGGAGCTTGTTGGCGATGGAGAGACCGGCGGCATCATCGGCGGCGCGGCTGATCCGCAGGCCCGACGACAGCTTCCGCATCGAGCTTTCCGTCGACATGGTGTTGATGAACGCGTTCTTGGACGAGTTCAGGGCACCGACGTTCGTGTTGATACGCATTGGGACAAATCCTCCATGATTGGCTGTGGAGCATCCATGCTCCCCCCGGCACCGCGAATCGGCCTCCGGTTCCCCCCTCAGTCTCGGCAGCCCCGACCGGGACTTGAGGAAATGGTCGCGCTTGCTTCAGCGGCATCTGTTTCCGTGCCGATCCTCGATCGGACATGTCCACCCGCCCCCCCTTTCACGTCGCGCTCAGGCCGAGTGCACCGTCCCGGCGCGACCGTGCGCTGCAGGAGTGCCTCGCCGGCGCCCGCGCCCTCCAGGCCGGCCTCACCGACGCCGGACTCGCGCGCTACCGCGCCGCCGTCGCACTCACGCCGAACGACGCCGAAGTCGCCGCACTGCACGGCGTCGCGCTGCGCAGCGCCGCGCGCCTTGCCGATGCGCAACGTGAACTGATCCGCGCCATCGCCCTCGACGGCCAGCGCGCCGACAGCTTCACGCAGCTCGCGCAGGCGTACCGCATGACGGGCGACACCGACCAGGCGGCGCAGGCCTTCCTCGCCGCCGCGATGCTGCAAACCACCGACGCCACCGCCTGGCGCGATGCCGCGGAATCACTGCGCCTCGCGGGACGCATCGGTGACGGCCTCGCGGCCGCGCGCCATGCCGCCACCCTCGCCCCCGGTGACCCGTCGATCGCCAACACCACCGCGCTGCTGCTGCACCGCGACGGGCACATCGACGCCGCACTCGCACTCTGCGACCGCGTGCGCGCGAGTGCACCGGAGGACCTCAACCTCGCGCTCACGCACGCGATGCTGCTGCGCACCGTCGGGCGCCACGACGAAGGGTGGACGCTGTACGAACGCCGCCTCGAGCTGCCCACCTTCCGGCAGCGGCCGCACACACCGAACTCGCCGCGCTGGACCGGCGGCGACCTCACCGGACGCCACATCCTCGTGCGCGCCGAGCAGGGGCTGGGCGACCAGGTGCAGTTCGTGCGATGGGCCTGCTTCCTCCGCGCCGTCGGCGCCGGCACGGTCACCGTGCAGGTGGCGCAGCCGCTCATCCGGCTGCTGAAGACCGCGCCCGGGATCGACGCCGTGGTGGCGGCCGACCGGCCACCGCCGCCACACCAGTTGCACGTGGACCTGCTCTCGCTGCCGCACCTCATGCGCACGGGTGGCCACATGCAGTCGCACCTCGTGCCCTACCTGTCGGCACCAGGCGCACCACCGGCCTGCGCACGCCGCCTCCCGGCACCCGCACGCGGCACCATCCGCATCGGGCTGGTGTGGGCCGGCACGCCGCTCCACGCCGATGACCGCACCCGCTCCATGCCCCTCACCGCCCTCCTGCCCGCGCTGGACCAGCCGTCGGTGAAGGTGATCGTGCTGCAGCAGGGACCACCGCGTGCCGAACTCGAACTCGTGCCCCCCGCCCTGAAACGCACCGTCACCGATGTCGTGCCGGAGTGCGTGGACATGGGCGAGACCGCGCACGTCATGGCGGAATGCGACGTGATCCTGACGGTGGACACCGCTGTCGCACACGTGGCCGGCGCGATGGGCCTCTCCACCTGGCTCATGGTCGCGCACCCGGCCGAATGGCGCTGGGGGCGTGATCGCACCGCCTCCGACTACTACCCGTCCATGCGCATCATCCGCCAGCAGCGCTCCGGCGACTGGAGCGACGTGGTGTGCACGGTGCGCCAGTGCATCACCGAGTGGCTCGACCGGAAGGACGGATGACCCGGACCCGCCGGCTCCCGATGCGGCCGCCGCATCGCAGCGTGCTCGCCTCCTCGCAGTACGGCCGCCTGGTGGCCGAGGCCGACGCACTGCGCCGCCGCGGTGCCTACGACGAGGCCGTGCGCGCCTTCCACGCGCTCACCCTGCAGTATCCCGATCGCAGCGAGACGTTCAGCAACCTCGCCGGCATCCTCCAGGCCAGCGGGCACCCGACACTCGCGCTGCAGGCCGCCACCCGCGCGCTCGAGCTGGCCCCGCACAGCGTGCCGGCGCTCCGCAACTCGGCCGAGATCCTCAAGGACTTCGGCGAGTGGGACGTGGTGCTCGACACCTACGATGCCGCACTCGCCATCGATCCCGCATCGGCCGAGCTGCAGTTCGCACGCGGGCTGCACCTGCTCATGCTCGGACGCTGGCAGGAGGGCTGGGCGGCGCACGAGGCGCGCCTCGCCGTGCCGGAGCTCAACCTCGGCCTGCGCCGCTTCGCCTCGCCGCGCTGGGATGGGGCACCGCTGGACGGACGCCACATCCTGCTCGATGGCGAACAGGGGCTGGGTGACCAGGTCATGTTCGCGCGTTTCGCCACACAGGTCGCGGCGCGCGGCGGCCGCGTGACACTGCGTTGCGCGGCACCGCTCACCACCCTGCTGTCCGCGGTGCCGGGGGTGAGCGCCGTGATTGCCACCGACGCTCCCGTGCCCGCGCACGACGTCCACGCCAGCCTCATGTCGCTGCCATGCCTTCTCGGGGTGCGGTCGCCAGCCGACGTGAGCGGCACCCCGTGGCTCACGCCCGTGGGTGCCTGCCCGGAGCCCATCGCGCAGGCGCTGCCCGTGGCCGCGCCGCGCGTGGGACTGGTGTGGAGCGGCAATCCGCAGCACCGCAACGACGCCCGACGCTCGATCCGCAGCGAGCTGCTCGCCCCGCTCACGGCCGTCGCCGGTGTGCACTGGATCGCGCTGCAGCGGCACGACGCACACACTCCGCTCCCGGAGCCACTGCAGGGGCGGCTCACGGACCTCGGCGGGATGCTGCACACGATGAACGACACCGCGCATGCGCTCACCCGGCTCGACCTGCTGGTGACGGTGGACACCGCGGTCGCCCACCTGGCCGGTGCGCTCGGCGTGCGCACGCTGCTGCTGGTGCCGTTCGTGCCCGACTGGCGCTGGATGGTCGATCGCCCCGACACGCCGTGGTACGACTCGGTGACGCTGGTGCGGCAGGCGGCGCTGTTCGAGTGGAGCGCACCACTCGATGCCGTGCGCCAGCAGGTCACCATGCTGCGTGGGACATCGGCATGAGCACACGCCTCTCTGCCGAGGTGACGGCCATCACACTCTGCGCCGAGGGGGCGGTGCGCAGCGATCGCGGCGACCACGAGGGCGCCGTGGCGCGCTATCGCGAGGCGGTGGTGCTGGCACCGGCCGTGCTCTCCCTGCACCTGATCCTCGCCAACGCCCAGCAGCTCGCGGGGCAGGTGCTGGACGCCCGCGAGACGCTGCGCCGGGCCATCCGGGTGGCGGCGCGCCCCGACATCGAATCCGAGTTCGCCCTCGGCCGCGCACTGGTGGACGCCGGCGCGGGTGCCGATGCCGTGCACTCGTTCCGCCGCGTGCGCGCCGAGCGACCGGGCGACGCGGCGGCAGCCTCCGCCCTCGCCGCCGCACTCCGCGAGGCGCTGCTCCCCGACGAGGCGTGGACGGAGGTGCAACACGCACTGGCACAGGCCCCGCACGACCCCGTGGCACTGCTCACCGCGGCACTGATCCGGCACGACCTGGCGGATCTCGACGGGGCGATGGAACTCTGCGAGGCGAGCCTGCGGGCACGTCCGCACTCCGCCGGGGCGCTCATGACGCGCGGGTCGCTGCACCACCTGCGTGGTGAAGCCGCCGCCGGCTGGCGCGACTTCGAGGCCCGCGCGCTGCCACACCCCGACACCGATGCGCTGTCGTGGCGCGGCGAACCGCTGGACGGGAAGACCATCCTCCTGCTCGGCGAGCAGGGCGTGGGCGACCAGTTCCAGTTCCTGCGGTTTGCCCACCACCCGGCGTTCGCCGCGGCGGCGCGGGTGGTGATCGGCTGCCAGCCAGACGCCGTGGCACTGCTCACGGCGGCGGGGTACGACGCCGTCGCCCGGGGCGCGCGTGTCAACGCCGACTACTTCGTCCCGCTGCTCTCGCTCCCCGAGCGACTCGGCACCGACACCGACTGGACGCCTGGTGACGCCGCGTACCTCACCCTGCCCGGCGTGCGGCGCCGCCTGGCCGGCCGCGGCGCGCAGCGCGTCGGCGTGGTCTGGGCCGGCAATCCCGCGCACCGCAACGACGCCGTCCGCTCCATCCCGGCGCCGATGCTGCACGGCCTGATGCGCACGCACCCGTCGATCACCTTCGTCTGCCTGCAGCATGGCGTGACGGCCGATGCGCTGCCATCGGGACGGTGCGAGGTGCCGGCGCCCGGTGACTGGCTCCACACCGCCCGCCTGCTCTGCACCCTCGACCTCCTCATCACCGTGGACACCGGCATCGCCCACCTCGCCGGCGCGCTCGGCGTACCAGTGTGGATCCTGCTGCCGCAGGTGCCTGACTGGCGCTGGGGCATGGACGGCATCCAGACGCCCTGGTACTCCTCGGCGCGGCTCTTCCGCCAGCCGGCGCGTGGCGACTGGGCGTCGGTGCTCACGCGCGTGAGCGCCGCACTCGGCGTCGCCGCGCTCAGAGACTGAGCGCGCGTGGTCAGGCCAGCGAGATCGGGTGCTGCATGCCGTAGCGCGAGTCGGGCAGCACCACCTGGCGCCCGATCCGCCGGTCCCGGTCGATGACGACCGGGCTCTGGAGGTTGGCCGACACCGGCGCTCCACCCTCGAGCTGTGCAACGGCCAGCACCAGCAGGTGCGACGCGGACGCATCACCGCCGAACGCCGCCAGGTCAGCTGCCGGCAGTTCCATCTCGAAGCCGGGCACGAGCGCGAACGGGTCCGCGAGCAGGAAGGTGATGCCGGTGTCGTCCAGGCTCTGCAGCCACACGAGGTCGTCGCGCTGCGTCTCGACCAGCGCAAAGCGCGTGAGGGACGCGAAGCCCGGCAGGCCGGTGGCGAACGTGATCACCGTGTCGCGCCGCAGCGCGAGGGGGCCCAGCAGCACCGACTCCACCAGCACGGAGGCCTCACCCGTCAGCACGGCGCTCATCGCAGGTAGTCCAGGACGTTGAGGTTGAGCACCTTGCTGGCCGCGCTCAGCGCCGCCTGGTAGGCCGACTGCGCCTGGGCGAAGTTCGCCGCGGCATCGGTGAGGTCGATGTCGTGCAGCAGCGAGCGGCGCGTCTTCGTGTCGAGCATCGCGTCGGCCATCTGCACCTTGATGGTCTCGTACTGGTTCACCTTCGCGCCGGTCTCGCCGAGCAGGCGCGAGACGCCGTCACTGGCGGTGCTGAGCGTGGTGAGCGCTGCGGTGATGTTCGGCACGTCGTTGCTGGCGAGGGCGGTGGACAGGTCGCGCAGCGCCACCAGCGTGTTGGTGTCGACGAAAATCTCGTGGGCGTTGTGGTTGGGCGCCGACACCACGCCGGGCATCACCTCGAACTGCGGGTTCGTGAGCGTGGCGGGGTTGGTGGCGTACGGGGTCGCGGAGGTGGGCGTGTTGGCCAGCGGTTCCTCGGTGCTGCGCGAGGCGCCGAACAGGAAGCCATTGTTGAATCGGGTGTTGCCGAGCGCGATGCTCGACTCGATCAGCTGGTCGATCTCGGCCTTGGCGATGATGCGCGTCTTGGCGTCGGCGGTGGAGCCGGACTGCTGCGAGGCGATCTCGCGGGCCCGCTCGGTGACGAGCAGCAGGTTGCTGAGGACGCGGTCCTCCTCGCTGGCGCGGGCGATGGCGAGGTCGCCGTTGCGGCCGAGCTGCGTGTTGCTGGCAATGGTGCTGTCGGCGCGCATGACGTCGGCGGTGGCCGCGGGATCCTCGGAGCCGCGCTTGAAGCGCTTCCCCGTGGCCGCCTGGTCCTGCGCCTTCACCAGGCGCTGCAGGTTGCCCTGGATGTAGTCCAGCTGTGACCGCTGCGCCTGCGCCGTCGTGACCCGCATGAAACGGAGCTCCGTGAGGATGAGAACGTCCTAATCCGGTCGCCGACACGCCGGGCGGTACTGCGCCTTGCACGTGCGGGACGCGGTTCTACTCTTGTGAGGTATCGGACGGAACGTTTTGCCGCTTGACCCTTCCGGTGCGTGTCTGAGCCGGCTCCGAGCCCTGTCGTGGCCGGCCAGGGCTCGCTGGTTTCTCCCCTCGCAGCTCCCCGGCATGGCCACGATCCTGTACGTCGACGATGAACCGAGTGTCGGCCTGATCCTCGAGGACACCCTCGAGCAGGCGGGCCACACCCCGGTCGGCGCCCGGAACGTGCCCGAGGCCCTGCAGGTGCTGGCCCGGGGGGACGTGGACCTGGTCATCTCCGACTACCGGATGCCGGGGCTGTCGGGGCTGGAGTTCCTCTCCCTGCTGCGGCGGGAGGGGTACGACGTGCCGCTGATCATGCTCACCGGCTACGCCTCGATCGAGCATGCGGTGGCGAGCATCAAGGCCGGCGCGGTGGACTACATCACCAAGCCCGTCCGGCCGCAGCAGCTCGAGCTGGCGGTGGAGCAGGCGCTCGAGCTCGTCCGGCTGCGCCGGGAAAACGATGCCCTGCGCCGCGAGGTGATGGAGTTTCGCAACGAGCGCCAGATCATCGGTGACAGCCAGGTGATGCGCCGGCTGATGCAGACCGTGGCGATGGCGGCGCCGACCCGCGCCACCGTGCTGCTGCAGGGGGAGTCGGGCACCGGCAAGGAGCTGCTCGCACGTGCGCTGCACGACCAGAGTGACCGCCGCGACAAGCCCTTCATCCAGCTCAACTGCGCCGCGCTGCCGGAGGGGCTGATCGAGAGCGCACTGTTCGGCCACGAGAAGGGGGCGTTCACGGGGGCGCTCAAGCGGGTGGAGGGCGCATTCGAGCGGGCGCACCGCGGCACGCTGCTGCTGGATGAGGTGAGCGAGATGCGCCTCGACCTGCAGGCGAAGCTGCTGCGCGTGCTGCAGGAGCAGGAGTTCGAGCGGGTCGGCGGCACGAGCCCGATACGAGTGGACGTGAGGATCATCGCCACCACCAACCGCAAGCTGCAGGCGGACGCCGCCAACGGCACGTTCCGCCAGGACCTGTACTACCGCCTGAGCACGATCCCGATCATGATCGCGCCGCTGCGCGAGCGGCCCGAGGACATCCCGCTGCTGGCGTACCGCTTCGTGATGCGCACCGCCGCCGACATCAAGAAGGACGTCAAGGGCATCACCCCCGAGGCCATCGAGATGCTGCAGCGGTACCCGTGGCCGGGCAACGTCCGCGAGCTGCAGCACGCAGTGGAGCGGGCGGTGATCCTCTCGAACGAGTCGATGCTCTCACCGGCGGCCTTCGATGCGGTGCGCTACGGCCTGGACGTGGCCAGCAGCGTGATGTCCCCCACGCCGCGGGCGGGTGCGGCGGTCCGGAGTCCCACGCCTGGGTCGGTCCCGGCCGCCGGCGCCAACGGCGGTGACGGCGTCTGGCTCGGCACCCTGAACGTGAACGAGGCGGAGACGGCGCTGATCCAGCGCGCGCTCGAGGCCTCGGGCAACAACCGCACCCGGGCCGCTGAGCTGCTCGGCATCAGCGTGCGCACGCTGCGCAACAAGCTGAACGGGCCGGGGCGCACCGGTGACCACGACGCAGTGGAGGACGAGGTCGAGGCGTAGGCGCGTCAGTCGGTGGGGGCACGGAGGAGCAGCTCGGTGTACCCCTCCCACGTCCATGGCGTGACGTCGTTGCCGAGCACCGACTCGAGCAGCGGGCGGAAGGCGAACTCGCCGTTGTCGCTGTTGGCGAGGATGATCATGCAGTCGCGTCGCCTGGGGAAGCAGATCGCGAAGGTGTTCGCGCCGTCGCCATGGCCTTCCTTGAAGAAGGCCGGTCCGTACTTCGTGCGCGTGAGCAGTCCCCAGCCGATGCCGTAGGCCAGCCCGGCCTGCTCGGCCTCGGTGCTGCCGAGCGGGATCGAGTCGGCGGAGTGCGGCGGGTCGAACTGGTGCAGCGTGCGGATGTGCACCTGCGGGCGGTGCATCGCGTCACGCGCACGTCGCGGGATGGCGCGGTCGTCCATGAGCGCGATGAGGAATGCGGCGAGGTCCTCGGCGGAGGTGGTGAGGCTGCCGGCGGCGCGCGCGTTGCGACGGGTCTTGGCGATGAACTGCCCGTCGCGTCCGTACCGGTCGGCCATGTCGGGCCCGAACTCGGCGCGGTACGCCAGTGCGGTGCGGGCCAGTCCCAGTGGCTTCAGCAGCGCGGAATCGAGGGTGCGTTCCATGGGCGCCCCGTCGCGCTGCTCCAGCACGAACTGCAGCAGGTTGAAGCCCTCACCCGAGTAGCGGTAGGCGCGACCAGGCGTGTCGTGGAGGCGCATCTTCCCGTCCGGCTCCAGGTTCGCGAAGTTGAGCAGGCCGCTGGTGTGGGAGAGGAGCATACGCGGGGTGACGCGTCCCCAGGCGCTGTCGTGCACGATCAGGGCGGCCTTGCCGGCATAGGGCTCGTAGCGGTCGAGCGGCTGTGGCAGCAGGGTGGCGATCGGCTGGTCGAGGTCGAGCGTGCCGGCGGCGACGCGCTGCATGACGTGGGTGGCGAAGACCGCCTTGGTGATGGACGCCGCCCACAGCACGGAGCGCGTTGTCATGGCGCTGTCCGGGGCGCGGATGAGGAATCCGTACGCGGCGCTCCAGGCGAGCCGCCCGTCGTTGACGACGGCGACCTGCATGCCCGTGATGTGGTGGCGCTCCACGAGTGTCCGCGCGATCGAGTCGGCCGTGGCGGTGGAGATCCGCGCGCCGTCGAGCCGACGAATTGAAGCAGGCGTGTCGTCCACGGCGATGCCGGCCGCCGCCAGGCGCGGTGTGTGCAGTGATGGTGCGCAGGCGGCAACGGCTGCCAGCATGCATGCAAGCTGGCATGCGAGCCGGACTGTCGCGTGGTGCATGGGGGCTCCGGAGCGAGCGCGTGCGGGATGACGTGCGGCCTCAGTCGCGCGTACGTGCGAGCCATGACGCAGTTTCATGCCGCGCAATTCAGGCGCGCACGCGTCGACCGCCTACGGCCTGACCGTCCGCTTCGGTGGCGTCCGCCGCGGTGCCGGTCGCGGCGCCGGTCGCGCGCGCGACCGCCCCGCCGCGCTGGTGCTGTCCACCACCGAGCAGTTGAGCGGCACCGGTCCCGTCGTCCCGCGGCGCACCACCGCGGCGGGACCGCGGCACACCACGTCCTCCGCCCGCACCTCACGCGTCGGGATCGCCCCCTTCCGCGGCGCCGGCTTCACGCCGATCGACGCGTACAGCGAGTCAGGCACGTAGAGCACCCCGCCCTTCATCACCAGCTCCATGCGGCGCAGGTCGCGCATGCGTTGCGACGGATCACCATCCACCAGCACCAGGTCAGCCAGCTTGCCGGGCTCGATGCTGCCCCACCGCGCCTCGTGCTTCATCACGCGCGAAGCCCCCAGCGTGGCGAGGTAGAGAATGTCCACGTTCGGGATGCCCGCCTCGGCGAACAGCTCCAGCTCGCGGTGCAGCGCGAACCCAGCCTGGCCGTCGGTGCCCGCCACCAGGCGCACGCCGGCATCGTGCAGCCGCTTCACCATCCGCTCCATCGCGATGAAGCTCGCCCGGTACTGCTGCTCCAGCGCGGCGCCCGCCGGCAGGCCACCGGCCAGCAGCGCGCGCCGCGCCACCGCCGGCATCCGCGTGGCCACCGGCAACGAGGCCTGGTCCAGTGTGCCCACGCGCGCCGTGTAGAGCCGCTCGAACACGTTCAGCGTGGGATCCACCACCACGTCCTTCTCCTTCAGCAGCGCGATGAAGCGCTGCACCGCCTCGCTGCGCAGGTCCACCGACGCGGCCCGGCGACCCACCGCCGTGAAGCGCGCCGGCGTGCGCGTGTCCACCACCGAGTCGGTGAGGAAGTTCAGGAAGAGGAAGTTGGCGTGCTGCAGCTCGTCGGCACCGGCGCGCACCATCTGCTCGGCCGTCATGCCGTTCGGCGCGTGGCCGCTCACGCGCAACCCGCGCTGGTGTGCCGTCCGCACGATGGTCTGGAACAGCGACGGGTCGAGCGACGAGTACACCTTCACCTGCTCGTAGCCGGCGTTGGCGTAGCTCTCGACCGCCACCCGGGCGGCATCACGGTTCGCCACCAGCACCGGCGTCGGGCCGGCGTACGGCCCCGGGCCATCGATGATGCCGGCCCGCAGCACGCGCGGGCCGAGCAGCGACCCCGCGCTGAAGCGCGCAACACGGGCCGCCAGTGCACCGGTGTCGCTGGCGAGGTCGCGCACCGTCGTCACGCCGGCGGCGAGGTGCAGCAGTCCGTCGTCGTCCTGCACATGCACATGCATGTCCCAGAGGCCCGGCAGCAGCGCGCGGCCGCGGGCGTCCACGATCTCCACGTTCGCCGGCAGCGGCACGGTGCCATCGTCGCCCACGGCCTCGATGGTCTCGCCGCGCACGATCACGGTCTGCGCCGGCTTCATCCGGCGTGCGGCGGCATCGAACAGGTTGGCGTGGATGATGGCGATCCCGCGGCGCGGCGTGCGCGCCAGGCGGATGGCAGTCAGCGAGTCCCGCACGCGCGACGACGCGAGCTGCGCGGCCACGATCTCGTCGGCCGTGCCCTCGTAGCCACTGCGGATCACGAGGAACCCGGGGCCGCCGCTGGCGAAGAGGCGCCCCTCGCCGTCGAGCCAGACGGTTTCCGGCGTGAGGCCGAGCCCGGCGATCACGACCGGCGTGACCCGCATGCTCCGCGCGGCGGCCGAGAACACGCGGGCGGCGCCGATGGTCGCCGTGACCTGTCCCTCCGGCAGCAGTGGCAGGCTCCGGGACTTCGAGAGCTGCAGCGCGCGGGCGAGCGCCGCGACGTCACTGGGGAGCTGTTCGAGCGGGAGGTAATACGCGGTGCCGGGTGCGGTGCGACCGGCGGCGTTCTCGTTGCGCCAGGTGAGCAGCGGACCGGCCACCTGCACCATCTCGCGCACGGGCTGGGCGAGATAGTTGGTGCCGCTCAGCAGCATGCCGACCGGCAGGCCCGCCTTGTCGGTGCGCAGCGTCTGCGTGAGCGAGGGGCCTCGCCCACGATCGCTGTAGGCGTAGCTGGTGGTGACGGTGCCACCGCTGTCGGGCCACTGCCGCAGTCGTCCGGCGGCGCGTCCGCCCATCAGCACGGTGTATTCCGCCGTGTCGCCGCGCGACGGGACGGCCGCGGGCGGCGCGGCGGTCGCGGGCAGAGCCGCCGGCGTGCGGTTCCGCCCGGACTCCGTCACCGCGACCGGCGCCGGCTGTGGCGCGGAGCGGCAGCCGGCCAGCAGCATGCCGCCGATGGCGACGAGCTGCATGGGTGGCGTGAGGGAACGTGGGCGCGGCTGCGTCATGGCGGGATGCGGGAATGGCACCGCGCGCACTCCGGGGGAGTGCATGCGATGCCACTAATCTGTCGCACCTTCCGGGCCGACGGGACTACCGGGCTCGACCTCAGGTCGGGCCGGCAGCCATCACACGAACGCGCCGTGCCCGGTGAGCGCCCGCCCGACGATCAGCGTGTTGATCTCGTTCGACCCTTCGTACGAGTAGATCGCCTCGGCATCCGCGAAGAACCGGGCGACGGAATGGTCGAGCAGGATGCCGTTGCCGCCCATCGACTCCCGGGCCAGCGCCACGACCTCCCGGCACTGCGCCGCGCAGTACTGCTTGGCGAGGGCGGAATGGTGCTCCTCGCAGAGCCCGGCATTCTGGAGCCGGCTGACCTGGAGGGCCAGCGCCTGCATCGAGGCCAGCTTGCCGACCATCTTCGCGAGCATGGACTGGATGAGCTGGAAGCTGCCGAGCGGCCGCCCGAACTGGGTGCGGCGCTGCGTGTAGGCCAGCGCGCGCTCGTATGCGCCGGCGGCGCACCCGACGGCGATCCAGGCCACACCAACGCGCGTCATGCCCAGGACCCGCGCCACGTCCTTGAAGCCGTTCGCGCGCTGGAGCCGGTTCTTCTCCTGGACGCGGACGTGGTCGAGCGTGACGTGTCCGTTCTGCAGGGTTCGCTGGGCGATCTTTCCTTCCATCTTCCTGACCGAATAACCAGGAAGTGTCGTCTCGACGATGAAGCCCTTGACCTGCTGGTCAGCGAGGTCACGGGCCCACACCACCACGAAGTCGCCGAAGGTGGAGTTGCCGATCCAGCGCTTCTCGCCGTTGATGATCCATGTGTCACCATCGCGCCGGCATGTTGTCGTTATACCGCCAGCAACGCCGGATCCGACATCCGGCTCGGTCAAACCGAAGGCGCCAAGCACCTCCCACTTCCGCATCCGCGGCAGCCAATCCTCCTGCTGCTCCTTCGATCCGCAGAGCAGGATTGACCCGAAGGCCAGTCCGCCGTGCACACCAAGGAAGGTGGCGAAGGAACAATCGACGCGGGCCAGCTCCATCGTCAGGACCCCTTCGGCGACCGAATCGTGCCGAACCGCGCCGTCGGGGCCGGTCGGGAAGATCGAGGCGAGCAGGTCCAGTGACGCGAACTGCGGGATGAGGTGGTACGGAAACTCCGCCCGTTCCCAGTACTCGTTCGCGATCGGGTTCACCTCGCGGTCCATGAACTCCCGCGCGCG
The DNA here is from genome assembly GCA_020851035.1 of Gemmatimonadaceae bacterium. Taxonomy (NCBI): domain Bacteria; kingdom Pseudomonadati; phylum Gemmatimonadota; class Gemmatimonadia; order Gemmatimonadales; family Gemmatimonadaceae; species Gemmatimonadaceae bacterium. The sequence goes on along the minus strand of JADZDM010000005.1, from coordinate 380,191 downwards.
CAGCCGGGCCGACTCGGTCTCCGCCGGCAGGTCTCGCAGCAGGTGGAGGAAATCCACCTCGATCTCCGGCGCGGCCGGCGGCGCCACCTTGGCCTTGGCGATAGAGCGCCGGGCCCGGGCCAGCGCCGGCCCGTCCATGTTCAGGAGCTGTTCGATGGCCCCCGCGAGTTCCGGACGCTCGTGCAATCGCGCCGCGAGCGCCGCCACCCGCGGGTCCAGCTGCGGCAGGAGGTCGGTCTCGGTTGGTGACAGGATTTCAGTGGCCATGGCTGCATCCTGGCGCCAGGCGCCGGGATCTCACGTGTGAATGGAAACCGCAGGACGTCGCGCCGTTCGGGTGCGCTGCACCGCGAAGGACGTCCGCCGGCGCGCACCGTCACGCTGGGGCGAAACTACCCCGCGCGCAACGCTCCCGTACAACCACGACGCCACGGATGCGTTCCAATTCCCGCTGGCGCCCCCGTGCGGCAGAAGTCGCCATGACCTGCCCGGCAGAAGCTGCCGTCTGCGCGCTCCCTTCCGCCCGGCGCGACCCGCTCTCGTGGCCGGCCTGATCGCAAAACCGTGCGCCTAATCCTCTGCATGACAACGGGTTGCACTGCTGAGTCTGACAAGAGGCGCTGCCCCCGCCGAGCTGGCACCTGCCGTGCTTTTCCATGGATCCGACACGTGTCCCCTCCCTCCACGTCCGGACCATGGCGCTCTTCAACTTCGTCAATCGGATCTCCTCTGCCGGCTCGCTCCGCGAGGCGCTCGACCAGAGCGTCGTGCGGCACCGGCTGATCGCCGATCGCGTGGCCAACGCCACGCTCGTGAACAAGGACGGATTCGCCCTGCCCGCTGGCAGCACCGCCGCATCGGCGGTCACCGGCGAGCGCGGCCCGGTGGACGTCGAGCAGGAGATGGCCGCCCTCGCCAACGAGCAGCTCTACTTCGAGGAGATGGCCACGCGCCTCAAGGGCACCTACGACGGCATCCGCCGCGCGCTCCAGGATCGCTGACCATGCCGAAGCTCCCCGGACTCCTGCCGTTCGTCGGCGGGCCTGCCATCCGCCCGATGTTCCGCGCCCTCGGCATCGCCGCCAGCGGCATGTCGGCGCAGCGCACGCGCATCGAGGTGGCCGCCAGCAACCTCGCCAACGCCGACGTCACGCGCGGCGAGAACGGCAAGGCGTACAATCGCCGCATCGTCCAGCTCAGCACCGCGCAGCGTGACGACCGCGAGGCCAGCTTCCGATTCCCGAACCAGCTCCCGTTCGCTGCGCCGCCGTTCGGCACCGCGCAGTTCGACGTGCCCGCCGGTGCGGCATCGTCAGCGCCGGCGGCCACCGACACCGAGCAGACGTTCGGCGTGGTGGTGCAGGGCATCCAGGAGGACACCACCGCCGGCGCCCGGGTGCACATGCCCGGCCACCCCGACGCCGATGCCGAGGGCTACGTGACCCTCTCGAACGTGAACCGCACCAGCGAGCTGGTGGACCTGCTCGACGCGCGTCGTGTGTTCGAGGCCAACGCCACCGTGTTCCAGTCGGCGAAGCAGATCCTGCGCAAGTCGCTGGAGCTCTGACGATGGCCATCTCCGCGCTGACCACGCAGCTGCCGACCCTCGCGGGCGCGCTCCCCGATCTCTTCCGCCGGCCGGACGCCGGCCCGCGCGGCGTGGATGGCACCACCGCGCGCCCCGACGGTGGCGCCACCGACAGTGCCGACGGGACGCCCGCGCGCACGGCCGGCACCGACGACGACATCAGCCGGATGCTCGCGCGCCGCGCGGCACTCGGTCCGCTCACCTATGGCCGGCGGATGGCGCCGGCCGACGCCCCCGCCGCCGCACCTGCCGGGCTGCGCGGGGTCCATCTCGATGTCCGGGGCTGACTCATGACGATCGACAAGTTCGGGGCCTTTGCGCAGCGCGTGGCGGAGTTCGGCCTGCCGGGCGAGGGCGGACGCACCGTGCCGGTGCTGCCGGAGCCTGGCCCCGGTGGCGGCTTCGGCGACGTCCTGACGCGCGCCGTGAACGAAGTCAGCGCCGCGCAGGAGATCAGCGGCGAGCTGACGCTGCGTGCGGCCCGCGGCGAGCACGTCGAGACGCACCAGCTGATGGCGGCGGCGAGTGAGGCCGGCATCGCGATGGACCTGATGATCGAGGTCCGCAACAAGGTCGTTGACGCCTACCGGACCGTGATGTCCATGCAGAGCTGACCCGATGCCCCCTGCGATCGAGCAGTTGTTCGAGCGACTCGGCGGCGCGCGACGCGTCGGCATCCTCGGGGTCGGCGTGGTGGCGCTGGTGGCCATCCTCGGCGTGTCACGCTGGGCCACGAAACCCGAGCTGGTGCCGGCCTTCAGCGGCGTGCCGCTCGAGCACGTCGGCAAGATGACCGATGCGCTCGAGGCGGCCGGCGTCGCGTTCCAGCTGGACCGTGGCGGCACCGACGTCATGGTGGCCGCCACCGACCTCGCGCGTGCCCGCGTGGTCCTGGCGTCTGCCGGATTGCCGGCGCAGGGCCGTCCCGGCATGGAGCTCTTCGACCAGCCCAGCTGGGGCATGACCGACTTCGCCCAGAAGATCAACTACCGTCGCGCCCTCGAGGGAGAGCTCGAGCGCACGATCAGCACGATGAAGGGCATCGAGCGGGCGCAGGTGCACCTGGCGATCAAGGAGACGCAGGCGTTCCGCCGCGCTGGCGACGCGCCGGCCGAGGCGAGCGTGGTGGTGAAGCTCCGCAACGGACAGCGTCCCGAGGCCGACGTCGTGCGCGGCATCTCGCAGCTCGTGGCGAGCAGCATCGACAACCTCGAGGCGCAGCGGGTGGCGGTGCTGGACGACGGCGGCCGCCTGCTCTCGCGCATGCTCGACGCCAGCGACCCGGCGTCGCTCAGCAGCGCGCAGCTCGAGCAGCAGCGCGCCGTGGAGGACCACCTCGCCGGCAAGGCCAGCGCGATGGTCAACCAGATCGTGGGTAACGGCAACGCCACCGTGAGCGTGGCGGCCGACCTGAGCTTCGACCAGGTCGAGCGCATGTCGCAGCAGGTGGACCCGGAGAAGCAGGCGCTCAGCACCGAGCAGAAGGCGGAGATCGTGCCCGGCACCGATGGCGGCGCCGGCTCCACGAACGTGGCCAGCAGCTACGACAACTCACGCACCGTGGAGACCGTCAAGTCCGCCACCGGCGTGGTGAAGCGCCTCACGGTGTCGGTGCTGGTGAAGGATCGCGTGGATGCGAAGGGGAAGAGCACCACGCGGCCGCAGGCGGAGCTGGACCAGATCGAGGCGCTGGTGCGCAACGCGGTCGGCTTCGACTCCACGCGCGGCGACATGGTGAAGGTGGTGAGCACGGCCTTCGAGGGCATCACCGCCATCCCGGCGGAGACGACCGGCGAGAAGGCGATGCGCACGCTGCAGCAGGTGCAGCGGCCGGCGCTCGGCGTGCTCGGGCTGGTCCTCGCCCTGGTGATCGCGATGATGATGATGAAGACGCTGAAGGCGCAGTCGGCGGATGCGCGGGCGATGGCGCTCGCCGCGGCGCGGCAGCAGCAGCAGCTCGAGGCGGGCGGCCAGGCCATGGGCCAGCTCCCGGAGCAGGCGGGTGACGGCGCGCCGGTGACCTACACGGCGCTGAGCATGCCGGTGAACCCGCTCAAGGAACGTGTCGTCGCGACGGCCGAGGCCTATCCCGACGTCTCAGCCAAGATCCTCCGGAACTGGATGCGAAGTGTCTAAGATGGCGCGGATGCGCGAAGTCACGTTCGAGTCGCTGAACGGGCGGCAGAAGGCGGCGCTCCTCTGCCTCGCCCTCGGCACCGATGCGGCGGCGAAGGTCACGCAGAAGCTCTCCACCGACGAGGTGGACACGCTCTCGTTCGAGATCGCGCGCATGGACGAGGTGCCGACCGAGGTGATCGACAAGGTGCTCGAGGAGTGGATCGAGTCGGCGATCGGCATCGGCTCGCTCTCCAACGGCGGCGTCGAGTACGCGCGCGAGGTGCTGGAGAAGGCGTTCGGCCCGGGCAAGGCGGCCGGCATCCTGCGCCGCGTGCAGGGGCAGCTCGCCGACACCGCCGGCCTCACGCGCCTGCGCCGCGCCGACCCGCAGCAGCTCGGCAACACGCTGCGCAACGAGCACCCGCAGACCATCGCGCTGGTGCTCGCGCACCTCGACCCGCAGCAGACCGCGAACATCCTGAAGGAGATCCCGTCGTCCAAGGGCGGCGAGGTGGTCTACCGCATGGCGGGCATGGAGAAGGTGCAGCCCGAGATGCTGATGCTGATCGAGAAGCACATCGGTTCCGAGACCTCGTCGATGATGGCCGAGGGCACCGCGTCGGGCGGGCCGAAGGCGGTGGCCGAGGTCATGAACTTCATCTCCGGGGCACTGGAGAAGGAGCTGCTGGAGGGTGTGGAGGAGCGCGACCCGGAGCTCTGCGAGGTGATCAAGAACCTGATGTTCGTCTTCGAGGACCTGATCTCGCTGGACGACAAGGCCATCCAGCGCGTGCTGCGCGAGGTGGAGGCGAAGAGCCTGGCGCTGGCGCTCAAGGCGGCCAGCCCGGAGCTCAAGGGGAAGATCCTCGGCTGCATGTCCCAGCGCGCGGTGGCGGCGCTGCAGGAAGAGATGGAGATGATGGGACCGGCGCGCATGAAGGACGTGGAGGCGGCACAGACGGCCTTCGTGTCGCAGGTGCGCCGCCTGGAGGAGATGGGCGAGATCGTGATCGGCGGAAAGGGGGGCGACGATGTCCTCGTTTGAGCCGCTGTTCGCGGCCCCGGGCAGGCAGCGCATCACGCCGCGCATCGTGCCGACGCTCGCGGCGGTGGACACGTGGATGCCGCGGCCGATGGCGTCACCCGCCGACTCCCGCCCGTCGTGGTTCGACGAGGAGCTGGACGACGTGCGCGACTCGGCGGTGGCGGCGCAGGAAGCCGCCGCGGCCGCCACGCTCGCCGCCGCGCGCCAGGCGGAGCTGGACGAGGCCTACCTGCGCGGGGTGACCGACGGCCGCGAGCAGGGCGAGATGGCCGAGCGCGCACGGCTGCGCGGCGCGATGCTGGCCGCCGAGAGCGCGCTGGACGACGTGCGCGCCGGCGAGGCCCGCTGGCTGGCGCACATCGAGGAGAACATCGCCGCGATCGCGGTGGCGGTGGCCCAGCAGGTGATCGTGCGCGAGGTCTCGCTGTCGAACGACATCGTGTTCGGCATGGTGACGCGCGCCGTGCAGGAGTTCGGGCTGGACCAGCCGCTGACGATCCGCGTCAATCCCGGCGACCACGAGTCGCTGAACGCCGCCGACCGCAGCGACGACACCGAGCTGGCGCGCACCACGGCCCCGCGCGAGCTGCGCTGGGTGCCCGACGCCCGCATCGAGCCGGGCGGCTGCGTCGTCGAGGGGCGCGAGCGGATCGTGGATGGACGCGTGGACACGAGCCTGGAGCGGCTCTACCGCCGGCTGACGTACACCAATGCCTGAGACCCTCGTCGCGCGCGAGATGACGCGCCGGATCGCCGAGATGCCGCGGCTGCAGGCCTTCGGGCGCGTCGCGCGGATCGTCGGCCTGGCCATCGAGGTCAGCGGCCTCGAGATGGGCCTCGGCGAGCTGGCGCGCATCACCAACACCAACGATGCCCGCTCGGTGCTGGCCGAGGTGGTGGGCTTCCACCACACGGGGTGCCTGCTGATGCCGCTCGGCGAGATGGACGGCATCGCGCCGGGCGCGAGCGTCGTCGCACTCGGCCGGTCGTTCGGCGTGGACGTCGGCCCGGGGCTGCTCGGTCGCATCCTCAACGGGCTGGGCCACCCGATCGACGACAAGGGCAAGCTGGACGTCGAGGAGCGGGCGCCGCTGCAGGCCGAGCCACCGAACCCCCTCCATCGCGAGGTGATCGGCAGCACCATGGCCACCGGCGTGCGCGCCATCGACGGGCTGCTGACCATCGGCCAGGGCCAGCGCATCGGCATCTTCTCGGGCAGCGGCGTCGGCAAGAGCACGCTGCTCGGCATGGTCGCACGCCAGGCGCAGGCGGACGTGAACGTGATCGCACTGCTCGGCGAGCGCGGGCGCGAGGTGCGCGAGTTCATCGAGCACTCGCTCGGCGAGGAGGGGCTCAAGCGCAGCGTGATCATCGTCGCCACCGGCGACCAGGCCGCGCTGGTGCGTGCACGCGGGGCGCTGGTCGCCACCGCGATCGCCGAGTACTTCCGCGACCAGGGCAAGCAGGTGCTGCTGATGGTGGACTCGATCACCCGCGTGGCGATGGCATGGCGCGAGATCGGCCTCGCCGTCGGCGAGCCGCCCACCACCAAGGGCTATCCACCGTCGGTGTTCGCGGCGCTCCCGCGGCTGCTCGAGCGCGCCGGCAACGCACGCGTGGGCGGCATCACCGGCGTGTACACGGTGCTGGTGGACGGCGACGACTTCAACGAGCCGATCGCCGACGCCGCACGCTCGATCCTCGACGGCCACATCGTGCTCACGCGCCGCCTGGCCAGCGCCGGCCACTTCCCGGCCATCGACGTGCTGGAGTCGAAGAGCCGCGTGCGCGACCTGCTGATCACCGATGCACACAAGCAGGCCGCGAACCTGCTGCTGCAGCTGGAGGCGGCGTGGCGCGAGAAGGAGGATCTCATCCTCGTGGGCGCCTACCAGAAGGGAAGTGACCCGCTGGTGGATGCCGCGATCGCCCTGCGTGACTCGCTGCTGGCGTTCCTGCGCCAGCCGCCGACCGAGAGCACCGCGATCGCGAACTCGGTGGCCCTGCTGCGCCAGCTGCAGCAGCGCTACGACCACCTCGTTGCGCAGCGGGTGGCCGCATGAACGCCCGCAACTTCCGGTTCCGGCTGCAGAAGCTGCTGGAGCTGCGCGAGGAGGCGGAGCGCGCCCGCGCGCTGGCCCTCACCTCGGCGCACAGGCACGCGCTGGCCGCCCGCGACGCGCGCACCGCGATGGCCGAGGCGCGCACGGCAGGCACCGCCTCGCTCGCCGCCGCCGCCACCGCCGGCACCAGCGTCGGCACGCTCCGGCAGATGCAGTACGTGCTCGGCGCACTCGACGAGCGGCTGGAGGCGGCCGACAGCGGCATCGTGACGGCCGACAGCCTCGTCCGGCACGCGCAGGACGAACTCCGCGCGGCATTCCAGGCCCGCCACGCATTGCACACGCTGCGCGAGAAGCAGTCCGAGGCGCACCGCGCCGCGGAGCAGGGCGCCGACCGCGCACTGATGGACGAGATCGCACTCACGCGATTCCACAACAGCAGCACCACTCCCACCGATCCGGAGCGCTCGACCAATGGGTAAGCTCATCGTGCCACTCGTCATCGGCTTCCTGATGGGGCTGAGCGGAGGCGGGTTCTTCACCGTGTTCATGTCCGCGCGCACCCATGCGGCGGCCGTCACCGAGGCGAAGAAGAGCGGCATCAAGCCCGTGGCCGATTCCGCGCATGCCGCCGGCGACAGCACCGCCGCCGAAGGAGACAGCGCGGCCGCGCCCGCGCACGACGCTGCGCCGCATGACAGTCCCGATGCACCCGCCGGCGATGCCCATGCGCCGGCCGCCACGCACGACTCGACACCGGCGGTGAAGCCGGTCGCTGCGACGGCGGCGGCAGGCGTGACGCCACCCGCCGCAGTGGCCCCGATCGATCCCGCCACCGTCGCACACCAGGCGCGACTGACCAAGATCTTCTCCACGATGAGCCCGAAGGACGCGGCCCGCGTCCTTGGTCAAATGTCCGATGCCGACGTGAGCGTGATCCTCAGTCACCTCAGTGACCGGCAGGCCGCCGCCATCCTCACCAGCATGCCGGCGCAGCGCGCGGCCGCACTCACGCAACAACAGCCGCCCCGGCGCGGGGGCACGGAATGAGCGCGCTGCTCCCCGTGGCGCCGGCGCCAGCGCGCCAGCCCGCGCGCGAGCCCGACCGGCGCATGGCCGATGGCACGCGCGATCATTTCGCCGACTCGCTCGCCACCGCGCGCGCCGAGGACAGCGCTGCGGCCACCACGTCGCGGCGGGGTTCGGTCGCGGCGCGCGAGCGGACCGCCGACGGACAGCGGGCACTGCGTGCGCAGCTGCAGGCCGCGATGATCTACGGCGCGATGCGTCGTGCTGGCGCGCGGGCCGAGGTCACCGCGCCGGTCGCCGAACCCGATCCCCAGGTCATCGACGCACCCGTCGCGCTGCCGGGCACGCCGAACGATGCGCAGGCTCCGGACGTGACACCGGCCTCCGGCACCGTGGCCGCCGATGCGGCGACCGGTGCAGCGGGTGATCCCGTGGCCGCACCACACACGCGTTCGGCTGTCGATGGTGCCCTCGATCCCGTGTCGCTGGTGCAGGCCGACTCCGCCACGGCGGCGGCACTGGCGCTGGTGGGTGCGATCCCGCTGCCGCTGCTGCCCGTCGCGGAGCAGACGCTGGATCCTGGCATCACACCGTCGGGTGACGATGACGCCGCCGCGCTCACGCACGGCGCGCGTGACGGGCAGCCGATGGCATCGCGCATCGCGGCGTTGCAGCAGCGCCTGGCCGGTCTCGTGAAGTCGGGAACCGCCGGCGGGGGCTTCACGGAGCCGACACCGCTGCTCGAGGATCACTTCGATGCGCCGGCGGCGGCCATCGGCTGCGCGCTCGCGCACGGCGCTGCCGCCGGCGCCGCGGCCGTTCCGGCAGCGCTGGGCGGGATGACGACGCTGCCGGCGGACGTGGTCCGTCCGGAGCCGACCGTGAGCGTTGCCGCGGCGCCGGTGTCGCGCGCGCCGAAGGGCGCGACTGCGATCGTGCGCGACCTGTCCACGCTGAGCCCGGCATTCCGCGAGCGGCTCGAGCGCGTGATCGATCGCATGCGCGAGGAGTTCGGCCGCACCGTCACCGTGGTCGAGACCACGCGGTCGCCGGAGCGCCAGGAGGCCCTCTTCGCGCAGGGGCGCACCGCGCCGGGACCAGTGGTGACCTGGACGAAGAACTCCCGGCATCTCTCCGGCCTCGCCGCCGACCTGATGGTGGATGGCAAGTGGGAGAATCCGGAGGGATACGCCGACCTGGCCACCGTGGCCGTGCAGGAAGGGCTGCGCACGCTCGGCGCACGCGACGCCGGCCATGTCGAGCTGCCCGGGGAACGCACCGTCTCGGCCGAGACGCTCGGCACGCTGCTGGGTGACCTGCAGGGTGAGGCGGGGGATGGCGCGCGCCAGGCCCGTGCCACACTCCGGCAGTCGCGGCTCGCCGGTGACGACACGGCCCGCAGCGGCGGGCTGGCCCAGGTGTCGAACGTGGCTCAGGTCGCACGCGTCGCGACGGTCGCGCAGGTGGCCCGCGTCGCGTCGGTGGCGCGACCCGGTGCCGCGAAGTCCGCGGCGCAGTCCGACGGCCCGGCGCAGGTGCCGGCCGTGAGCGCCCCGGTCAGCGCCATCACCGGCAACGATGCCTCGGCCGCCGCCCGCGTCATCGCTCCCGCCACGCCCGTCCACATGTCCGAGCGCATCACGCACCTGCTGGACCTGCAGGCGTCACAGGCGGCACGCCCGCTGAGCAGCGTGTTGCTGCGCATGGACAACGCCAACGGCATCGAGGACCAGATCCGCATCGACACCCGCGGCACGTCGGTGGATGCGCGGCTGGGGCTCGCCAGTGCCCAGCAGGCCGCAGCGCTCACCGATCGCATCGGCGAGCTGCGTGACGCACTCGAGCGACGCGGCCTGGTCGCCGACGGCGTGCGCGTGCAGGCGACCACCGCCGCCCGTGCGACCGACAGCGTGAACTTCTCGCGGCCGGCCGCGCCGGCGCTCGAGCTGGCCGCGATGCGCGCTGCCGCCGACAGCCAGGCCCACGCCGGCACGCGCGACCAGTCCGGCACCGACCAGCACCAGCGCGAATCCCTCGCGCGCGAGCAGTCCCGTCCCAGTCCGCGGCCGTCGTCCGACGACCCGCGCAACCGCTCGCGTCGCGAGCAGCCGGAGGAACGTCGATGAGCACCGTCACCGCCACCACCACCACCTCGACCGCTGCGACCACCGGCATCGCCGGCGTGGCCACCAGGCGGAACGCCCTTGGCAAGGACGACTTCCTCAAGCTCCTGGTGGCGCAGCTCAAGCACCAGGATCCGCAGAACCCGGCCGACGGCACGCAGATGGCCGCGCAGCTCGCCCAGTTCTCGAGCGTCGAGCAGCTCACGAACATCAACGACGCGCTGGCGGCGCAGTCCACCAGCCAGGCCACGCTGCTCGACTCGGTGGCGGCCGGCACCGCCAGCGGCAACATCGGGCGGATCGTCACCGCCGGGAGCGACCTGCTGCAGCTCGACGGCAGTGGCAACGAGACGCTGCTCATCACCGGCACCGGCGGCCCCGCGCAGCTCAACGTCTTCGATGCGCGCACCGGCCTGCCGGTCACCACGCGCTCGATGGGGTCGCTCACCAGCGGCACCAACGAGTTCGTCGTCGGCACCGCGCTGAAGGACCTCACGCCCGGGGTGTACCGCGTGACCGTGACCTCGTCCGACACCTCCCGGCCCATGAACTACACCACGGCGGTGCGCGGCCTCGTGACCGGCATCGAGACCACCACCGACGGCCTGCAGTACAACGTCGGCGCGCTGCTCATCCCGGTCACGTCGGTCACGGCCGTCACCACCAGGTAACACGCCGCTCCATCACGTCGGAATCACCACGGTCCGGCCGGTGCCGGCCACGCGCAGGCTTCATCGCAGGGCGCAGTTCACCTCTCTCTCCCAATACCAGCCATGCTTCGTTCCCTCTTTGCCGGCGTCTCGGGTCTGCGGAACCACCAGTTCCGCATGGACGTCATCGGCAACAACATCGCGAACGTCAACACCGTGGGCTTCAAGAGCGGCCGCGTTGCCTTCAAGGAGGGCTTCGCGCAGCTCCTGCAGGGCGCCAGCCGTCCCCCCGGTGACCAGGGCGGCGTGAACCCGGTGCAGATCGGGCTCGGGTCGCTGATCGGCTCGGTGGACCAGATGTTCACGCAGGGCAACGTCGAGACCACGGGTGTGAACACCGACCTCGCGATGCAGGGTGACGCGTTCTTCGTCGTGCGCAAGGGCACCGAGACGTACTACACGCGCTCGGGCAACTTCCAGCTCGACGCCGAGGGGCGCATGGTGTCGCCGACGAACGGCTTCATCGTGCAGGGGCGCATGGCCGAGGACGGGATCCTGAACGACACCATCACGGACATCATCCTGCCGTTCGGCCAGAAGGTCGCGGCGCGTGCCACGACCAAGGTCACGGTGGCCGGCAACCTCAACTCGTCGGCCGGTACCTTCAACGCCGCCGACCCCGATGGCACGGGCCCGCTGGTGGGTGGCTTCGGCCCCGACACACGCGCCGTCACCGCCAACTCGGGCACGTTCACCAACGGCACCATCGGCATGTTCGACGCGCTCGGCAACAAGGTCGACGTCAAGATGTGGATGTGGAAGACCGCCAGCAACCAGTGGGACTGGCAGATCGACGAGTCCACGCTGCCTGCCGGCTACACGCTCGATCCGACCACACCCGGCGCGGCGATCGGCGGCGGCGGCACCGTCACCGGCCGCTTCACCTTCGACCCGTCCACCGCGCTGCTGACGCAGTCGGAGATCATCGGCGGCGCGAGTGCCGGCACCGGTGTCTCGAGCCCCACGCTCGGCATCATCGGCCCCGGTGGCGCCACCATGTCGGTCACGATGAACCTTGGCGCGGCAGTCAGTGGCACCGGCGTCATCGGCACGCTCGGCGGCCTGACGCAGTTCGCCGGCAACGGCACCGCCGTGCTCCGCGACCAGGACGGCTACACCAGCGGCCAGCTCCAGAACTTCAGCATCGACCGCATCGGCATCATCAGCGGCGCCTTCACCAACGGCGTGAACCAGACGCTGGGCCAGATCGTGCTCGCCGACTTCAACAACCCGGCCGGCCTGCTCCGCACCGGTGACAACATGTACGCCGTGAGCGGCAACTCCGGCGGCGCGGTGCTCGGCTACGCACTCGAGGGCAGCCAGAGCTTCGTCACCAGCGGCGCGCTCGAGATGTCGAACGTGGACCTGGCGCAGGAGTTCACGAACCTGATCGTGGCCCAGCGTGGCTTCCAGGCCAACAGCCGGGTCATCACCACGAGCGACTCGATGCTCGAGGAGCTGGTGAACCTGAAGCGGTGAGTGGGTGACCGGGTGAGGCGGTGGGCAGCCACGTGCTGTCCACCGCGCTCGCGCGGTCGCCGTGCGCAGGAGTTCAAGGGGACGGAGATCTTGAACGCGCGCCAGGTTCAAGGGGACGGAGATCTCGAGTTCAAGGGGACGGAGATCGTGAACACGCGCCCCGGCAAGACAGGCACCCGCCGCCCGGCACGCTTTGCCGCCCGGCCAGATCGACGCCCCGGAGCCACCGGCGTCGGATCCATATAAACAATTGAATTACAAGCACTTAGCCGAACCCTGCCAGCCTGCGGGCGTCTGGCATGACGGCTGCTTTGATGGAGACCGGACGCCTCCCGTCTTTCCGCTCCCCTGGCACCCATCATGGCTGACCACGAAGAAGAAGCTGCCGCCGAAGGCACCGAGAAGAAAAAGAAGGGGCTCCCGCCCTTCGTCATGCCGCTGGTCCTCGTCCTTGCCGGCCTGGGCGGCGGTGGATTCGTGGGCGCCAAGGTCGTGGGCCCGAAGCTCACCGCCGGCATCGACGGCACCCTGACCCCGGCGGAACTCATCGCACACGCCTCGAAAAAGAAGGGCGCCCACGCCGACGAGGACGCCGACGCCGGGGACGGCGCGCACGACGAGGAGGCAGGCGACGAGGGCGACGAGGAATCGGGAGACCACGCCGAGGCCAAGGGCGGCGGCGAGCACGGTCCCGCTGCACCACCACCGCTCTACACGCTCAGCGACCTGGTGCTCAATCCCGCCGGTTCGGGCGGCACGCGGTTCCTCATGCTCTCGGTGGCCTTCGACATGAAGGACTCCGCCGCCGTGGAGGTGCTGAAGCAGCGCGACGCCGAGATCAAGGACGCCGTCCTCGCGCTGGTCGGCGCCAAGACCGTCGAGGAGCTCGCCGAGGTGGCGTCCCGTGAGCCGCTCAAGGTCGAGATCAAGGCGCTCGTCGGCAAGATCACGAAGAAGCCCAAGGCCATCAAGCGCGTCAGCTTCCCGCAGTTCGTCATCCAGTGATGCACTGACGATGTCGAACGACACGCTGAACCAGAGCGAGATCGACCGCCTCCTCGGTGGCGGTGCCGGCAGCGCGCTCGACCTCGCGTCGAGCGGGCGCAAGCAGGTTGCCAGCCAGCCCGAGGTGCAGCGCTACGACTTCCGCCGCCCGCACCGCATCTCGAAGGAGCGCCTGCGCACCATCGAGGCGATGTACGAGCGCATGGTGAAGAACCTCGAGAGCTACCTGATGTCGCGCGTGCGCGGCCAGGTGGAGGTGCGCCTGCAGAGCGTGGAGCAGTTCAGCTTCGGCGAGTTCACGCTCTCGCTGCCGACACCCTGCTGCAGCTACATCACCGACATCAACGGCAGGAACGGCCTGCAGGGCGTGATCGACTACGGCACCGACTTCGCCTTCTTCCTCGTCGACCGCCTCTTCGGTGGCGGCAGTGCGCCGACGGTGATGAACCGCCCGCTCACCGCGCTCGAGCAGGACGCCGTCCGCCTCGTCGCCGACCGCACCGCCTCCATCGTGCGCGACGTCTGGGCCGAGGTGATGCCGATCGAGCTGCACGTCAGCGGGTTCGAGGCCTCGCCCGAGATCCTGCAGGTCTGCGCCCGCGAGGACCCGGTGCTGGTGGCGAACATCGAGGTGTCGGCCACCAACATCTCGTCGCTGATCATGGTCTGCCTGCCGTTCGCGTCGCTCGAGGAGTACTTCACGACGGCCGACACGCGCCGCGTCTCGAGCACCGCCCGCAGCAAGGAGGAGCTCAAGACGCAACGCCGCTTCACCGAGGCCTCGCTGCGCAACACCAACGTGCAGGTCGCGGCCCGCCTGCCCGACTTCCGCCTCACCATGAAGGACCTGTCGCAAGTCGCCGTCGGCACCGTGATCAACACGGGGCTGAGTGCCAACTCGCTGCTGACCATCACCGTCGAGGGACAGCCGCGGCGGGTGGCCACTGCCGGCCGCACCGGCGGCAAGCTCGCCGCGCGCATCACCGATGGGCGCATCCCCGAAAACCGCATCATCGGCTCCATCACCCCCGCCGCCCCCGACACGCCATGAACCAGGACGAGATCGCCGCCCTCATCGCGGCAAAGAACGCCGGCCTGCCGCTGGACGACGCCGGTGGTGACACCGCCACCAGCGAGGACTTCCCGGCCGACTACTCCGAACTCGACTCCACCATCGGCTCCAGCGCGGAAGTGCCGATGCACATGCTCATGGACCTCACCCTGCCGGTCTCGATCGAGCTGGGACGCACCACGATGTCGGTGCAGGAGATCCTGCAGCTCGGGCGCGGATCGGTCGTGCAGCTCGAGCGGCTGGCCGGTGAGCCGATCGACATCTACGTCGGGGACCGTCGCTTCGCCGAGGGTGAGGTGGTGGTGCTCGGCGAGAACTTCGGGGTGCGCGTGACGCGCATCATCAACCGGTCGGGTGGCACGGAGCTGCTCGGATGAACGCTGCTGGCTACGCCGGCATGCTGGGAACGCTCGCCTTCGTGCTCGGACTGGTGGTGCTGGTGGCGAGGCTGGCAAAGCGGTTCCTCCCCGGCACCGTCACGGCCGCCGGCAGCGACGCCTTCGCCGTGATCCAGCGCATTCCCCTCGGCCAGCGCCAGGGCATCGCGGTGGTGCAGCGCGGCGACCTCCTCATCGGCGTGAGCGTGGGAGAGGGCGGTGTGCGCACCCTCTTCACGATGCCTGCCAACGGCGCAGGCGCGACCCTGCCCGACATCACGCCCGACGCGCACGAACACGACACGCCGGACATCGGGCCGGCCAGCAGCTTCACCAGGGTGCTCGGCGATGCGCTGCGCGGTCGCGTGGCCCGCGGCCTGCTGCTCCTCGTCGGCGCCCTCGGCGTCACGGCCCACGCACTCACGGCCCAGCAGGCGGTCCCGGTGCGTCCGGCGCCAGCCACCGCCGCGCCAGCCACCCCTGCCACCGCGCAGGGCGCCGCACGGCCCGGCGCGCAGCCCGCGCTCCGCACCCTGCCCGCCGGCCCCGCACAACCCGGCCCGCGCGACCTGCCGCGCCGCAGCGAGCCGCAGGTCCAGGTGCCACGGCCCTCCGAACCGGCGCAGACCGCGTCGCGCACCGGCGGAGAAGCCTCCATCGCACCCCTGCTCCCCGCCGCGCAGGCCCGCGACATCGCGGCCCTCCAGCAGCGCGCGAACGGCACCGCACCGCTCGGCACCGCCGAGTCGCAGCGGATGGCCGGCCGCGCCGACAGCATGATCGCGAAGCTCGCGCCGCAGATGGACCTGAAGATCGGCGGCACCGCACAGGGCGAGGGTCTCCGCATGAGCGGCACCGTGGGTGTCGTCGTCATGATGGGGCTGCTCTCGCTGCTGCCCATGCTGCTGCTGATGATGACCGGCTTCACCCGCATCCTCGTCGTGCTGCACTTCCTGAAGCAGGCGCTCGGCACGCAGTCGGCGCCGCCGGGGCAGCTGCTGGCGGCGATGGCGCTGCTCCTGAGCGGCTTCGTCATGGCGCCGACGCTCAAGGACGTGAACAGCACCGCCCTCGAGCCCTGGATGGACGGCAAGATCGAGCAGGTCGAGATGATGTCGCGCGCGATGGTGCCCTTCAAGGCGTTCATGGTGCGCCAGGTGCGCGACCAGGACCTGCAGACCTTCGTGGACCTGGCCGACATCCCGCAGCCCGATTCGCGCGAGGCCGTGCCGCTGACCGTGCTGATGAGCGCCTTCGTCACCAGTGAGCTCCGCACCGCATTCCAGATCGGCTTCGCACTCTTCCTGCCGTTCATCGTGATCGACGTCGTGGTGGGCTCGGTGCTGATGAGCATGGGCATGGTGATGCTGCCGCCCGCGATGATCTCGATGCCGTTCAAGCTGCTGCTGTTCGTGCTGGTGGACGGCTGGGGCCTGGTGGTCACGGGGCTCGTCCAGAGCTTCCGCTGATGTCCGCCGCACCGGCGGCGCTCCCCGACCTCCTCACCACCGCGGGAGCCTCGACCTTCATCCTGCTGGCCTGTCGCGTGGGCGGGTTGCTGCTCGTGGCGCCGCTCTTCGCCGGCAAGCAGGTGCCGATGCGGCTGCGCACCGCGATCATGGTGGTGTTGGCGGTGGTCCTGGTGCCGGTGGCCCGGGCCCACATCCACGGCGCACCGGCCATCACCCCGCTCTCCTTCGCCAGCGAGACGATCATCGGCTTCGCACTCGGGTTCGGCAGTGCGATCGTGATCGCCGCCGCCTCGGCCGCCGGTGACGTGATGGCGATCCAGATGGGACTTGCCGGCGCCGCCGTGATGGACCCGATGACCAACATCCAGGTGCCGGTGCTCGGCCAGTTCATGACGGCGTTCGTGACCCTCCTGCTGCTCTCCAGCGGCGGGCACCTCGTGATGATGCAGGGCCTCGGCGGGTCGCTCGAGGCGCTGCCGCTGGGCACGGTGCCCGACCTGTCCGCCGGCATGCTGGCGCTCGCGAAGATGGGAGGCCAGCTCGTGTCGCTCGGCGTCATGTTCGCGGCGCCGGTGATGGCGGCGACGATGCTCACCAACGTGGCACTCGCGATCCTCACCCGCGCCGCGCCGCAACTGCACATCATCACCGTGGCGTTCCCGCTCCAGATCGCCGCCGGCCTGTTCACCCTCGGCGCGGCGCTGAGCCTCACCGCCGTCTGGTTCGGCGGCTGGCCTACCATCCACGACGGCCTGCTGCAGCGCATGCTCGGGCCGATGCTCGGCGCGGTGCGGTAGCGTGGCCGACGACGGCGAGAAGACCGAGGAGCCCAGTGGCAAACGCCTCGAGGACGAGCGCGCCAAGGGCAACATCCCGCGCAGCACCGAACTGACGACGGCCGCGATGCTGTTCGGGTCGGCCGTGATCTTCACCAACGTGGCCCCCGCGATGGGGCGCTACCTGGTGGAGGTCATGACGACGGGACTCTACAACGCTGCCGCCGAACACCATGAGCCGCGTGACCTGCTGTATGGCACCATCGCCCTCGGCTGGCGCACGCTGGCGCAGCTCGCGCTGCTGCTGGGTGCCTTCGCGCTGGTCGCCATCATGGCCAGCGCCCTGCAGGCGCGCGGCACCCTCGCGCCGAAGGCACTCGAGCCCTCGTGGCAGAAGCTCAACCCGCTCAGCAACGCGAAGCGGCTGCTGGGCACCCAGGGGCTGGCCGACCTGCTCAAGAGCTTCGTCAAGCTGGTGATCATCGGCAGTGTGGTCTACAGCGCCGTGGACGACATGTGGCGCGACGTGCTCGCCCTCGCGCAGCGTGGGCCGATGGGGGTGGCCCAGCTCTTCCAGCAGCACGCGATCGGCCTGCTCCGGCACGCGGGCATCGCGTTCGTGGCGCTTGGCGCCGCCGACTACGGATTCCAGTGGTGGCGCTGGCACAAGGGACTGATGATGAGCAAGCAGGAGCTGAAGGAGGAGGCACGCAGCGCCGACGGCGACCCGATGATCAAGCAGCGCATCCGCAGCGCGCAGCGCGCCCTGGTGCGGAAGCGCATGATGGCCGACGTCAGGACCGCCGACGTGGTGATCGTGAACCCGGTGCACATCGCGGTGGCGATCAAGTACGACCCGTTCGTCGCCCCGGCGCCGGTCATCGTGGCCATCGGCCAGCGCATGATCGCCGAGCGGATCAAGCAGCTCGCGTTCGAGGCGGGGGTGCCGGTGGTGGAGAACATCCCGGTGGCGCGGGCGCTGCTGGCCAGCAAGGCGGGCCCGGGCACGCAGATCCCCATCGAGCTCTATGTGGCCGTGGCCGAGGTGCTGGCGTTCGTGATGCGGCAGAAGGCGAAGTTCGGCGCGGCGTGGATGGGCACGCACACCATCGACGACTGACGGCGCGCCGCTGCGTCGCGCGCCGTCGGGTCACCCCGGCTGCGCGGCCCGCATGGCGTGCACCACCAGCCGGTAGCGTCGCGCCACGCCGCTGAACGGCACGCGGGCGACGCGGTTCTTCGCCAGCTTGCCGGCGCGCCGCGCCAGGCTCAGGGGCTGCCGCTCCGGCAGCACCTCCACCGACGCGAACCCCGCCGCCTGGCACAGGCCGACGAGGGCGGCACGGTTCGGCGCCCACCAGTTCGAGGCGTCCCCGTTCAGCTCATCGCCCGGGAAGAACTCGCAGAGCGCCCGGCGACCCGACCCCGGGATCTCCATCGCCTCCGTCTCGATCACGCAGCGTCCACCCGGGGCCGTGAGCGCGAACACACGACGCAGCGCCGTCAGCGGCTCCTCCAGGTGATAGAGCACACCGAGAAAGAGCACGACGTCGAAGGTGCCGATGTCCGCAGGTCCTGTCGTCATGAAGTCGCGGGCCACCGCCTCGACCGTGCTCCCGAGCGCGGCACGCGCCGCCTCGAACGGCCGCCGGCCGGGCAGCTCGTCCGGACGCCAGTGCCCGGTCAGGTGCGGCGGGGGCAGGAACCGGCCGGCCTGCTGCGCCTCGCGCCACTCCTGCATGTACGCCGGCATGTCCGTGAACCAGGCGTAGTGATCCAGCGCCACCACGCGCGCGGCACCCCGGCGCTCGGCTGCGAACGAGAAGAAGCCGTCGTAGGCGCCGATGTCGAGCACCGACCGCCCCGAAAGGTCCGGCAGGGCGATGGCGCGCAGTTCCTCCTCCCAGAACGCCAGTGGCGCACGCCCGGGCGTGACGACACCGGGCGCCAGCTCGATGGAGTGATACCACTCAGGATGCAGGCGAAGGACGTCGGCGGCGCCGGGCATGTCAGGCTCGAAGGTCGGGGAGCATCGAATGGCGTACGCGTGACCCACCGGCGGGTTCCGTGGCCCGTCCGGGCCGCGGCGTCACCAGAGCTCGCCGCCGGGCGCGGCCGCACGAGGCAGCAATTCACATCGCCGCATGGTGCCGAATGGTATCCCGCCGTGCATCGCGCGGAAGTTCCGCGGGACGAATGTCGCGAAACACCGCTGATGACGACGGCTGTCGTCGTGCCACTGCGTCATCCATGGCGCCGCCGCAGGTGATGTGCCGGGGGACGGGATCCAGCACTTCCCGCGGCTCGTCGAGGACCGCCTGCGCGCCGCGCCGCGCTGAGCGAATCGAACCACGCCAGCACCGGCGCATACATCCGCCCCGAACTCTCCTGGTGCGCCACGCGCCCCAGCGAGTGCAGTGACACCGCCCCACCTCGCGGCTTCGCGAAGTCGTGCAGCCGCTTCGCATCCGCCCGCGACACGTCCGTGTCCGCCTCACCGTTGTAGAACCGCAACGGCGCCCGCGGCACCCACGCGTCCAGCGAGTTCTCGTCCAACGCCCGCGTGAACCAGCCCGCCTCGCGCCCGTCCACCTGCCGGAGGAACGCCGGCGTGAACAGCGCACGCACGTCCTCCGGCAGCACCGGTGCGATCTCGTCCATCCCGTGGTTCCCGTCCAGCAGCGTCGGCAGTGCCTGCGCCAGCGCCGGTGCGAACGCGTCCGACACCGGACGCCCGTAGTACCGGCAGTACGCCATCACCGAGATTGCCAGGTAGCCGACACCGTTGTTGTCGAGCGTATACGGCAGCGACACCCGCCGCAACGCGAACGCCCCGGCCACCGCCACCGCGCCGCGCAGCCGGTACCCCGCCAGCGGCCGCCGCTCCAGCTCGCGCTGCACCGCGGCCACGCTGTGCCCGCCCTGCGAGAACCCCAGCAGCAGCAGCGACGGATCCCACCCGGTGTGCATCGCTCCCGCCACGGTACGGACCGCCCGCAGCATGTCGATCGACACATCCCGCTGCGCCGCCGCGATCATGTACGGCTGCGGCACCGTGGATTCACCCAGCCCCAGGTAGTCCGGCAGCACCACCAGGTACCCGTTCCCACCGAACACCGCCGCTTCCTCGTTGCCGTCAACGCGGTCGGGCTGCGACGGCGCCAGCGCCCGCGTGACGTTGGTGCCGTGCAGGAACAGCACCACCCCACGGGGTCGCACCCGGTCAGCGGGTACCACCAGCAGCCCCGACGCATCCACCGCCCGCCCATGCAGCACCGTGCGGTACACCAGCCGATACATCCGCACCGCACCGTGCACCCGGATCGATCCGTCCAGCGGCGCCGCGAACGCCGCCAGCGCCCCGCGGTCCACCTCCCCCAGTGAGTCCACCCGGAGCACCGACCCGCGATCGGCGCGCCCCACCGACGGCTGGGCCGCAGCGGCGCTGGTGATGCACAGGAACGCCATCACGATCACTGACCGGTGCGACATGTCGATTCACTCCGCAGAGGGTGACGCGCACCACGGTCCCAGTTGACCGCGCGCGCCCCCCATCCTGCGTTCCGCCGCCCTCGGCGTCTCCTCAGTTCGTGGCCGACACTCCCCGATTCATGATTCGCGGGGCATGTCCGCGTTTTCGGGGAGCTGCCGCGCCAATGCCGCCGCACGAAACGCCGTCGGCGTGCTCCCCTCCACCTCGCGGAACACCCGGTTGAACGTCGCCAAGGACGCGAACCCCGAGTGCATCGCCACCGCCAGCACCGTGTCGCGCCCCCGCTCGGGATCGGCCAGCAACCGCTTCGCGTGTGCCACCCGGTACTCGTTCAGGAACGCCGGGAAGTTGCGGTGCCCCAGTCCGGTGTTGATCAGCGCCCGCACCTGCTGCACCGGCGCACGCAGCCGGTCGGCCAGGCCATCGATCGTCAGGCCGGCATCCAGGTAGCATGCGTCGGCATCCAGGGCGTGCGTCAGCCGTCGGTGCAGGGCGATGTCGCGCGGGTCCATCGCCGGACGGGCCACCGGCGCGCCGACGACCACCGGCAGGAACTGCAGCCGCTCCACCTGCAACCGGGTCAGCCAGAGCAGCAACAGCACGCTCATCGGCACCACGACCAGGGCGTTGCGGAGGACCGAGGCAAGCTGCGCATCGGAAAGCTCCTCCGTCGCCAGCGACACGACCAGCGCGAACACCAGCGCGAACGCCAGCCAGCTCCTGGCGCGCCGCCGCGGCTCGAGCAGGTCCGACGCCCGCCCGCGCAACGCCACGGTGACCACATGTCCCACCATCATCAGTGGCGGCAGCGACCCAGCCGCGGCGATCGCGTCCACCTGCGGCACCGGCACGCCAGCATCCACCAGCAGGTACACCAGCGGCACCAGCGCGAGCGCCATTCCTCCCGCCCACTCGACGCGGCCCGGACGGAACCCGTCGCGCAGCAGGCCCAGGCAGAACCACCAGAGCAGCCCCACGTTCGGCGCGCCGAGCAATCGGAGCAGCAGGCTCGCGCCGTCGGGCAGCAGCAGTGCTGCCGGCGAGAGTGCCAGCAGCTGTGCGCTGACGCTCACGGCCAGCGCACCCAGCACCCGTCCCTGCGAGAACTCGCCGGCATCACGCCACGCCAGCACCGCCAGGAGCAGGCAGCACGCCAGACCACTGCCGCCAAGGAGTGCATCGAGACCGGGCATGACGTGTCGGATTGGGGTGTTTGCGATTCGGCGGCCCCATCGTGATCGCCGGCTGAACGGATCGCCCACCGTACGTCGAACGACAAGCAGACCGGCGCCGGGCCTGCACAAACACCTGACGCCCGCCGCCGCTCCTCAGCGGCAATCCGCGCCGACCACCCCCTCGGCAAAGGCTGCCGCATGGCCGCGCGAGCCGCCTGAAGCAGTCGCGGCCATTGAAGCCGTAACGTGTTATCGGAGAATGCCTTAGGAGACTTCGACAACCCATCCACAGGTTGGCACCCCACCTGCTTCTACATGAGACCGTACTCCGACCCCACGGCTCATGTCGCACACCCAGATCGTCGATCTCGCCCGCAACGCCATCCTGCTGTCGCTGCTGGTGTCGGCCCCCATGCTCGCCGTCTCGCTCGGCATCGGGCTGGTCGTCTCGATCTTCCAGAGCGTCACGCAGATCCAGGAACAGACCCTCGTCTTCCTGCCGAAGCTCGTCGGCGTCTCGGCGATCTTCCTCGTCGCGCTGCCGTGGATGATCCAGCTGCTGGTGAAGTTCACCACCGAGCTGTTTCGCAGTCTTCCGCAGTTCGCGGCCTGAGGCACCATCCATGGCCGCCACCACCATCCGCCCCCCCGTGCGCCAGCCGGCTGACAGGCGCGCACACCGCTACGACGACCCCGCGCCGCACCGCACCACGCGCTACGACGCGCCCGGCACCGGCGCCGCGTCACGCATCGAGACACCTGCGGCGCGCCGCACCGTCTATCGCGCGCCCGCGGCTGCGTCGGCCCTCACCTACACCGCCCCGACGGTCCGCCGTCGCACGGAGACCGGCGCGTGAGCGCTGCGGCGGCCGCACTCCCGGGCGCAAACAGCCGTCCGGCGCGCACCGCGGAAGTCGCCCTCGCCATCGGCGTGGTCGCGATCGTCTCGCTGCTGATCGTTCCCCTCCCCGCCGTCATCCTCGACCTGCTGCTCGCCGCCAGCATCGCCAGCGCCCTGGTGGTGCTGCTGGTCGCGCTGAGCACCAAGGACCCGCTCGAGTTCTCGTCGTTTCCCGCCGTCCTCTTCATCCTCACGCTCTTCCGCCTCGGGCTGAACGTCAGCTCCACGCGGCTCATCCTCGGGGAAGGTCACGCCGGCAGCATCATCCAGGCGTTCGGCACCTTCATCCTGCGCGGCAACTACGTCGTCGGCATCGTCGTCTTCCTGATCCTGCTCGCGATCAACTTCGTGGTGATCACGAAGGGCGCCGGGCGCGTGGCCGAGGTGGCCGCCCGGTTCACCCTCGACGCCATGCCCGGCAAGCAGATGGCGATCGACGCCGACCTCGCCGCCGGCCTGATCGACGAGGCCGCCGCCCGGGAGCGCCGTGAGCGCGTCTCGCAGCAGGCCGACTTCTTCGGCTCGATGGATGGCGCCTCGAAGTTCGTGAAGGGTGACGCGGTCGCGGCACTGCTCATCACCGGCATCAACATCATCGGCGGCATCATCATCGGCGTCGTGCAGAAGAACCTGCCGATCGGTGCCGCCGCCAGCAAGTACGTGATGCTCACCGTCGGTGAGGGCCTGGTGAGCCAGGTGCCGGCGCTGATCATCTCCGTCGCCGCCGGCCTGATGGTCACCAACTCCGCCAACGGACGCGGCATGGGTGACGTGATCTCCGGCCAGCTCGCACGGCAGCCACGCGCGATGTGGATCGCCGCCGGCGTCTTGGGCAGCTTCGCGCTGATGCCGGGGCTGCCCGCGTTCCCCTTCCTCGCGCTCGCCGGCACCATGGCGTTCGTGGCCCGGAGCGCCACCGCCATCGAGGACCGCGCCACCGAGGCGCAGGCCATCGCCGATGCGCCGAAGCCTGCGCTGCCCGCCACCACTGACCCGATGCAGGACCTGCTCCAGATCGACCCGATCGAGCTGGAGGTGGGCTACGCCGTCATCCCGCTCATCGACGAGAAGCAGGGCGGCGACCTGCTCGAGCGCATCGCCCTGCTCCGCAAGCAAGGTGCGCAGGAACTCGGCATCCTGGTGCCGGCGATCCGCATCCGCGACGACATCCGCCTGCCAGCCAACGAGTACGTGGTGAAGATCCGCGGCGCCGAGGTGGCCCGCGCCGAGGTGATGCCGCGCTTCCTGCTGGCCCTCAACACCGGTGGCGTGATGCAGGAGATCGACGGGATGGACACCGTCGACCCGAGCTTCGCCATGCCCGCGAAGTGGATCACCACCGCCGCGCGCATCGAGGCGGAGGCCGCCGGCTGGGTGGTGGTCGAGCCGAGCACCGTGATCGCCACCCACCTGATGGAGACGCTGAAGTCCCACGCCGCCGACCTGCTCGGCCGCCAGGACGTGCAGGAGATGGTCGATGCGCTGAAGAAGAGCCATCCCGCGCTCGTCGAGGAGATCATCCCCGGACGCATCACGCTCGGCACGCTGCACCGTGTGCTCCAGCGCCTGCTGCGCGAGCGGGTGCCGATCCGCGATCTCGTCTCGATCCTCGAGGCACTCGGTGACGCTGCCGAGCAGACGAAGGATCCCGAGCAGCTCACGGAAGTCGTCCGGCGCTCGCTGTCGAACCCGATCAGCCGCCTCTTCCTCGACATGACGGGCAGCGTGCGCGGTGTCACCATCGGCCCGCGCCTCGAGGCCGCACTGAGCGGCCTGTTCAGCCCGCGCAGCACGCAGCAGGGGATGTCGCTGCTCAACCCCGACACGCTCGCCACGCTGCTGCGAGACCTGAACCACATCGCGACCATGCACGCGGTCGAAGGCCGGCCGCTGCCGCTCATCACCCCGCCCACGCTGCGCGTCGGCGTGCGGCGCCTCATCGAACCGGTGCTCCCGAACGTGCCGGTCGTCAGCCTCGCCGAACTGCCGGCGTCGGTGAACCTCACCTCGGTTGCCACCTGGGAATTGCCTTATGCGGCTTGAGACATTTCGTGCCCGCGACCTCAGCGCCGTCGCGCGCAGCGCCGAGGCCCTCTTCGGCGACGACGCCGTGGTGCTGCAGACGCGCACCGTGCGCGATGGAAACGAGCAGTCGGTGGAGGTCGTCGCCGCTTCCGCAGCGGATGTCGAGGCCTTCCGGCGGCAGCTCACGCCAACGCACCTGCCACTGCCGTCGGAGCGGCGCACCGGTCGCCCGTACCTGATCGCCCTCGTCGGTCCCACCGGCGCCGGCAAGACCACCACCGTCGCCAAGCTGGCGGCCAACGTGCACGGCTTCGGCACCTGGAACGTGGGACTGCTCACGCTCGACACCTTCCGTGTGGCAGGGCTCGAGCAGATCGCCACCTACGCCGAGATCACCGGCTGTGCGCTGGAGGTGGCGTACGACACCACCGACGCCGCGACGGCACTCGCGACCCTCGGCTCGCTCGACGTGGTGATCGTGGACACGCCCGGGCGCAGCCCCAAGGCCGGCGCACGCGACGAGGCCTGGTGGCCGATCCTGCGCGCGCTGCGTCCCGACGAGATCCACCTCGTGCTTCCCGCCGGCATCCGCGCCGATGTCGCCGCGGCCACCATGGCGTCGCACGCGGCGCTGCGACCCACGCACCTGCTCCTCTCGAAGCTCGACGACGTTCCGGGTGACGCCGGCATCGCTGATCTCGCCGCACTGCTGGCCCTTCCCACCCGCTGGCTCACCGATGGCCTGGATGTCCCGGCCGACCTGAAGCCCGCTCCCCAGCGCATCCTCGCATCCCTCGGCCTCGTGGCCGGACAGGTGGCCGCATGACGAACTCCGCACGTACCCGCCGGCCAGTCATCTCCGCCGCACGCCCCGGCGTGGCGGCCGCCGCCAACACCGTCATGCCGCTGGTCCCGCCGGCCGACACGCCGGTCGTGCGCTCCCCGCGCGCCACCCTCACCACCACCACGCGCAGCGGCGCTGCGGCCACCACCAAGCGCAAGGAGCCCACGATGGATCCGCAGGTGTCCCTCTGGCGGTTGATGTCCGAAGGTGATGCCGGCGCCCGCGAGCAGCTCCTGAAGGAACACCTCGGACTCGTGCATCACGTCGCCCGCCAGATGTCGAAGACGCTGGCCGTGAAGGCCGACTTCGACGAGCTGGTGAGCTCGGGCTCGATCGGGTTGATGTCCGCGCTCGAGGCGTTCGACGTGGAGCGTGGCCTCGCCTTCAGCACCTTCGCGGCGCCGCGCATCCGCGGCGCGATCCTCGACGAGCTGCGGCGCCAGGACCACGTGCCCCGCTCCATCCGCCGCAAGACGCGCGAGATCAGCCAGGCCCGCGAGACCCTCGGCCGCGTGCTCGGGCGCACCCCCAGCGACCGCGAGGTCGCCGACCACCTCGGCGTGGACCTGCCGACGCTCTGGAAGTGGCGCTCCGACATCGAGGGGGCCCACCACGTGCCGCTCGACCGCAGCCCCAGCGAGACCGAGACGCTCGCGCCCACGCCGATCGAGGTGCTGGCCGACGAGGCCAACGACTCGGTGGACGACATGATCACCCGCGAGCAGGAAGTGCATCACCTGCGCGACGCGATCCTGCGCCTCAAGGAGCAGGAGCGCACGGTGCTCAGCCTCTACTACTTCGAGGAGCTGAAGCTGCACGAGATCGCCGACATCCTCGAGCTCACCGAGAGCCGCGTGTCGCAGATCCGCAGCAAGGCGCTGCAGAAGCTGCGCACCGAACTCCGGCCGCTGCGTGAGGAGGTGGCGTGATGTCACGACTCGACCTCGACGCCGCCCTCGCCCGCGCCACCGCGATCGGCCGGTTCCTCGTCTCGGGGGACCAGCTCATGATCTCCATCACCGGGGCGCTGCTGCTGCTGGCGTTCGTGCTCGCGATCATCGCGATCTGGCGCGGTCGCCGCCGTGAGGCGCGCCAGCCGGCCATGTCGCCGGAAGCCAGTGGCTTCACGCGCTGGCTGACGCCGATGGGGATGATGTCCATCCCCGCCGAGCAGGCGGTCGTGAACCGTCCGCGTCGCAGGTCAGGCTCGGTGAAGACCGTGAAGGTGCACACGCCGGTGTCGAAGGTCTCGGCACGTGCGTTGAAGAACGCAGGTGCCGATGCGCTCGAGATTGCACGTCGCACGGGGCTGTCGCGCGATGCGGTGGTGATGATGATGGCGAAGGCGGATCCCAGGGCTGCCGCCGCGCGCACAGCCGCGTCGAAGGCGGTCGTCCCGAAGCGCGATGTGACGCGCACCGTCTACACCGAATCGCGCAGCATGGTGGAGCCGTCGACCTATGGTCACGCGGAAGCCGCCCGCACGGCGCCGAAGTCACGAGCGCTCGGCACCCGGTTCACCGCGCGGTTGGGGTGAGGTAGTCGGGTCGCGTTCACGCGCACCGTTCAAGGAGACGGGGATCTTGACCTCGAAATCGCGCGAAAGAACCGCAGTGTTTCGATGACAATGACTCTGACTCCTTGCCACCGAAATCGTGCGGATGACGATGACTTTGATGACGATGACTCTGCCACCGAAATCGTGCGGATGACGATGACTTTGATGACGATGACTCTGACTCCTTGTCATCGAAATCGTGCGAGCACCCCGGCAGTGCCTGCCGAGCGCGGCACGGACTGCCGGGAGCCAGGGCAGGGCGGGTGTGGCACGAGCCTCACAAGTCATTACACAGCAACGACTTGAACCTTTCGACCGGCTGGCCCTGCGCTTGCGCATGATCGGCACCGGACACTTGCCCAACCGCCATGCCTCCCATCCTCAAGAACACCGGCCTGACCTCCGCCGCCGCCGCCCTGCACTTCTACGAGCGGCGCCAGCAGGCCATCGCCAACAACCTGGCCAACGTCGACACCACCGGCTTCAAGAAGGAACGGGTCTTCGGCCGCATCGTGGACGACGCCGTCGCCGCCGCGGACGCCGTCACCGACCGCTCGCAGGGCGACATCACCCCCACCGGCAACGCCCTCGACCTCGCGATGGAGGGCAGCGCCTTCCTCGTGGTCCAGACGCCAGACGGCGAGCGCCTCTCCCGCGGCGGCGCGCTCCGGCTCGACGACCAGCGTCGCCTCGTCACGCAGCAGGGCCACCTCGTGCTCGGCGAGCGCGGGCCCATCACGCTGCCGCAGGGCGATGTCGGCTTCAGCCGCGACGGTGTGATCACCGTGCAGCCTCCCGCCGGCGAGCGCACCGCAGGCCCGGTGTCACGGGCCCCGTCCGTGGCGCTGCGCATCGAGAGTGTGCCGCCGAACCAGGCCCTCCAGCACGCCGGTGCCGGGATGTTCCTCCCCGGTGCCACCCGCACCCCCGCGACCGCAGCCGAGCGCCAGGTGGTGCAGGGCGCCGTCGAGGCCAGCAACGTCAACGCCATCGAGTCGCTCACCGAGATGATCGACACCGTGCGCGCCTACGCCGACATCCAGAAGTCCATCTCCGTGATGGACGACATCCGCGGCATCGCCGCCAACCAGGTCGGCAAGTCGGCCTGACCCGCACCGGAGCCCACGCATGGATCCCGCACTCCGCGCCGCCGCCAGTGGCATGCGCGCCCAGCAGACCCGCCAGGAAGTGATCGCGAACAACCTCGCGAACGTGAACACCACCGGCTACAAGCGCAGCCGCGCCAACTTCGAGGACCTGCTCTACCAGACCGTCAGCGGCCCGCAGGTGATCGGCGGACCCGCCGCCAACACGCTGCCGGCGGTGCAGATCGGTCGCGGCGTGCGCCTCGCCAGCGTGCAGAAGGACCACGCCCAGGGTTCGCTCGAGACCACCCAGAACCCGCTCGACATCGCCATCGAGGGTGATGGCTTCTTCCAGGTGCAGCTGCCCGGCGGCCAGCTCGCCTACACGCGCGACGGCAAGCTCCAGCTCTCCGACCAGGGTGCACTCGTCACCGCCGAGGGCAACCCGGTGTTGCCGAACATCCGCGTGCCTGCGCAGTCGTCGGCACTCAGCATCGGCCCCAGCGGCATCGTCAGCGCCATGCGCCCCGGCAGCTCCGTCCCCGAGGAACTCGGCCGCATCGAGCTGGCCCGCTTCACCAATCCGTCCGGCCTGCTCTCCATGGGCCAGAACATGTACACCGCCACGCCCGCCAGCGGCGAGCCCACCACCAGCTTCCCGCAGGACGAGGGCACCGGCCGGCTCATGCAGGGCGCCCTCGAGATGTCGAACGTCGAGGTGGTCACCGAGATGGTGGACATGATCACCACCATGCGCGCGTACGAGCTCACGTCGAAGGCCATCAAGACCAGCGACGACATGCTGCAGATCGCGAACGGCCTGGTGCGCTGATGCGTCTCGCGGTGGCCTTCCTCATCGCAGCCGGCGCGGCATCGACGGCCGGCGCACAACCGCGCGCCACGATCGACTCGCTGGTGCTGCGCATCACGGCCGGCTGGGCCATCGCGCCCTGTGCCACCCGCTGCGTGGAGTGGACCCTCGTGCGCGGCGACAGCACCGCCCTGCGCGCCGCCACCGCCGAGGTCAGCGGCAGCGACCGTACCGGCACCTACACCGTCACCATGCGCCCCTCGCGCTTTGCCGCGCCGGCGCTCGTCGCACGCCTGCACATCGGGCACGAGCAGCCCGGCGTGGTGGCCTCGCACACGATCATCCGCGGCCAGGCACTCGACCGCGGCGATGTCGAGCTGCGCAGCACCCTCGAATGGGGGGCGCCGGACCGGCCCTCCCAGGCCAGCCTGGCGGCGGTGCTCGGCACCGAGGCGCGTCGCATGCTGCGTGAGGGGGAACCCATCCGGCCAGGCGACGTGATCGCCCCGCCAGTGGTCCGCGCGGGTGACGTCGTGACGGCGGAAGTCGTGCGCGCCGGCGTGCGCCTGGCGCTTGCCGGCACCGCGCTCCAGAACGCGTCGCTCGGCGGGCGCGTCGCCATTCGTCTCGATCGCGGCCGGCGCCTTGCCGGTGTCGCGACCGGACGCAACACCGTGAGGCTGGACTGATGAAGATCTCGCAACGGGACATGATGCGCGCCACGGCGCTGATCGGGCTGACCATGTTCCTCACGCAGCACCTGCACGCCCAGCCACGGCGCGACAGCGTGGTGGTGTCACCGGCAGCACCCGCCACCGCACTCAACGCGCGTCCCGGTCGCCTGAACTGGACCTCCGACCGCCGCGCCTTCGCCGTCGGCGACCTGGTCATCGTGCACATCGACGAGTACACGCTGGCGTCGGCCAACATGACCGACAACGCCACCCAGCGGCGCAAGAAGGACACCGACTTCCAGCTCATCACTCCCGGCGCCACCGCCGCCACGGCCCCCGGCGCGGCGTTCAACACCAGCAACAACGGTGAGAGCACGCAACGCGGCGATCGCACCCGCCAGCTCCGGCTCGACGGCGAGATCACCGCCCGAGTCATGAGCATCGACCCGGTCACCGGCGTGCTCACGATCAAGGGCACCAAGACCATCGGCGTCGACAAGGAACAGCAGCTCATCAGCTTCACCGGCGCCATCCGCCCGCAGGACCTGGGCGGCACCAACACCATCGCCTCGTCACGCGTGGCCGATGCGAAGCTCGACATCACGAACAAGGGCAGCCTGGGCAAGGCGAAGCAGGGCCTGCTCAGCAAGATCCTCAGCGCCTTCTGGCCATGACCGTCCGCCGCAGGACCCGGCGCCGCACCGACCGCAGCGCCCTGCGCGTGGTCGCCGCCTGCGCGCTGCTCTCGCTCGCCCTCCTCACCACCGCCTCGGTGATGCACGGCCAGTCGCGCATCCGCGACCTCGTGCTGGCCGACGGTGCAGCACCGGTGCGCATGGTCGGCTACGGCCTGGTGGCCGGCCTCGACGGCACGGGCGATCGTGGCGCCGGTGGCTCGCAGGGTGGCCAGACGGTGCAGAGCATCGTGAACCTCCTCCGCCGCTTCGACATCACGGTGCCGGCCAACGTGCTCCGCACGCGCAACGTCGCGGCCGTGCTCGTGACCGCCGAGGTGTCGGCCTACCTCCGCCCGGGCGGGCACTTCGACGTGCAGGTCTCCAGCATCGGTGATGCACCGTCGCTGCGCGGAGGGGTGCTCTACATGACACCCCTCATCAGCGAGGTCGGGGGCACGCCGATGGCCACCGCACAGGGCGGCGTGGTGCTCAGCGAGGGCAGCAGCGGTGGCAGCCGGTCGTACGGCATGCGGGTCGAGACGAGCGCGCGCGTGCCGGGCGGTGGCATCATCGAGGCCGAACTGCCGCGCGCCGCCTACGGCACCGGCACCACCGCGCTCGCCCTCCGCGAACCGGACATCGCCGTCGCCAGCCGCATCGCCGCCGTGATCGACAGTGCGCTCGGGGCGGGCACCGCGCGGGTGGACGACCCGGGCTCCGTGACCCTCACGCTCAAGGACACCGCCGGCTCCGCCCGCAGTGCGGCCCTCAGCAAGCTGCGCGAACTGCCGGTGCGCGTGACCCGCGGCGCCAGGGTCGTGATCGACGGGCGCGATGGCACCGTCGTCGCGGGAGGCGACGTGTCCGTCGGCGAGGCCGTCGTGACACACGGCCAGCTCACGCTCACCATCGGCGGCGGCAGCGACAGCACCAAGGTCGAAGCCGGCGAGGTGCGCCTGCAACCGGGCACGTCGGTGCAGCGCATCGCCAGCGCGCTGCATGGCGTGCGCTCGTCGCCGCAGGAGATCGCCGCGATCTTCAGCGCCCTCCGTGAAGTCGGGGCGCTGGCCGCCGAGATCGTGATCCGCTGATGACGACATCCGTTTCCGGCATCACGCCGGCCCCCGTCGATCCGCGCGATGCGGCGATGCGGAAGGCCGCCACCGACCTGCAGGGCGTGTTCGTGCAGGAGCTCTACAAGACCATGCGCGCGAGCGTCGACAGCAGCGGCGGCCTGGTGGAGCAGGGCCAGGGCGAAGCGATGTTCGCCGGGCTCATGGATGAGCGGCTCGCCGCCGATACTGGTACGCGGTGGCATCGCGGACTGGGCGACGCGATCTACCGCGCACTCCGCGAAAAGGCTGGGCTGGGCGCCGCACCGGCCCCGCATGCGGCACCCGTCACCCCGTCCGTTGCATCACCCGTCCGGATCCCCTGAGCCTCGTCATGCTGCCGACCTACGCACAGAACTACGCCCCCACTGCCACCCCGCGCCGCGAGACGGCCGTCGAGGTGCTCTCGGACGTGCTGGGCACCGAACGGAAGCTGCTCGAGGAGCTCATGCTGGTGATGCGCAAGCAGCGCAGCGCCGTCGCCGACGACGACCTGCAGGCCCTCGACGACAGCGTCTTCGCCACCTACCGCGTGCTCGCCACCCTCGGCGAGGCCCGCCGCCGCCGCAAGAGCGTGAACCGCCTGCTCGGCGGCGCCGAGGACATGAACGTGAACGACCTCGAGGAGATCCTCGGCGATCGCGCCACCACCGCCGTCATCGACGCCCGCAACGCCCTGCAGGACGCCGCCGTCACCCTCAGCCGCGAGGTGGACATGAACAAGCAGGTCCTCCGGGCCGCGATGGACAACGGCAACGACTACGTGCAGAAGCTCTTCGGCGCACCGCAGCCCACCGCCACCTACGCCGCACCGGTGGCGGCTGCGGCCGCCCCGGTGATTCCCGCCGGCGTGCCGGTGATGCGGGCGCCCATCGCACGCCTCACGCCGGCGATGGTGCCGACGCAGGCGCGCTTCCTCGATCGATCGGTCTGAGGGGCATTCCATGAACTTCGGCGGACTGCTGAGCATCGCCCGGACCGGCCTCACCGCCGCGCAGGCACAGATCAGCACGACCTCGCAGAACGTCACCAACGCGCAGACGCCCGGCTACTCGCGCCAGCGTGTCTCGCTCAAGGCGAACTATCCCGAGCAGCTGCCGTTCGGCACCTTCGGCACCGGCGTGCTGGTGGATGGCGTCGAGCGCATGCGCGACGAGCTGATCGACTCGGCCTACCGCCGCGACTCGCAGGGGGCGGCCTACAGCGAGGAGCGTCGCGACGCGCTGCAGGCGGTGGAGAACATCCTCGGCGAGCCGTCCGAGACCGGCCTGGCCAGCAGCATCGAGCAGCTCTGGTCGGCCTGGAGCGACCTCTCCACCAATCCCGACTCCGACGCCGCCCGCGGCGTGGTCCGGCAGCGCGCCGCGCAGGTGGCCACGCAGCTCAACACCTACGGCAACCAGGTCGTGGATGCACAGACGGTGGCGCGCACCCGCCTCCTGGAGCAGTCGGCACGGGTCAACGCCCTCGCTGAGCAGGTGGCGGACATCAACAGGCGCATCGTGGCGGCCGAATCGGCCGGCAACCAGTCGCCGGACATGCGCGACCAGCGCGACATGAAGATCGACGAGCTCGCGTCGCTCATCGGTGCCACCGCGTATCCGCAGGCCGACGGGTCGGTGAACGTGAACATCGGCGGCGACTCGCTCGTCGACGGCGCCAACTGGAAGCCGGTCCGCATCCAGGCGCTGCTCAGCGATCCCACCCGCCTCGGCGTCGCCCTCGGCGAGGCCCCGTCGGGTGGCGGCAACTCCGAGACCATGTACCAGGTCGGCGGACAGATGGCCGGCACGCTCGACGCGTACAACAACATCTACCCCGACTCGCTCGCCGACCTCGATGGCGTGGCCGCCGCGCTGGTGTCGTCGGTGAACACGATCCATCGCACCGGCTTCGTGGGCACCACGGCCGCCGGCGACTTCTACGACGCCACCCGCACCACCGCACGCACCATCCGCCTCGACTCCGCGATCAGCGCCGACGTCACGAAGATCGCCGCGTCGGGCATCAGCGGCGAACCCGGTGACAACGGCGTCGCCATCGCCCTCTCGCAGCTCCGCACCACCCGCGTGCCGATCAACGGCCAGGTGGCGTCGATCGGCGAGGGGTACCGCACCGTCATCTCCACCATCGCCACTGGCGTCAGCGCGGCCAACGGCGTGGCCACCTCGGCCCGCACCCTCGCTACGCAGTCCGACGGCCGCCGCGAGAGCATCAAGGGCGTCTCGATCGACGAGGAGATGGTGAACCTCATGAAGTACCAGCAGTCGTACGCCGCCGCCGCACGCCTCATCTCCGTCGTCGACGAGCTCTCGCAGACGCTCATCAACCTCGGACGCTGATCTCGCAGCGGGTGACGCGGAGTCGTCACCCGGCAGGACCACAATTCGCACTGGGGACGCAAGGATGCTGATCCTGAGCAGGAAGGCCGGTGACGCGATCGTCATCGATGGGGGAATCCGGATCGTGGTCGTGCAGTGCGACCGCGGTGGGGTGCGCATCGGCATCGAGGCGCCACCCGAGACGACCATCCTGCGCGCCGAGCTCCTCGAGCAGGTGGCGGCGCAGAACCGGCGCGCCAGCGTCGATGGCGCCGCCGCCACGGCGCTGGTGGCCACCGGCAGCGCGCTCGCCCCACGGCAGCCCGCCCCACAGCCCTGACGCGCCCGCGTCACGGCATCCGCATTGCACGGCATTCCCCGCATGGACCGCATCGACTGCCTCGTGAGCGGGGCCGGCGTGGTGGGCCTGGCCGTCGCCCGTGCACTCGCGATGGCAGGCCACAGCGTCGTCGTGCTCGACCCCGCCGACGTGATCGGCTCCGGCGCCAGCTCGCGCAACAGCGAGGTCGTGCATGCCGGCCTGTACTACACCCCCGGCTCGCTCAAGGCGTCGCTCTGCACCGGCGGGCGCGAACTGCTGCTGGGGTACTGCGCTGCGCACGGCATTCCGTGGCGCCGGATCGGCAAGCTGGTGGTGGCCGCCGGTGAGGCCGACCGCCCTGCGCTCGAGGCGATCGAGGCGCGGGCACTCGCCTGCGGCGTCACCTCGCTGCAACGGCTCACCGGCAGCGAGGCCCGTGCCCTGGAGCCGGCCCTCACCTGCCACGCCGCCCTCTGGTCGCCGGAGACCGCGATCGTGGACACACACGCCCTCATGGCCGCACTGCGCCGCGACGCTGAGCTGGGCGGTGCGGCCATCGTGCTGCGCACCGCACTCAGCAGTGCGCAGCGCATCGGCGATGCCTGGCGCGTGACGACGACGGAGGCCGACGGATTCCGCATCGACGCCCGCTGGATCATCAACTGCGCCGGCCTGGATGCACAGGCGGTGGCACGACGGCTCGACGGGTTCCCCGGCACGCACATTCCACCGCTGCACGTCGCCAAGGGCAACTACTTTGCGCTCGATGGTGCCGTCCCGTTCGCACACCTGGTGTACCCGGTGCCGTTCGATGGCGGGCTTGGCATTCACCTCACCCTGGACATGGCCGGCCAGGCACGCTTCGGCCCCGACGTCGAGTGGCTCCCGGATGGCGCACCGCGCACGCTGACGGTCGATCCCGCCCGCGCCACCGCCTTCACGCGCGAGGTGCAGCGCTACTGGCCCGGGCTCCCGGACGACGCACTGCGGCCCGCCTACGCCGGTTTCCGCGCCAAGCTCAGCGCCCGCGGTGCACCGGCCGCCGACTTCCGCATCGACGGGCCGCGGTCCCATGGCGTGCGCGGCGTGGTGCACTGCTTCGGCATCGAGTCCCCCGGCCTCACCGCGTCACTCGCCATTGGCGCGCACGTGACGGCCCTGGTGCAGTCCGCCGGTCACTGACCCGCGGGCAGTCCTCCGCACACCACTGCAGTCACGCTGCGCGTGATGCGCCGCCGAGCTCCTCGATCAGCGACGGCCAGACGGGGTTCGAGGCATCATGCACGGCCAGCTGCGCCAGCCACGACAGCGCATCCTCCACCCGCCCCTCGCCCACCGCGAGCTGCACGGCATCCACCGCCGCCGCGAGGTCGAACGGCGGCGCACCACCCACCGACAGCGTGGTCAGCGGCGGCACCTCGCGCATCCGCAGCCGGGCCGCCTCCCGCCCGTCCACCGCAGCGCGGAGGAACAGGCGGTAGTCCTCGGCGCGACAGGCCCAGGTCCACGCCGGGATCACTGCCGCCGACGCGGCACGGCCGAGTCGGGCGCGCAACGCGGGGTCGTCGCGCAGGCGCAGGACCGCATCGGCGAACGCCACCGGTTCGCGTCGCACGACCAGCGCCGACTCGCCGTCCACGAGGTACTCCGGCACCGTGCCGGCCTCGGTGGTGACGATCGCCGCGCCGGTGGCGGCCGCCTCGAGCAGCGAGTTGTTGTTGCCCTCGGTCTGCGAGGTGCACACGTAGGCGTCGATCGATGAATAGAACGCCGGCATCTCGTCCAGCGTCAGGTTCCGGTCGGCATACCCGCAGAACACGAGCTCCACGCCTGGCAGTGCGGCCAGCGGCGCGATGAAGTCGGCGAACCCCTTGGTGGCAGTGTTCCGGTTGCCGGCCCACCCCACGCGGATCGTGCCGGTACGCCCCTCGCGCACCACCGGCCGGAATCGCTCGCCGTCGATGCCGTGCGTGACATACGCCACGTCAGGCAGCCACGGCGACAGCGCCCGCTGCAGCCGCCGCGACACCACGTGCGTGCGCTGGAAGTGGGCCCGCAGGTAGTGCGCGAGCTGCTCCGCCGGCACGTTCTCCCAGCTCACGTGTGACCGCACCGCCGTGACGTACTTCCACGGCGACCGGATCTGTGCCGTGGGCACGAGGCCGAACTCCATCGCGTAGACCAGGTCGAACGCATCCTCGTCGAACGGCATGGTGTGGTAGTGCAGCACGATCTCGAACTCGTCCTGCAACGCCACCTGCAGCGTCCGGACGTGCCGCTCGAAGATCCAGTCGGGCACGTCCGCGATCGCGAGGATCCGCGGGCGCGGCGCGGGCCGTGGCGCCGGCACCGGCACGCCGGCATGGGCGGGAACCGTCCCGGGAGGTGTCATGCTGTGCTCCGCCGGCAGCGGCACCGGCGCGGCGACTGGCACCGCGGGTGCCGGAGCCGCTGCCACGTCGTGCAGCGAATAGAGGGTGAACCGGCCACTGTGCACCGGCGTGCGCAGCCGCAGCGCTTCCAGGATCGGCTCGCGGTTGCCGGCGTCCCGCAGCAGCGCCGTCTCCACCAGCATGAAGTTGATGCCGTACCGGCTGACCAGGCGGTCCAGTTCTCCGCGCAGGTACGTGTACCCATCGGTGGTGTCCTCGAGCAGGTAGGCAAAGTGGTCGTCCCCCTGCTGCAGCGTGTGCTGGAAGAGGAACTCCACGCGCTCCGACCCGGGCTCGGCACTGTCGATGAGCAGGTCGTGCAGCAGGAAGGCGGCCTTCACCGGCACCGTTGCGATGCGCACGGGGGAACCGCGACGCACGAGCGCCGACAGCAGCGCGCGCTCCTCGCCGAACCCCACCTGCGGATAGTGCAGCGCCGCCTGCGCCGCGGGCCACTGCCGGTGCGCGAGCTGTGCGACCGTCACCGCGAGCACCAGCGAGAAGCCGAGCACCGTGGCCGTCAGCGCCAGCGATGGCACGGCAGCCACCAGCAGCACCGCCAGCACGACGATCGCCGCGAGGCAGTGCTCCACGTACCGTTCCGCCTCACCCAGGAACAGGAGTGGCGGCAGCAGCGTCAGCACGAACAGTATGCCAGCGGCCAGCGACACCTGCGCGAGGGCGCGAGCCACCGGATCCGCGAGCGCGGCATCGACCGTCCGGTTCGACAGCGCCAGCGCGAGTGCCACCACCAGCGGCAGCACACCCGCCAGCATCTTCCACCACGGCGAGGTCTGGAACGCGTGGCCGAGCGCGTGCCCGTCACGCACGGGGTGCGCCAGCAGTCGCAGGAAGGCGGCCACGCGCGTGCGCACCGGCATCGCCCGCAGGCTCACCACGTTCACGATCGTGCGCTGCACGCGACGGTACCATCGCCAGTGCGCGAACTTGTGGTGCAGCACGGCCCACACGCCAAGACCGGGAATCGCGCAACCCACCAGGGTCGCGACGAACATCGCGGCGGTGGGCCACCAGTTGCCGCTGAGCAGCGACACGAGTGTCGTCACGCCGAACATCGTCTGCATCCCGAACTGCGAGGTGAGGATGATCAGCCACGTCAGCGGCACGAGGACGGCCGCCAGCCACGCATCACCGCGCGCCACGCAGGCCACCAGCAGCAGGATCCAGAGCGTGTTCAGCAGCAACCCGAACGATCGCGCGTTCGGGGCCGTGATGCGCGCATGGTCCACCGTCGGGAGCAGCAGCGGGTTGAGTCCGAATCCCAGTGCCGCCAGCAGCGCCACCTCGCCCGGAAGCGCCGGCGCCAGCACCCGGATCGCGGCCCACACCAGCAGCGCCGACGCCGTGTCGGCGAGGTAGTTCGCCCAGTAGCGCCCGCGCGTCCAGAGACGCCGCGGCAACCGGCTCACCAGCCAGAACACCAGCGGTGGATAGCCATACGTGCCCGGAAAGACGGAGTTCGACACGTCGAAGCTGAGCCAGCGGCTCCGGCGCTGGGCCTCGGTCACGCGCACCGAGCCGACGTTGTCGCTCGAGGCCGTGGTGGCGGCCGTCAGGAAGGCGAACCGTGCCAGTGTCGTGGCCAGCACCAGCACCGCCCCGTGCAGCAGGAGGATCGTCATCGTCACCGCAGCGTCCGGAGGTGTGACAGGAACCGTGCATGGTCCACGG
The DNA here is from genome assembly GCA_020851035.1 of Gemmatimonadaceae bacterium. NCBI lineage: Bacteria > Pseudomonadati > Gemmatimonadota > Gemmatimonadia > Gemmatimonadales > Gemmatimonadaceae > Gemmatimonadaceae bacterium. The sequence continues at coordinate 342,212 of JADZDM010000005.1, read as the reverse complement.
CGAAGTTCCCGGTCACGCGCTGGCCCGGGTCGACGTCGCGCGTCACCACGGCGCCGATCGTGAGGGTCGCGCCGTCGCCGACGGTGACGCCGCTGGACACCGAGACCCCTGGCCCCACCCACACGTCATCGCCGAGGGTGGCGCTGCCGGCGATCATCGCGCTGGCCGCCAGCAGGCAGCGGCGGCCGATGCGGACGTTGTGCGCGACGTGTACGAGGTTGTCGAGCTTGGTCTCGCTGCCGAGCTCCGTGAAGCCGCCGAAGACGGCGCGGGAGATGGCGCTGTTGGCCTGCACTTCCACCGCATCCCCCAGCCGCACGCCGCCGGCATGGGTCACGGCCAGGATCCGCCCGTCGACGCGCTTGAACTCGAAGCCCTGCGAGCCGATCGTGCACCCGCTGCGCAGCACCACACCCGCACCCAGCACGGAGCGCTCGAGCACCGTGGCGTTCGGCTCCACCACGCAGCCGGCCCCGATGCGCACGTTGCGCTCGGCCACGTACGCGCGCGGATGGATGCGCGCCGTGGGGTCGACCTCGGTGGCGAAGTCGGTCCAGTAGAACCCGTCGGTCCGGGCCAGCAGGTTGTGCAGCTCGAAGAACGCGCGCCGCGGCGATGCACACACCGCCACCGCCACCCCGTCGGGCACCTGGCTGGCCAGCGCCGGCGTCGTGAGCACCGACGACACGTGCGGGTTGCCCTGCAGGCCACGGAGCCACCTCGGCTCCTCCACGAACACCAGCGTGTCCGCCGTGCCCGACGTGGCCGCGCCGAGCGTGCTGAACGCGCCGTCCCGGACGATGTCGATCGTCACCAGCGACGCGAGGTCGGACAGCCGGATCCGCATCAGCGGCGGGCCACCACGGTGATCCCCGCCTCTTCCACGTGCAGCCGCTCCACGGACAGCCCGGCCTCGGCGCACCACGCCTCCACCTCGCCGGGGGTGTGGCGGTGGCAGTTGGCCGGCCGGAACCAGTCGAAGTTGATGTGGTTCATCTCGTCGAGCGTCAGCTCGGGGCGATGGAACAGCTTGCAGACATGCCAGTAGAACAGCCGCTGCACGTCGATCGGGCCGGCGGGAATGCCCAGCAGCGGCACGGCCTCGGGCACGTGCACGGTGGCACCCAGCTCGCCGAGGGCGATGCCGAGCCGCGTCAGCGGTTCCAGCGCGCGCCAGGCCGCGTCGTTGTCCAGCGCGGCAAGCTGCGCGCGGATGTGATCGTCCGTGAACTCGCGAACCGGTCCCTTCTTCGCATACACGTAGGCCAGGAACCGCCCGCCCGGCGCCAGCGCGCGCGCCAGGTGCAGGAAGGCCGCCCGCGTGTCGTCGGTGTGGTGCAGCACCCCCTCGCTGAAGAGCAGGTCCACTGACCCTGCCGGCAGCGGAACCGTGGTCAGGTCATGCTGCAGGAAGCCGGCGGGAATGCCGCGCGCCGCGAACTGCGCCGCTGCCACCCGCACCGCGGTCGAGATGTCGATGCCGAGGTAGTCGTGCGCACGCAGGCGATCGCCGAACAGGGCCAGCGCCGAGTGTCCCGCGCCGCAGCCGGCGTCCACGATCAGGCGCCCCGGCTCCGCCAGCCACTCGTCCAGCCGCGCCTCGTCACCACCGCAGTAGCGATCGAGCATCCACGTGCGTGACATCGCCTGCACCGGCTGCGAGGTGAACGTCTCGGTCCGGTGCCACTTGTAGCCGAAGGTATCCGCGGTCTGGTCCTGCGCCGCCGAGGCCATCGCCTCCGGTGCCACGAGTCCGGCCAGGCCAAGGCGCTCGATCGCACGTGGCAGCGTGGGTGACTTTGGAGTGGGAACGGTGGCGAGGGTCATGGAACGTGGGGGTGCAGGGGTGTGGAGTGCTCAGGCACAGGCCGGGTGTGGTGCGGGCGCTGTGTCTGGCACGAGCATGCCCAGCGTGCGGCCGCCGGCGGCGGCCTGCAGCGTGGCCAGTGCGCGCGTGAAGGCCGTCGCCGGCCCGTCGCCGGTCGCGCGGTGCCGTGTGAAGGCCTCCGCCGGTGCATCGGCAAGCACCGGCCACGCGGCCTTCAGTGCCGCATACGGCGCTGCCGTGGCGCCGTTCAGCGCCACGTGCACGGGATGGAAGTTCAGCACCCGCAGTCCGCCGCCACCCGGCGCCGACACATCCCAGAGCGGATCGACGGCGAGCTGCTCCACGTCATCCTCCCACCAGATCGGCACGCGCGCGAGCACGCCGTGCGGGAAAGGCTGCTCCACGACACCCAGGTTCGGGTGCCGGCGCAGCAGCAGGCTCGAGTCGATGCGGATCTCCGAGCGTGCCAGCACCTCGTCCAGCAGCCGCGAGGAGCTCACCAGTCCGTGCGTGCGCATCACCCGCGCCTCCGGCACCAGCGCCAGGCAGTGCGCCAGCACGGCGTCCACCGTCGCGCCATGCGTCGATCCCGGCATGAAGTTCGGGTGGATTCCCAGTTCGAACAGGTCGCCACGCTCCCGCAGCCGCTCGACAGCGGGACTCGCATGTGTGATGAACCATGTCGCGCGCACGCCGGCAGCGGCCAGCTGCCCCGCGACGGCATCGATCACGTGGTCCGGCGCCCAGTCCACGTCGAGCGTGATGAGCAGTTCCGCCGGTGCGCGGCTGGCGCGTGTCCCGGTCATCACCGGGTCCCGTCGCGGTCGTACTGCAGCGTCACACCGCTGGCCGCGTCCAGCACCACACGCCCCACGATGCGGGCGGGGCTCCCCACCGCGATGCTGTGGTCCGGGAGCGACTGCTTCACCACGCTGTTGGCGCCCACCAGGCAGTGCCGCCCGATCGTCACGCCCTTCGTGATCACGCTCATCGGGCCGATGTAGCAGTGGTCCCCGATCGAGACCGGCGCGCGTTCGTAGGCGGCATTGCCGCCGGACAGTGCCCAGGCCACCGAGTCGTGCGTGTAGACCTGCACGCCGGCCGAGATCGAGCAGGTGGCACCGATCGCCAGCCCGCCGGAGCCGTCCAGCAGCACCTGCGGCCCGATCCAGGTGAGCTCGCCCACCTGCACGGTGCCGATCACCACCGCACTGTCGTAGATCGAGGCGCCGTCACCGAAGCCGAGTGCGCGCGCGCGCGCCCAGCGGTCCACCACCATCTCGCCGAACGGGAGGCTGCGATCGAAGCGCTGGCGCAGTTCCACCGAGCGCGTCGCATGCAGCGCGCGCAGTCCGGCTTCGAGCACCGCCATGCCGTCCTGCGTCTCGGTGCTCATGCCGGCACGCCTGCGAACACGGCATGCAAGGCCTCCACCACCCGTGCGCAGTCCCCTTCCGTCATCCCGGCATACATCGGCAGCGTGATGCTGCAGCGCTCGGCCAGGTAGGCGGCGGGAAAGTCCGCCGGCTGGTAGCCGTACGCCGCGGCGTAGTAGTGCAGGTGCGGCGGGGCGTGCGTCCCCTGCCGCGTCACGATGCCCTGCGACTCGAGCGCCGACATGCCGTCGTTCCGCCGGGCGAAGAGCCGGTCCACGTTCCCCAGGGTCGGCGCCTCCGGCTGGAAGAGGCAGACGTACGACTGCTCGCCGTGGCGCACCCGGGGATCGCGCCGCGGCGTGCGCAGCCACTCGACACCCGCGAGCATCGCGTCGTACCATGCCGCGGCCTGCCGGCGACCGGCCATGATCCACGCCGCCTTGCGCAGCTGGCTCGTGCCCAGCGCGCCCTGCAGGTCGGTCATGCGGTAGTTGAAGCCCAGGTGCCGGTACTCGGCCAGCAGGAAGGCGTGGCGCTGCTCGTGCCGTTCCAGGTCGGAGCGACTCGCGCCATGGTCGCGGAGCGTGCGGATCAGCGCGGCGTGGTCGGCGCGGTCAGTGGTGACCATCCCCCCCTCGCCGGTCGTGATCGACTTCCGCGGGTGGAACGAGAAGCAGCCGAAGTCACCGAACGTCCCCACGTGGCGCCCGTCCAGCCAGGTGTCGAAGCCGCAGGCGGCATCCTCCACCACCCACAGCCCGTGCGCGCGCGCGATCGCCATGATCCGGCCCATCGGCGCCGGCTGCCCGAACAGGTGCACCGGGATGATCCCGACCGTGCGCGGCGTGATCGCCGCCTCGAGCAGGTCCGGGTCGATGTTGAACGTGTGCAGGTCCACGTCCACGAACACCGCCTTCGCACCGCAGTGCTCCACCACGTTGGCGGTGGCGATCCAGGTGAAGGCCGGCACCAGCACCTCGTCGCCCGGTCCGAGCCGCAGCGCAGCCATCGCCAGCTGCAACGCGGTCGTGCACGACGTGGTCGCCATCGCGTGGCCGGCCTGCGTCCACCCGGAGAAGTCGCGCTCGAACGCCGCCACGTACGGCCCCTGCACCACCCAGCCGCTCTTCAGCGGCTCGAGGATCGTCGCGAGGTCGTCGGCGTCGAAGATCGCCTTGGTGATCGGAACCTGGCTCATGCGGCATGCTCCCGGGGGAGTGGTGGAACGGTGGCGGTGACGGTGGACTCGCCGTCGCGGAAGCGGCGCAGCCACCACTCGAAGCAGAGCAGCGACCAGATCACCAGGCGGTGGTTCACGCGGCCGGCCATGTGCTCGTCGAGCAGCACGCCGACCGTGACGGGGTCGAGGAACTCGTAGATCCGCGCATCACGCGTGTGGAGCAGGCGCCGGATGTACTCGATGCTCTGCCCGCGGAACCACCCCGCATCCGGCGCCGAGAAGCCCTGCTTGCGCCCGTTCGCGTAGCCGGCCGGCACGTAGCGCGAGAGCGCCTTGCGCAACAGCAGCTTGCCGTCACCGGTCTCGTCGAAGTACTGCTGTCCCTTCCGGCCCGGCGTGTTCTCGTCCATCCGCACGATGCGGTCCACGTTCTTCAGCTTGTACTTGACCGGCACCCGCAGCGCGAAGTCCACCAGGTCGTTGTCCAGGAACGGCACCCGCGTCTCCAGGCCGTGCGCCATCGACAGCTTGTCCTCCACCACCAGCAGCCCGCTGAGGAAGGTGGAGAGCTCGAAGTAGAGCGAGTGGTTCACGTAGTCGTCCGGCGTCATCGCCAGGAACGAGCGCCGGCGCAGCACGTTGCGGAACGCCGCCTCGGGCGGGTGCGTCACCAGCGCCTGCGCCACCGCCGGCTGGAAGAACGTCGCGCGGTGCTGGTCCGGCACCAGGCGCTGCCAGTACGCGTAGTACTTGTCGAGGTACTGCGCGGCATCGTCGTTCTTCACCGCGCGGTAATAGCGCCACGGATAGCCGGCAAAGATCTCGTCACCACCGGTCCCCGCCAGCACCACCTTCACGAACCGCGATGCCAGGCGCGAGATGTAGTAGTTCGGGTAGCTCTGCCCCACGCGCAGGTCCTCGAGGTGCCACACCAGGTCCGGCAGCACCCGCTCCATGTCGCCCGCCTTCAGCACCACCTGGTAGTGCTCCGTGCGGTACGCCGCGCTCAGCACCTCGGCCTTGGCCCGCTCGTCGAACGCCAGCTCCAGCCCCGACGCCGACGACACGTCGAAGCCCGCCGTGAAGCTCTTCACGTTCGGGTGGCGCCCCGCCGTGAGGCAGGTCACCGCACCGGAGTCGATGCCGCCGCTGAGGTACGTGCCCACCTCCACGTCGGCCTGCACCTGCCGGTCCACCGCCTGGCGGAAGAGGCGATCCAGCTCCTCGAGGTATTCCCCCTCGCTGACACCCTTCTCCTCCACGAACTGGTAGTCCCACCAGCGGGCCACCGCGAACGACTGGGGGCGCCCCATGTCGAGCGTGATCGAGTGCGCGCGCGGCAGCAGCTTGATGTCACGGAACAGCGTGCCGTCACTGAACACGTTCTGGAACGAGAAGTACTCGCCCAGCGCGGCATGGTCCACGCGCACGGTCGTTGCCGGGTGCTGCAGGATCGACTTGATCTCCGACCCGAACAGCAGCGTGCTCCCGTCCCAGCGGTAGTACAGCGGCTTGATGCCGAACCGGTCGCGCGCCAGGAACAGCCGCTGCTCGCGCGCGTCGAAGATGGCGAAGGCGAACATGCCGTTGAGCTTCTCGAGGCACTTCGCTCCCCAGGCCCGGTACGCCGCCAGCAGCACCTCGGTGTCACTCTGCGTGCGGAACACCGCACCGCGCCGGCCCAGCTCCGTGCGCAGCTCGCGCCAGTTGTAGATCTCGCCGTTGAACGTGACCACCAGCGACCCGTCGTCGCTGTGCATCGGCTGCGCCCCCGTGGGTGACAGGTCCACGATCGCCAGCCGGCGGTGCCCGAACCCCACGCCGGCGCCGATCCACTGTCCCTCGCCGTCCGGCCCGCGGTGGCGCACGATGTCGGTCATCGCACGCAGCACCCCCGGCGAGACGGGGGTGCCCTGCACGTTCACGATGCCGGCGATGCCGCACATGGCGCGCGCGTCAGGCGGTCGTGAGCAGCTGCAGCGGGCGGCCCGCGGCCTGCGCGTTCACCCGCCCGATGTGCGTGTCACGCCACGCGATCAGCCGCGCCAGCCCCGCGCGCAGCGGCACCGTCGTGCGGAAGCCCAGGTCGCGCGCCGCCTTCTCGGGGCACCCCACGCGGTTGGTCACGAACACCCGGTCCGCCGGCCGGTACTCGATCGGCAGGTCCGACCCGCGGAGCTCGAGGATCAGCTCCGTCAGCTCGCGCAGCGACGTCTGCACGCCACTGCCCACGTTGTAGCACTCGTCGCGCGCGTCGCTCTCCAGCGCCAGCACGTTCGCGCGGCCGCAGTCGCTCACGTAGATGAAGTCGTAGGCCGCCGAGCCGTCGCCCATCAGCACCGGCGAGAGCCCCTGGTCCAGCCGGTCGAGGATCTTCATGATCACCGCGATGTACGTGCCCTTGTAGTCCTGCCGGGCCCCGTAGACGTTCATGTAGCGCAGGCCGGCGTACGAGAGCCCGTAGCGGTCGGCATAGGCACGCGCCATCGCCTCGCCCGCGATCTTCGTCGCGCCGTAGAACGTGCGGTTGTTGAACGGGTGCGACTCCGTCATCGGCAGCTCCACCGCATCGCCGTACACCGACGCCGACGACGAGTACACCAGCCGCTCGATGCCATGCTGCTGGCACGCCTCCAGCACGTTGAACGTGCCGCGGACGTTCACGTCGAACGCCACCCGCGGGTACTCGTGGCACTGCAGCAGCCAGAGTGCGGCGAGGTGCACCACGCACTGGCTCTCGCGCACCGCCGCACCCAGCACGTCGGAGTGCAGCACGTCGCCCCCCGCCTCGAAGATCCTGACCCGCGGGTCCCGCAGCGCGTCGGTCAGGTTGTCCACCGTGCCACGGCAGAAGTTGTCGTAGATGATCACCTGCTTCACGTCGCGCGTGAGCAGTTCATCCACCACGTGGGAGCCGATGAAGCCGGCGCCTCCGATGACACAGATCGTCTTGCCGCGAATGTCGGCCATTGGGTGTCCAGCGCGTGGTCGGGAAGTGTCAGGTGCAGGGCACACGGCCCCAGCCCCCCCGGAAAGCACACCCCATGCCGAAACACAAGTCCTTGCCATACAAGCGTTTACGATTCAGGGCCGCCGCGTCGATCGGCAGGGCCTGCCGGGACGGGCCTGCGGTCCGGCAGACGGTGCCTAGCGGCCCATCGACCGCAGCACGTGGCGCCGGATCGTCTCCAGCGCCTGCACCGCGAGCGCCTCGCCCATCGCCACCGGCAGCACGGCCTGCCGCTCCGCGCGCCGGCGGCGGGCCAGTGCCAGCGCCTCGGTCACCACCGACACCGTCCGCGTGATGTCGAAGCGATTCACGACGTGGGCCCGAGCCGCCACCCGCGCCGCCCCCCGCGCCGTCCGGTCGAGCCACGGCCGCACCCCCTCGACGTACGGCGCCGCGCCGCTGCCGCCGGCATCCACCAGGCTGCCCGTCCCGGGCACCACCAGCTCGCGCTGTCCGCCCACATCCGACACCACCGGCACGCAGCCCATCGCCATCGCCTCGTACAGGCTGCGCGAGATCCCCTCGATCTCCGAGGGCGCGAGGAACACGTCGGCGGCAGCGTACACGTGGCGCAGCGTGTGCTCGTCCAGCTCACCCAGGAAGTGACAGCGCGGCAGGAGGCCCAGCGCCGCAGCCCGCTCGTGCACACGGCGCAGCTCCGGACCTTCACCGGCGAACACCAGCACCACGTCGCGCCCGTCGTCGCGCAGCGCCGCCGCCACCTCAACCGCCAGGTGCGGGCGCTTCTCCGGCGCGATCCGTCCCGCGAACAGCAGCACCAGCGTCTCCGGCCCCGCCCCGAACGACTCCCGCACCACCGCCAGCCGGTCCCCGTCATGCCGCCAGAGCGCGGTGTCGATGCCGATGTGCGCCGTGCGCACGCCGTCGCGCGGGCACCCTCCCGCCACCAGCTGCGACGCCAGCGTGTCGCTCGTCGCGAGTTGCGCATCCAGCTGGCCCTCGAACAGCGTCGCGAGCGTCGCGTAGCTGCCGTACATGGCCTGCTCGAACCAGTCGGTGTGCACGAAGTCCACGAACGCCACCTCGGGATGGCGCGCCCGCAGCCACGGCAGCGCATGGAAGCCCAGCAGGCTGTGGCTCAGCAGCACCACCTCGATGCCGCGCGTCGTGATCAGCCAGTCGATGTATGCGGGGACCGCGGCTGCCGGCACTGCGGCGTGTGGATGGTGGATGTCCGGCGCCACCGCCCGCACCTGCTCCAGGCGCCAGTCGCTGCGCCACCACTCGGTGGTGCAGGTCGTCACCACGTGGCCAGCTTCGGCCAGGCGCGGCAGCAGCTCGGTGTTGAACACCGTGTAGCCGCCCATCGGGAAGCCCTGGAGCAGGGCCAGCAGGCGCACCCCACCGCCGCGCGATGGCGCACGCACCACCGTCACCGCCGGCGCCTCGGTGCGCATCAGCCGCTGCAGGGGATGCGCCGGCAACCCGCCGGCCGCGTGGTCGAACAGCGCTGCCTCGGTCAGGCCCAGCTGCGGCAGTGCCTCGCGCGCCTGCGACACCAGCGTCGCGCACACCGCAGCATCCACCGCACCGCGCAGGACGGGCTCGGTGAGCCAGCCGGCACCACGGCCGCATGTGCCCCGCGCACCGATCAGGAACGCCAGCGCCGTCGACGGATGCAGCGCCGGCAGCGTCGCCAGCAGCTGCTGCACGAGCTCGCGCCGCCCCACCACGAACTGCAGCGCGGCCGACAGCAGGTCGGGCGCTGGCGCTCCCGCCGGCGTCCCCGCCGCTGCCCCCGTCACGCACGGCACACCCGGATGCGTCGACAGGAACCACGCCGCGCGTTCGCAGGCCGTGGCATCGAGCGTCGCCCCCGCCACCACCAGCCCGACATGCTCCGACGTCAGCCCGGCCAGGGCACGCTGGTCCGTGTGCACCGACACCCGCACGGTCTGCGATCCGAGCGAGGCGAGCGTGCGCGCCACGGCCTCAGGCGCCGCACCGGCGGACAACAGCAAGACCGGCAGCGCCACGTCACGCACCACGCAGCCAGAGAAGCGAGCGCAGTGCCAGCGCCGCCGGCTCGCGGCGCGCGAGCAGCCCCGTGGGCCAGTAGGCGTCCGCGTGGTCACGCATCAGCGACGACGGCGAGAACGGCCCGTCGCGGAACCGCGCGAACGCGCGCAACCCGTCGGTCCCCAACCCTTCCCCATGACGCAGGTCGCCGATCTGCTGCGCCTCCTCGGCCGTGGGCTGCAGGATCGTGCGGTCGAGGTGGCGCAGCGCAGCGTCGGCCGTCATCGGCAGGGCACCGAACATGCGGCGCTCCTGCACCAGCCCGCGCGCGAACGTCAGCACCCCCTCCCGCACCTGCGCGATGTGCGCGCGCTGGCCCTCGGGATGGTCCACGGCGCCGTGCACCGGCACCACGCGCGCGCCGTCTGCCGCGAACCCGCGCAGGCTGCCGCTCTCCGTCGTACAGATGAACTCCACCAGCTGCCGCAGGTGCAGGATCGCGCGCGCCTGCCGCTCCGGTGCGCCGGCGTCGAACAGGAACCCGGTCGCGCGGCTCCCACCCAGGTCAGCCTCGATCGCACGCAGGGTCCCGAGGTAGTAGCCATGCACGTCGAGGGGATGATGCTGGAGTGAGGCCGCGCCCACCAGCGCCTTCTGGATCGTGCCGCTCCATCCGATGTCCACCAGCGCGATGCGCCCCGGCGCCAGCACCCCCTCCTGCCGCAGGTACTTCCAGAGCAGTGCCCGCTCGGCCTGCGCGCGCTTCACCAGCGCCGTCGCCACCTCCGTCCGCGAGAACAGCGCCATCACGCGCGTGAAGCCCGAATGGTCGGAGCGGTCGATCACCGTGTCCGGCGAGAGCCCCACCGCACGGAACGCGGCCGCGAAGTCCTGCGCTCGCAGTCCGATCCGTGCCAGGAAGTCGCCGGCCGGCCGCGGGTTCTCGTATGCCAGCAGCTGGCTCGTGATCGTGCTGCGCCCGGTCTCCACCGCCGGCAGCACGAAGGCCCGGCGCGACGATTCCAGCAGCGCCGTGGACGGACCCGCACCGTCTCCGGCCAGGATCCGGTACACCGCCTCGATAATCTCGCCGTCGCGCAGCAGGAAGTACGCGCGATCGATGCCGTCGGCCGCGAACCGGTCGCGCAGCCAGAGGGCGAACGCGCTCAGCATCGGACCGGCCACCGAGTACCCGAAGCGCCACCAGAACGGGAACGGCGGCTCGATCGACCGCGCACAGACCTGCGACAGGCCGAGTGCCACGGAGTCGCCGGCAGACGACGCCGGCGCGTCGGAGTGGCGACTGGCCGCCCACGGATGCACCACCACGCGGAAGCCGAGCCGGAACGGCGTGCTCCCGTCGGCATCCGGGTGGTCGCCGATGTGCAGCACATCCGACGGCGCGACACCCGCGTCTGCTGCGACGGCCGGCAGCAGGCGGCCGTCGCCCTTGCTCATCCGCCGGTCCGCCGAGCTCACCACCTGCACGCCATCCAGCGTGTAGCCGCACGACACCAGCAGCTCCCGCAGGAACTCCGCCTCGTGGTACGTGTCACTCACGCACCACACCGCGCGGCCGGCTTCTCGGGCGGCGTCGAAGGTGCGCTTCAGCTGCGGGTGCGCCACGCACAGCGCCCGCTCGATCAGTCGCTCCGCGCGCACCATCGCCGGCACCTCCGACGCGTTCCGCTGCAGGAGCACCGCCAGCTCGGCGTGGATCTCCGTCAGCGTCACCTCGGCCGAGCGGCGCGCCACCAGCCCTTTCTGCCGCGCCACCATCTCCGCCTCGATGCGCTGCTGCTGCAGCCGGACCGCGTCCAGGCCCCACGACGCGAACGGCTCCGGGGTCGCCAGGTGCAGGAACACGTCCCGCGGCGACGCCGCCTTGCGCACCACCAGCGTGTCGAAGATGTCGAAGCTCGTGACCGTCGTGATGGTCGAGAGCGCCGCGATCTCGGAGAGCGCGACCGCACCTGCCGTTGGCAGCCGGCCGGTGCGATCGTACTCGTCGCTCTCCGAGCTCGCGAGGCAGTCGAACAGGTCCGCGGCCGCCGCCTGCACGGACGTGGCGGGGGTCACCGGCACCGGCCGCACCGCGGATGCGATCATCCGCCGAAACGCTCCAGCAGCGCCGGGCTCAGGGAGAAGACCATCGCGTTGCTCGCCATCGCCTCGGCCGGCACCAGCTCCACCCCACCAGCGCCCTCCGCCAAGGCAAAGTGCTGGAAGCCGAACACGCCGAGCACCGCCGCTGCCACCTGCAGGTGCTCGGCATCCCGCCCGGCATCGCCGGATGCACCGCAGCGCCAGGCCACCGCCCCGATCTCACCCCGCTCCAGCGCGCGACGCGCACCACGCAGCAGCGGCGCCACGTCCCCTGCGCCGCCGGCGTGCAGGATCGTCGTGCCCCCGCTCACCAGCGCCGACGTCGGCACCGCGTCCAGCACGGTCGGCGGGCGCACCGTCACCAGGCTGCCCAGGTCACTCTCCCGGGCGCCGAGCTCGATCGCGTGCCGCTCGTCCTCGTGCTCGCTCAGCACCAGCACCGAGGCCGCCGCCCGCGAGCTGGCGGCACTCAGCGCCGCGAACCCCAGGCCAGGCGCCGCATCCACGAAGCGGTCGCCACTCTGCAGCGCTTCATCCAGGAACAGCCGCAGCTCGGCATCCACGCCGTCACCGGCATGTTCCTCGGCCAGCGCCGCCAGTGCCGTGTCGATGTCGGGCGCGCGCACGGTGAATCGCGGCACCCCGCTCTCGTCCACCGTCACCGAGGGCACCGACGTGTCGCGCACCGCTCGTGCGGCCAGCGCCACGGCCAGTGCGGCATCGGCAGCCTGCGTCGCACGCCACCCCTCCGCACGGGTCACGTCGCCCATCGCAGCGGCGATCGCGATCGCCGTCCCCACATACCCTCGGTCGTGGAGCGCGGAGGCGGCGGCGACCGCCAGGCCGGCACCGGCCGGCACAGCTACGGGAGCTGAGGGCTCCTGCGTCCACGGATACACCAGCTGCGGCAGCGACATGCATGTCCTCGGGGAGATGGAAGTGGTCTCCGAGTCCCAAAGCACGTGCCGTGCCGAAGCGTAAACACTTGTGTGTCAATGACTTGGCCCTTCCAGGCCGGAGCCCGGTCCGCCCCCAGACCGGACACTCCTGCCGGGCCGTCCGGCAGAAGTGTCCCCGCCGACCGTACCCGGCCGCCGTCAGCCCGTGGCTGCGGCGGCCTTCGCCAGCCGCCGCATCGCGCGCAGGCTCGGCAGCGACCAGGTCACCGCGCTGGCCAGCACCCCGATCCGCTGGTCGATCTGCAGGTGTGCGCCTGACAGGAGCGCCGCCGCCAGCGCCGTCGGTCGCACCAGCTCCGTCGCAGGCCGCCCCGAGCCCTCGTCCGCCGGATCCCGCTGGGCCAGGAACGTCACCTCGGCCACCTCTGCCGTGCCGGCATAACTGATCCGCACCAGGCCGTCCGGAGCCGCGTAGCCCTTCAGCGCCGTGAGCGTCACGAGGATGGCGTGCAGCATCGCCGATTCCGGCACCAGCACCGGCGGCGCATCGGCCGACCCCTCGAGATAGACCGGCACCTCGCCCAGCGTGGCATGTGACCGATGGAGCTGCACCGCGCTCGCGATCACGTCGCGCAGGAGCAGCGGCATCGCCTCGCGCTCCAGCGCGAACGGCAGCGACCGGAGCTGCCGGAGCTGCTCCGTGAGCCGCTCTGCCTCGCGTGTCAGCCCCCCCGCCACCTGCTCCCCCACCGGCCGCCGCGCATCCAGCGCCTCGATCGTCGCGCTCAGGGCGAGGGCCCGGTTGTTCAGCGCGTGACCGAGGCCGCGCACGATCGCGTCGATCGTCTCGAACCAGAGCACGACATCACGCCAGGCCGGCTCACGCGGGGCCACGATGCTCACGGGAACCGGCGCACCGGCGCAGTCCAGCAGCCGGCCCATCCGGCCGATACTCCAACCCGGATGGCGACCCACGATGGTCGTCCGCTGACCCTTTGCCCGGACTTATCTGCCGTGTTCCTGATCATCGGTCTCGTGGTCGTCATCGGATCCGTCATCGGCGGCTACGTGATGCACCATGGTAAGGTTGGCGTCCTGTGGCAACCTACCGAGTTCATCATCATCCTTGGTGCCGGTATCGGCTCCATGATCATGGCGAATCCGCCCGCGGTCCTGAAGCATATCGCCTCCGGCGTGATCGGGCTCCTCAAGCCGAACCCGTTCAACAAGAAGGCGTACGGCGAGCTGCTCCAGGTGCTCTTCCAGATCTTCAACAAGGCCCGCAAGGATGGCCTCGTCGGCCTCGAGTCGCACATCGAGGATCCGTCGAAGAGTGACATCTTCAGCAAGTACCCCGGCTTCATGCACCACCATCATGCGGTGTCGCTGCTCGCCGACACACTGAAGGTGCTGCTCACCGGCACCATCGAGGACCACAACCTGGCCGAGATCCTCGACATGGACCTCGACCAGCACCATCACGAGGCGAGCCTCGTCCCGGGCGCCATTGCCGGTGTCGGTGACGCCATGCCGGCCTTCGGCATCGTGGCCGCCGTGCTCGGCGTCATCATCACCATGGGCGCCATCGGCGGTCCCCCCGCCGAGATCGGCGCCAAGGTCGCCGCCGCACTCGTCGGCACCTTCGTCGGCATCCTGCTCTGCTACGGCCTCTTCGGCCCCGTCGCCAAGTCCATCGAGATGCGCAACGCCAGCGAGCACGCCTACCTGATGTGCATCAAGACCGCGCTCCTCAGCTTCGCGCGCGGCGACGCGCCGATGACCGCCGTCGAGTTCGCGCGCCGCAACATCGAGCCCGGTGACCGTCCCACCTTCGCAGAGCTCGAGGAGCTCGCGAAGGCGGCCAAGGCGGCCTGATGTCCAAGGAAGGCAAGAAGATCGTCATCGTCAAGAAGAAGGGAAACGGTCACGGCGGCCACCACGGCGGCGCCTGGAAGCTGGCCTACGCCGACTTCGTCACGGCGATGATGGCGTTCTTCATGGTGCTCTGGCTGGTGGGCCTCGACTCCGAGACCAAGAAGGCCGTCGAGGGCTACTTCCAGAGCCCCATCGGCAACAAGAACGCGTACAACGGCGGCGCCTCCCCGGTCGCCTCCGGCGCGTCGCCGGCACAGGTGTCCAAGAACTCGCTCAAGATCATCGTGCGGAAGGTGGAGGAAGAGCAGTTCCGCGACTTCAAGTCGCGCATCGCCGCACGCATCGACAGCAACCCCGCCCTGCGCAGCCTCAAGAACTCGATCGAGATCATCATCACCAAGGACGGCCTGCGCATCGAGCTGGTGGAGAAAGGCAGCGGCGACGACTTCTTCCCCCCCGGGTCCGCCGAGCTGCGCCCGAGGGCCGTCGAGGCGATCACGCTCATCTCCGAGGAGCTCGCGCTGCTGTCCAACCCGATCATCCTCGAGGGCCACACCGACGGGGCGCCGTTCGGGGCCGGTGGCACCTACACCAACTGGGAGCTCAGCGCTGACCGGGCCAACGCCGCGCGGCGCGTCGTGGGCCGCAACGGCGTCACCAACGACCGCCTCGTCCAGGTGCGCGGCCTCGCCGATCGCGACCTCCGCAACCCGAACGATCCCTACGACGCGACCAACCGTCGCATCTCGATCTTCCTGCCGTTCCGCGCCCTCGACGACGAGCACGCCCCCGACTCCACCAGCAGCGTCCCGCCGGCACCACCGAAGGCCTGACGGGAGGCCGGGCGGGACGACGACGCGCGGCTCGCCCGACCACGCGGGGCAGGACCGCGGACGGGCCGCACCACCACGCGCGCAGCGGGACGACGCAGACCTCGTCGTGACGCACGCAGCGGGGCGACGCAGGCGGTACGCCGAATCCCCCGCCACGAACGCACCCCGGGCACCACGAGAATGCGCGCCATGTGATCCCATCACATGGCGCGCACCGGTCCTGCGGGCACCGCGTGACGCCTCACCCCGTCGTCTTCACCTGCTCGATCGCCCACCCCAGCGCCGCCGGGTAGTGCGCTGCGATCTGCACCAGCGCACGATCGTCGTTTCCGGTCACCTGCTCCACACGGTCCCAGTCACCCACCTCGTACGCCTCCAGCCCCGCCAGCAGCGCACCGTGCGGGCCCGTGCGCTCCAGCAGCGCCTGCGACACCGACTCCGAGAGCTGCAGCGTCGCGATCACGTCGCGCATCGGTGCCTGCAGCAGCACGTGCAGCATCGAGAACATCCCCACCAGGAACCGCTGGTCACGGTCCGAGGAATCACTCATCAGCTCCAGCAGCCGCGCCCGCGTGAGGCTCAGCTTGAACAGCTCCCGCTGGCGCGCGCCACCCGAGGAGAAGCTCGCCATCACCAGCAGCGTCAGCCAGCGCTCCAGCTGCGTGCGACCGAGCAGCCGCAGCGCGTGCGGGATCGACTCGATGCCGGTGAAGCCCATCGCCGCACTGTTCACGATCCGGAGCAGCTTGAACGTCAGCGCCGGATCCCGCTTGATCGCCTGCTCCACCTGGTTGGTCGGCGTCCGCTCGTTGCGCACCAGGTTCAGGAGCTGCAGCGCGCTCGATTCCGCTGCCGACAGGTCCCGCCGCACCACCGTCTCCGGCTGGCAGTAGAAGTACCCCTGGAACAGCGTGAACCCGATCTGCGCGCACGCCGCCCGCACGGCATCCGTCTCCACCCGCTCGGCCAGCAGCGTCACCCCGAACGTCCTCAGCTTCGCCACCACGACCTTCAGCTCGTCCACGCTCTTCCCGTGCACGTCCACCTTCACGGTCGTCGCCAGCTCGAGCAGCGGCACCCACTTCTCGTCCCACTCGAAGTCGTCCAGCGCAATCCGGTACCCGCGCTTCCGTGCGTCCGCGCACGCCTCGATCACGTCGGCATCCGGCACCACGCTCTCGAGGATCTCGAGCACCACGGCCTTCGGGTCCAGCAGCTCCCACGCGCGCTCGACGATCAGGTCGCGCGAGAGGTTGATCCACACCCGCTCCCCCTCCGTCAGCCGCTCCAGGCCGATGCCGAGCACCGCCTGGACCACCGTGGTCGACGCCATGATCGTCGGCGTCGTGCCGCGCGCCGATGTCGCGTCCTCGGCGTGGCGATACAGCAACTCGAAGCCGACCAGCTTCTGTCGGTCGTCGAAGATCGGCTGGCGGGCAACAATGGCGTCAGACATGGCGGAATCGGCAGGCGGGACGACGGGACCGGCGCCGCAGGTGGGCGGGCCGGTGGATACGGGTGTTTTCGAGTATCGGACGCACCTGCCCCGGGCTTGCCTGTGCCCGCCGGCCGGGTGACCGTTCGCCGGATGCTCCCTCCCGACGCCTCCGGCGCCCCTCCGCTGCCCTCCGCCATCCTGGTCCGGAACTTCAGCAAGCGCTACGGCAAGCTCTCCGCCGTCCGGGGCCTCGACCTCGACGTCCCCCCCGGGGAGATTCTCGGCCTCGTGGGGCCCAACGGCGCCGGGAAGACCACCACCCTCCGGGCCCTCGCCGGCATCCTCCGCCCCACCGAGGGCACCCTCAGCATCGCCGGCCACGACCTCGCCATCGAGCCGGTCGAGGCCAAGCGCCGGCTGGCCTTCATCCCCGACGAGCCCCACCTCTTCGACTACCTGACCGTCGAGGAACACCTCCGTTTCATCGCCCGCCTCTACGGCGTGGCCGACGCCGAGCCGCGCATCCCGCAGCTCCTCACCGAGATGGAGCTCACCGAGAAGCGCGACGTCCTGCCCAGCGAGCTCTCGCGCGGCATGAAGCAGAAGCTCTCCGTCGCCATCGCCCTCCTCCACGACCCTGCCGTCCTGATCCTCGACGAGCCACTCACCGGACTCGATCCCGCCGGCATCCGCCGGATGAAGGACACCATCCGGCGCCGTGCCGAACGCGGCACCGCCGTGATCCTCAGCTCCCACCTGCTCAACCTGGTCGAGGAGCTGTGCACCCGCGTGCTCCTGCTCCGGAAGGGAGAGGTCGCCGCGCTCGGCACGATCCAGGAACTCCGCGCGCTCCGCCCCGAGCTCACAAACGGCTCCCTCGAGGACCTCTTCATCGCACTCACCGACGACCAGCCCCCCGCCGGGCACGCGGCGTGACTGGTGCGTCGGGCACGCCCTGGAATGCGCTCTGGTACCTCTACTCGCGGAGCTGGCGCAACCGCATCCGGCAGCAGCTTCGCCGCCTGAAGCAGCCCCGCTACGTCATCGGCGCGCTCGCGATGGCCGCCTACCTCGCGTCGCTCTTCTTCTCGCCGTCCGCCTCGCAGGCCGTGGTCGACGAGCCGAACCTCATCGACTTCCGGCACCTGATCTCCATCTGCGGCCTCGCATTCGCCGTCGCTGCCTGGTGGATCGCCGCACCGAGCGACAGCGCCCTCGCCTTCAGCACCGCCGAGGTCTACTTCCTCTTTCCGGCGCCGGTGGCGCGCCGCACGCTGGTGCAGGCGCGCCTCTTCAGCATCCAGGCCGTCCTGCTCCTGCAGGTGCTCCTCTGGACCCTGCTCCTGCGCCGCAGCAGCGGTGACCTCCCCGGCGTCTTGCGCGCCATCGGACTCTGGGTGCTCTTCACCACCATCTCGCTGCACCGGCTGGGGGCCACCCTCGCCCGGACGCACCCGCCGGACGTACCGCGCCGGCGACCTGTCGCGCACGCCATCGCACTGGTCTGCATCGTCGCCTTCGCCATCGCCCTGGCCTTGGCTGCGCCACGGGCCCTCGAAGCCTGGAAACTCGGCAGCGCGGTCGGGGACACCTTCGATGCCCCGGCCCTGTCGCAACGGCTCTGGGGCGCCCGGCTCGCCATCCAGGCCCTCCTCGACGACCCGGTCCTCCGCGTGATCGTCTGGCCGGTGCGCGCCGCCACCGCACCCGCATTCGCACACACGGCCACCGGCTGGCTCCTCGCCATGCCGGCGGCACTCGGGCTCCTCGCGCTCCACTTCGCCTGGATCCTGCGCGACCCGGGGCCGTTCGAGGAGCTCGCCGTGGGGTCGAGCGCACGATTCGCCGATCGCGTGGCCCGCGCTCGTCGCGGCAGCACGCTCACCAAGGTGAACCACGCGGCCTGGGGGTGGCGGCTCGCACTCACCGGAGCGCCAGCCACCGCACTCGTGTGGAAGAACGTCACCGCCGCCCTCCGCACCTTCCGGCCGCAGTCGTTCCTCCTCGGCCTCACCCTCGTCATCGTCATCGCCAGCGTGATCCTCGGCGGCGAGGGCGCCATGCAGCTCGGTGACGGTCGCACCATCTCCACCGCCTCCACGCTCATCCTCGGCATCTTCTGCGCGGCGCTCCTCACCGCGCCGGCCTGGTTCCGCCTGGACCTGCGCCACGACCTCGCGCACCTGCCGTTCCTCAAGACCGCGCCACTCGCCACACACCGCATCATCGCGGCCGAGATCCTCACGGCTGCCCTCCTCACCACGCTCGCGATGGTCGCGCTGTTCGGCGTGCCGATCTTCTTCGTGCTCCGCGTCATTGGTGGTCCGCTCGGCCCGCTGGGCATCGTCGCCGCCATGGCCGCCGGCAGCGTGGTTCTCGGCGGCGTGAACCTGCTCCACGTCACGCTGTACAACGCCGTGGCCCTCTGGCTGCCGGCCTGGGTGCCGCTCAACCAGGGCGGCGCGGCCCATGGCGGCGCGGCGGTCGTCGGGCAGGTCTACATCACCCTCATCGCCATCCTCGCCTCGCTCGGCATCCTGCTCGCCCTGCCGGTGACGGCGGCGTGGGGCATCTGGCGCGCGTCGGCCGTCACGAACCTGCCGCTCCCTGCCGTCGCCGCGGCGATGCTCGCCGGCTGGCTGGCCGTCGTGATCGCGGAATGGCTCGGCTTGGCTCGGCTCCTCGGCGTGGCGCTCGACCGGCTCGAACCATCCGACCTTCCTTCCACCCAGACCTGAGACGCACTCACCAGGGCGGTTATCTTCCAAGATGTTCGACGACCACGGAGACGAGGGCCCGGACGGGGCCGGTGGGTTCGGCGGTGACGATTCGGGCGACGATGAGCGCCCGGCCGTCTTCGTGCGCACCAACACACCAATTCCCCTGTCCGTGCAGCGGATGGAGGACGAGCGCGCCCCCGAGGGCGTCTGCCTCGGCGCGTTCATCGGCGCGCGCCTCGTCGCACGATGTGCCATGCCGGACGAGGCCATCGAGCACCTGCTCCGCCTCGACCTCTTCGCCGACCCGGTCCGCCTCGGCCTCTTCGCCTACGAGGAGGAGCCCGGCCTCCAGTGCCGCCTCTTCGCCCTCGTCCCGCCTGACAAGCTGAAGGATTCCGACTCCGCCGACGAGCCCTGGAAGGCCAGCGTCCCGAGCTACGAGCAGTCCTGGGCAAGCGACGACACGGACCACGACCCCGACTTCTTCGGCGATGACGACGGCAGCGAGGCCAGCCGCCTCGAGACGGTCCTCCTCGGCCATATCGTCCGCTTCGAGAGCGACCGGAAGTTCACCGACGACCTCGCGGCCGAAGCCGTCGACATCCTGCAGAAGATCATCGTCGGTGGCCCACTCGACGAAGCCGACACGAAGGCCATCGACGACCTCCTCGATTCGCTCTAGCGGCGAGCGTCACTCCGCAGGGATGCCGTACCGCTCGCGGAAGATGTTCATGTGGTGCAACTCGTGCCCCGCGATGATGTAGGCCAGCGCCCGCACGCCGATCGGGTGGTTCGACGCCGTGCCGATCCGGTCCCACGCCTCGTCGGCCATGTTCTCGAAGAGCAGGATCGTCGCCGCGTGCACCGCCATCAGCTCGCCCAGCGTCTGCTCCAGCGGCAGGTCGTCGTAGCGCGCATGGGCCACGAACTGGTTCTCGTCGAACCCCGGCAGCGGCGTCGTGTCTCCACGCGCGATGCGCAGCGCGCGGTAGGCGAACACCCGTTCGGTATCCACCATGTGGCCCACCGCCTCCCGCACCGACCACTTGCCCGGCGCATAGCGATGCCGTTCCAGCGCCGCCGGCACCTCGCGCAGCACCCGGTAGTTCGCGTCGAAGATCACCGGCAGCAACCGCCGCAGGTCACCGTCCGGCACCAGCGTCACGTACTTGTGATAGAACTCGCCGTAGGTGCCCGCCGCCGGACGTGCGAACGTGTGCTCGTCAGCCGGCAGCGTCACCGCACACCCGCCGGCGACGCCGGCGGCAGCCCGATCAGCTCGATCTCGAACACCAGCGTGGCCATCCGCGGAATCGCCGGCGCGCTGCCGATGTCGCCGTACCCGAGCTTCGGCGGGATCACCAGCTGCCGCTTCCCGCCCACCCGCATCCCCTTCACCCCCTCGTCCCAGCCCGAGATGACCTGGCCGATGCCCACCGTGAACCGGATTGTCTCGCTCCGATCCCGGCTGCTGTCGAACTTGGTGCCGTCCGCAAGCCAGCCGGTGTAGTGCACCTCGGCGGTGGACATGGAATCGGCCACCGGGCCCGTGCCGACCACGATGTCGTGCACGTACAGCCCGCTCGGCCGCAGTTCGGTGGAGTCGAGCTTCACGCGCAGCTCCGGGGCATACGTGAGCTCCTGCGGCTGGCCGGAGACGGCAGGAGTGGCTGGCGGCGCTTCGGCGCACGCAACGAGCAGCAGGGCGGCGGCGGCCAGCCGGCCGCGGTGACGGAAGGGTTTCATCATGCCGTCAACGCTAGCGAACACACCCGCGCCGCGAAACACCGCACCACTGCGCCTTGCCGGCTGCTGTATCAGGGACCACGTTAGCAGAATGCCCTACGGATTCACCGATATCGAGACGCCCGTCCCGCTGGTCGATCTCGATCGCCTGGCGGTGAACCTGGATCGCATGGCCGCCTATGCTGCCATGCACCAGCTCGCGCTCCGTCCACACGTCAAGACGCACAAGTCGGCGCGCATCGCCGCCGAGCAGATGCGGCTCGGGGCGGTCGGCCTCACCGTCGCCACGCCGCGCGAGCTCCAGGTCATGAGCGAGGTCACCGACGACGTCTTCCTCGCGCACCCGCCGCTCGGCGCCAAGATTCGTCGCGTCCTGACCTTTTCGGACGACGTCCAACTCCGCGTCTCGCTCGACTCGCACTTCGCGATCGAGGCCCTCGGCGCCGCCTGCCGGCACTCCGATCGCACCATCGACGTGCTCGTCGAGGTGGACTTCGGCATGAAGCGCATGGGTGTGGCCGATCCCAGCGACGTCGTCCGGCTGGCCGGGGCCGTCCGCCGCCAGCCCGGCCTCCGCTATCGTGGCGTCTGCTTCTATCCCGGCCACATCCGGCAGCCCGTCAACCAGCAGGACGGCCTGATCGAGATCCTCTGCGGCGACCTCCGTGGCGTGCTCGAATCGCTCGACCATGCCGGCCTCGCGGCCGAGGTCGTGAGCGGCGGCTCCACGCCGGCCGCGTTCCGCATGCATCTCATCCCCGGCCTCACCGAGATCCGCCCCGGCACCTACGTCTTCAACGACCGCGACACCTTCACCATGGGTGCCTGCGCCTGGGACGACTGCGCACTCACCGTCCTCGCCACCGTCATCAGCGATGCCGTTCCCGGCCAGGTGGTCATCGATGCGGGCGTGAAGGCCCTCGGCCGCGAACCGATCCGTGCCAAGGATGGCGGCGGCTACGGTGCGGTGCTGGACCATCCCGAGGTCAGCGTCGCCCGCCTCAGTGAGGAACACGGCATCCTCGACCTCAGCGACTCGCACTGGCGCCCGCAGGTCGGCGAGCAGGTGCGCATCGTCCCCAATCACGCCTGCATCGTCACCCAGCAGTTCGACGCCATGCTTGGGGTCCGCGGCGACATCGTCGAGACCTGGTGGCACGTCGGCGCGCGGGGCCGGCACAGTCCGGAGCTCGCCCCCGCGCCGCTCTCGATCTGACGATCGCTCAGCCGGCCGACTGCCAGCGCGCCGCGCTCCCGTCCGGATCCACGAACACCGCCGTTCCGTAGCACAGCACCTCCGTCACCCCGGGCATGATCTCGGTGGCGTCGTAGCGCACGCCGATCACGGCGTTGGCGCCAAGGTGGCCGGCATGGCTCACCATCATGTCGAACGCCGCGCCACGTGTCTCCTCGCAGAGCTTGGTGAAGGCGCCCACGTTGCCACCAACCAGGCTCTGCAGCTTGCCGAGCCCGGTGCCGAACACCGAGCGCGACCGGACCACGATCCCCCGCACGATTCCCATTGTCTTCGTGACCCGGTAGCCCTCGATCGTGAAGGCCGTCGTCGTCATCTCGTGCACCATGCGTGTCCCGCCCCCGCTGGAGTGTGTGGGCGCCGCACCTGCGGCGCAGCCCGGTGCCGCTGCGGCACCGGTCCAAGATGCCCCGATGTCCGCCGTCGTGCGCCGGGCTGGCGTGGCCGCGATCAAGCACGCTCCGCACCAGGCCGACACTTCGGAGCCGTGAGCGACCTGATCCTTCCCCTCGCGGCGGCGCCAGCACCCGCCACCAGACCGACGCAGGCCGGCGGCGGTCTCGACGCATACGCGATCTTCGACGCGATTGCCGACATCGTCTGCATCACCGGGCTGGATGGAACGCTTCGCTTCCTCAATCGCGCCGGCCGTGACCTGCTCGGCTTCGCCATCGATGACGTGGCGCTGGCCGGCACGATCTTCCCGGTGCACACGCCGGCCGCACGCGCGCTGCTGCTGGACGAGGTGATCGGGGCCGCGATCGCCACCGGCGAGGTCACCGTGGACACCGCCCTCCAGGCGGCAGACGGACGCCAGTTCCCGGCCACGCAGACCGTGCTCGCCCCGCGCGACACCGAACTCGGCGGCGATCCCGTCCTCACCATCATCATTCGTAACGTCGGCATCGAGCGCCACGTTACGCCGCAGGTGGCCGAGAGCCAGCGGCTCTTCGAGCTGATCGCACGTCGCACGCCGGATCTCATGTACCTGTACGATCCCGCAGACGAGCGCCTGGTCTGGGTGAATCGCTGCGTCCACGCCTTCCTCGGCGGCGTCGAGCGCGACGCCCGCACCCTCAGCCGCCGCGAGCTGCTGCGACTCGTGCACCCCGCCGATCGCCGCACGCTCCGCGAGAGCGGTGCCCGCATGACCGGTGCCTACGGCGAGGGCGATGTGGTCGGCACCGCCTTCCGCGCGCGAACCCCCGGCGGCATCTGGCGCTGGATGCACACGCGCCTGAGCGTCTTCAGCCGGCGCGAATCGGGCGAGCCCCTGCTGATGGTCGGTGTCACCACCGACATCACGGCGCAGAAGCGGGCCGAGGAGCGTCTCGAGGCGGCCCGCGATGCGGCGAGCGCGTCGGCGCAGCTCGCGCACGACTTCGTCGCGCGACTCGGCAGCGAAGTGCGCGCTGTCCTCCACGCGGTCGCGGGCAACACCGCCGAGGTCCTCGCCGATCGCGACCGACGGCTCACGACACGCGAGCTCTCGCTGCTGTCGCAGGTGATGGACGACAGCGCGCGGCTGCTCGGCGTCGCGTCCGACGTGGGTGACTACGCCGCCATCGAAGCCGGTGGCCTGGTCCTCGTGCACGAACCAACCGACCTCGCGCAGCTCCTCCGCACCGCGGTCGCCGCCTTTGCCGATCACCCGGCCGCATCGTGGGCCACCATCACGACCGTCCTGCCCGCGGGAACGGCGCGGCTGCTCACCGACCCGTCACGCCTGCGCCAGGCACTCAGCCAGCTGCTGGGCGAGGTGCTCCTCACCACGCGACGCCGACTGACCGTCGCTCTCGTCACGGCCGACGATGGCGCGCTGCCTGCGGCCATCGAGATCCTCGCGGATGTGGACGGCCCCGTCGAATTCCTCGCCGACGCGCCAGCCCCGTTCCCGGCGCAGGGGTCCTGCGCCGAGCAGGCGCGCGCGCGAGGCGGCGATGGCCTCGGCCTCGCGCTGACGCACGTGCTCTGTGAAACGCTTGGGTGTCACCTGCAGGCAGCGGTGCCGACAGCGGGTGGCGGATGCGCGTTCCGCATCGTGCTTCCGGCGCCATCCAAGGCAGCCCGCCTCGCGGCCGAGTTTCCGGCTCAGCCCGGTCTGAACGTGTCCGGGAATGCCGGACGGGAGAACTCCGTCTTATAGTTGGTGTAGCCGTAGGCAGCGCCCGCCAGCGTGGGCAGTTGCCGAGATTCCTACATCAGCCCCAGGACAATGCAGCTCCGTACCATCGCAACGGCGGCCGCCGCCGCCGCGCTCGTCGCGTCGCCGTTCGCCGTCCGCACGGCCACGCCGGTGAGTGCCGCCGGCACCACCGCGTTCGCCCCGGTGACCTTCACCATCGACGCCGCGCACAGCAACGTCGTCTTCAAGGTCCGCCACCTCGGCCTCAGCACCGTCACCGGCCGCTTCGGTTCCTTCGAGGGCTCGTTCCAGCTCGATCCGGCCACCGGCGCCGCCAGCTCGGCCTCGCTCTCGATCAACGTCGCCAGCGTCAGCACCGACAACGAGCGTCGCGACGGCCACCTGAAGTCCCCCGACTTCTTTGCCGCCGACAGCTTCCCGAAGATCACCTTCACCTCCACCAGCATCCAGAAGGTGGGTGCGAAGTACAAGGTGAACGGCAACCTCACGATGCGTGGCGTGACCCGGCCGGTCACCCTCGATGCCGAGGTCGCGGGCACCCGCAGCACGCCGCAGGGCTGGCTCGCCGGCGTGAGCATGACCGGCACCGTCAAGCGCAAGGATTTCGGCTTGATGTGGGATCGTGTCACCGAGGGCGTCGCGGTCGTGAGCGACGACGTGCAGATCGCGATCGACGTCGAGGCCAAGTCGGCCGCCCCGGCGCCGGCACGCTGATCACCACGCAGTGATGGACCAGCGGGGCGGCATCACAGCACGTGATGCCGCCCCGCTGCCGTTCCGGCCAGCCGCGCCGGCACCCGCACTCAGCTCGTCGACAGCGACTGCCGCTCGATTGCTGACCGCGCCGTGGACATCAGCAGCGTCGCCATCCCACCCAGCAGCGCATACCGCGGATCACGCGTCGTCCCCGCCACGTACCGCGCGTAGAGCTGCACGACAATCACGCCGACCTTCGCCAGCCCGAAGGCCCACCAGTACACCGGGTCCTCGATCGGCACGCCGCGCGCCACCGCGTACCGTGCCACCACCTCGGCGCGCGTCAGGCACCCCGGCGCATTCGTCACGCCGAGCGCCAGCGCCTGCAGCATCGCCGGGTCGTCGGGCTGCACCCAGTACCCCAGTGACGTCGCGAGGTCGAAGCGCGGGTCGCCCACCGTCGCCATCTCCCAGTCCAGCACGCCGGTGATGCGCGACGGCTGCACCGGATCCACCAGCAGGTTGTCGAACTTCCAGTCGTTGTGCAGCAGCGCCGGCGCGATCGGCTCCGGCAGGTAGGCGCGCAGCCACTCGAACACGAACTCTGCATCGTCGGCGCGGAGGTCCGGCGGGCACGCCGCGCTCCAGCGCGCATGCCAGTTCGCCACCTGGCGTGCACCGTACGTGGCCGCGCGCTCGGCGTCGTACAGCGGCGTCTCCGTCACTGGCAGCTCGTGCAGGGCCGCCATCGCGTCCACGCACGCCTCGCTCATCCGGCGCATCTCCGCCTCGTCCCGCAGCGCCGGCGCATCCGACAGGCGGCGCACCGCCACCCCCTCCACCTTCGACATCAGGAAGAACTTCGCGCCCAGCACCGATTCGTCCTCGCACAGCGCGATCGGCTCCGGCACCGGCACGCCCGTGCCATGCACCGTGCGCAGCACCCGGAACTCGCGGCACATGTCGTGTGCACCACGATCCGCCGTCACGCCCACCGGTGGACGCCGCAGCACCACGTGCCGCGCCGCCGCACCACTGCCGACCTTCAGGTCGTACGTGAGGTTCGAGTACCCCCCGGGCAGCCGCTGCGCCATCACCACCGTCCGCTCGTGCACGTCGGCGAACCCGCTTCCACGCAGCCACTCGCGCAACTTGTCGGTGTCGACTTCTTCGTTCGGGACGATCACGTTGGCACGTACCGTTTCAGGATGGCACGGCCCAGGGACTGCTTGTGCACCTCGTCCGGGCCGTCGTAGATGCGGGCGCCCCGCTCGTGTGCCCACCAGAAGGCGAGCGGCGTGGCATTCGTGAGCCCCTTCGCGCCATGCACCTGGATCGCGCGGTCCAGCACCCGCTGCAGCACGCCGGCCGTGAAGAACTTGATCGCCGCGATCTGCTCCCTCGCCCCCGCGGGGCCGCGCGTCTCGAGCGCCTGCGCAGCCTCCAGCACCAGCAGCCGCGCGGCATCGATCTCGGCACGCGACTCGGCCACCCAGTGCTGCACCGTGTCCTTCCGCGCCAGTGACTCGCCGGGTGACAGCTCGCGACACACCGCCTGCGTGCACATCAGGTCGAACGCGCGCTCGCAGATCCCGATCCACCGCATGCAGTGGTGCACCCGGCCCGGCCCCAGCCGCGCCTGCGCCAGCTCGAAGCCCTGCCCCTCGCGCCCGATGCGGTTCGACACCGGCACCCGCACCCCGTCGAAGCGCACCTCCGCGTGTGACATGTGGTCACCGCCGCGCTCACCCATCACCATCGTGTTCTCGACGAGGCGGAAGCCCGGCGTCTCGCACGGCACCAGGATCATCGACGCGCGCGCGCGCGGCGGGCCGTCGGCGTCGGTCACCGCCATCACCACCGTGAACGCCGCACCGTCGGCACCGGTGCTGAACCACTTGTGGCCGTCGATCACGTACTCGTCGCCATCCCGCACCGCGCGCGTGGACATCCACACCGGGTTCGATCCCGCGTGCTCCGGCTCCGTCATCGAGAAGCAGCTCCGGATCTCACCGCGCAGCAGCGGCACCAGCCAGCGCGCCCGCAGCGCGGCATCGGCGTGGCCGTGCAGCAGCTCCATGTTGCCGATGTCCGGCGCCTGGCAGTTGCACAGCCAGTGCCCGATCGGCGACCGGCCCAGCACCTCGCTCACCCGCGCGAACTCGACCAGCGACAGCCCCAGCCCGCCATCCGCCACCGGCAGGTGCGGCGCCCACGCGCCCATCCGCTGCACCTCGCGCCGCAGCTCACGCAGCGCGGGCAGCGCCGCCACCCAACCGTCGCGCAGCACCAGCGCCTCCACTGCCAGCGCCGGCCCGTCCAGCAGCGCGCGCAACCCTGACACCACCGCCGTCACGGCCGCGCCGCTCATGCCAGGTAGCCCCCGTCCACGGTGAACGTCGCCCCGGTCGTGAACCGCGCCGCATCACTGGCCAGGTACAGCGCCATCGCGGCAATGTCGGCGCCCTCGCCGATCCGCTTGATCGGCTGCGAGCGCAGCATGTGCTCCAGCACCGACGCGTCCTTCCACAGCGCCGAGCTGAAGTCGGTGCGGATCAGGCCCGGGCAGATCGCGTTGACCGTGATGTGGTCGGCACCCCACTCCATCGCCAGCACCTGCGTGAGGCTCAGCAGCGCAGCCTTGCTCACGCTGTAGATCCCCAGGCCAGGCTCCGGTGACCGTCCCCCGATGCTCGACATGTTGATGATCGAGCCCCCCCCGCGCGCCGGCAGGTGCGCGCGCGCCGCCTTCGCCAGCTCGAAAGGTGCGTGCACGTTCACGTTCATGATCTTCGTGAACACCGCCGGCGTCGCCAGCTCCACCGGGCCGTACACCGGGTTCGCCGCCGCGTTGTTCACCAGGATGTCCAGCGCGCCGAACTGCGCCACGGCCGCCTCGATGAGTGCCGGTGCCTGTTCCGGCCACCCCGCATTCATCGGGAGCCCAACCGCTGCGTGCCCCTCGGCCGTGATCGACGCCACGGCCGCCGCCAGCACCTCCGGCGTCCGCGCATTCAGGATCACGTTCGCGCCGGCACGGGCGAACGCCTGCGCGATCGCCAGCCCGATGCCCCGCGACGCGCCCGTGACCAGCGCAGTCTTGCCGGCGAGCGAGAAGGGCGATGCGGACGGCGATGCCATGCGGGAATCCCGGCTGGTGATGAGGCGAGCGTGGTGTCCCACCGTGCGTGACATGGGAAAGCCGCAGGAGGCCGGCGACTGCTGACGCCCGGTTCTGCGACACCACACCAGATGAGGCTCGCACAATGTATGCAGTCCAGACCGCCAGCGATCACCAGCCCCGCATCGCCAGCGGCCGGTCAGCCGCCGGTGTCTGTCACGGCCACCGTGGCACGCGACCCGGCGTCCACGGCGCGCCCGCCGCCTCGGCGGACGTCTCCAGCGCGCGCAGGTCGCGCTCCACCAGCTGCTCCAGCGCCGCGCGCACCGGCGCGAACGCCTCGCCCGCCCATCGCAGGTTCTGCCGCTGCGTTGCCGTCGGCGCGCCACTGCCGCTCCAGTGGTACTGGATCACCTGGCCCACCCGCGCCGCGATGCTCGCCGGCACCGGTTCGTTCCGGCGCGAGATCGCCTGGTCACCGCTCAGCGGGATCCGGAGCTCCGCCAGGCGCTGCTCCAGCGTGCGCACCGTCGTCGCCAGCGCGCGCGTGTCCGACGGCGCCGCATCGATCGCGCGACGCAACTGCTGCAGGCGCTGCTGCGTCTCCGCCACCAGCGCCACCGCCCCCAGCACCGCCCGCTGCAGCCGGGCCGTCTCCTGCCGGAACTCCCGCGTCGCCGCATCGCGCGACGTGGTGCCCGCCAGCGCCGCCGGCGGCTCCGCCTCGAACGTCTCGCTGCCGATCTCGCGCAGCACGCCATCCTGGCGCAGCGCCAGGCTCACCGTGTACGTGCCCGGTGCCGCCACCGGCCCCTCGGGATCCTCGGCATCACTGTCCGGCGCACGGGGCGGTGCCAGCTGCGGCGCGGCGTGGCGCAGGTCCCAGGCCACCCGCGCGAAGCCGGCCTTCACCGGCCCGGTCAGGCGACGCACCACCGCGCCCGACGCATCGCGCACCGTGAGCAGCGCCGCCGGCGCCTCCTCGCGATCCTCCGTTCGCAGCACGTCGAAGCCGGGGAACGGCACGTCCTTCCCCGCCTTCACCAGCGCCTTCTCCCGTTCCTGGCGCACCGCACGCCGGCTCCGCAGCTCCTTCGGCAGCCAGTAGGTGAACACCGCGCCGTGCGGCGGATTGGCCGCCACGTAGTGCTGCGCCCCGAAGAAGCCCGGTCCCTTGCCACCCATGTACGGTTCCGCGGGCAGGAACATCGGTGTCTTCCGCACCGGCAGCAGCCGCGCGCCACCCTCCGCCATCGCCGACAGCGCGGCCGTCTCACGCGCCGCCACGCGCAACGGCGTCAGGTCGTCCAGCACGTAGAACCCGCGCCCGAACGTGGCCGCCACCAGGTCGCCCTCGCGTTCCTGCACCACGAGGTGCCGCACCTGGATCGTCGGCAGCCCACCCTTCAGCACCCGCCAGCGCGCACCACCGTCCAGCGAGACGTGTGCCCCCGTCTCGGTGCCCGCATACAGCAGCCCCTGCACCACCGGGTCCTCGGCCACCGTGTACACCGCGCCGCGCGCCGGCAGGGTCGCGGCGATGCTCCGCCATGTCCGCCCGCGGTCCGGCGATGCCAGCAGGTACGGCGTGAAGTCGCCGGAGCGGTGGTTGTTGAACACCGCGTACACCAGGTTCGCATCGTGCCGGCTGGCCACCACCTGGATCACGTACGTCGTGTCGGGCACGCCGGGGAACGACGTCACGCGACGCCAGTTCGCACCGCCATCCTCGCTCACCTGCACCACGCCGTCGTCGGTGCCCACGTAGAGCAGCCCCTCCATCACCGGTGACTCGCTGATGGTGATGATCGAGCCGAAGAAGCTGGTGGAGCTGTTCCGGGCCACCGCGTCCACGCTCTGCTGGCGCCCCAGCAGCCGGAGCTGCGAGCGGTCGATGTTCCGCGTGAGGTCGCCCGACTTCATCACCCACGACTCCCCCCGGTCGTCCGATCGCCACAACCGCTGCGAGCCGTAGTAGATCCGCTTCGGGTTGTGCGGCGAAAGCAGCAGCGGCGAATCCCAGTACCATCGGTTCGGTGCCTCACCCGGGCTCACCTGTGGCTGGATGCCGGTGTTCTCCCCCGTGCGCCGGTCGTGCCGCACCAGCCCGCCGTTCTGCCACTCGCCGTACACCGTGTTCGGGTCCGTCGGGTCCACCTGCACCGAGAACCCGTCACCGAACACCACCATCTGCCACTCGCTGTTGGCCACGCCATGCAGCGTGTTGTTGCGCGACGGCCCGCCGAAGGTGGCGTTGTCCTGCGTGCCTCCGTACACGCGGTAGAACGGCTCGCTGTTGTCCACCGCCACCTTGTAGAACTGCGCCAGCGGCAGGTTCGGGAAGAACTTCCACGTGGCCGCCCGGTCGAACGACTCGTAGAGTCCCCCGTCGCTGCCGACCAGGTAGTGGTTCGCATCGGCGGGATCCACCCAGATCACGTGGTTGTCCACGTGCTTGTACTGCTCGCCCAGGCGCCGGAACGTCCGCCCCGCGTCGTCGCTCACCAGATTGTAGGTGTCCACGAGGTAGACGCGGTCCACCGTGTGCGGGTCGGCCGTGATCTCGCCGTAGTACAGGCCACTCGTGCTGGCGCCGCCCATGCGGCTCCAGCTCGCACCGATGTCGGTGGAGCGGTACACCCCACCTCGCTCGCCGCCCCCCTCGATCACGGCGTACACCACGTCGGGATCCTTCGGGCTGATCGCCAGCCCGATGCGCCCCATCTCCTCCGTCGGCAGCCCCCCCGTCACCTTCGTCCAGGTCGTACCACCGTCCGTGGAGCGATGGATCGCACTTTCGGGCCCTCCGCTCACCTGGCCCCACACCCGGCGCTGTCGCACCTGCGTGGTGGCGAGCAGGATCTTCGGGTTGCGCGGATCCAGTTGCGCGTCGTTCACGCCCACCCATTCGCCGCCGCCGAGGATGCGTGTCCAGGTGCGGCCGCCGTCGCCGGTCCGGTACAGGCCACGCTCGCCGCCGCCGCGCCACGCCGGCCCCTGTGCCGCCACGTACACCACGTCGGGATCCGTCGGGTCGATCACGATGCGGCCGATGTGCTCCGAGGCCTTCAGCCCCACGTTGCTCCACGTCGTGCCACCATCCACCGACTTGAACACGCCGTCGCCGTAGCCCACCGCCCGCTGGTAGTTGTTCTCGCCGGTGCCCACCCAGAGCACGTTCGGGTTCACCGGATCGATCGTGATCGCACCGATCGAGTAGGTGGACTGGGCATCGAACACCGGCGTGAACGTGGTGCCGGCGTTGGTCGTCTTCCACACGCCGCCGCTGGCCGCCGCCACGAACCAGGTGCGCGGCGTCTTCGGATGGATCGCCACGTCGGCGATGCGCCCGGACATCGTCGCCGGCCCGATGCTCCGCCAGGTGAGGCCGGCCAGCGACGGTCCCGCCGCCGCGCCCGTGTCCACCACCGGTCGGAGCGCCGCAGCGGTCGCCGGCCGGCCTCCCGACTGGCGGCGCGTCTGCGGCAGGCTGTCGGACGCGATGGTGGCACGCGGCGGCGCGGTCGGCACCTGGAACGGCAGTGCGGCCAGCGGTGTGGTCAGGACGGCCAGCGCGAGGGCGGCACCGGCGGAGTGGCGTGCGGCGGTGATGGACATGGTCGGGTGGGCAGGGTGTCGATCGTGCGGGCGACGCGACGACGCTACGCCCGTTCCCACCACTCGGCTACCCTGCCGGTGACCGCGATCATGTCGCCGGCCCGACAAGGCACGAAGCACCCGGCAGCCAGGCTGCCGGGTGCTTCCATGACGACACAGAGGCGCGAGCGGGAATCGAACCCGCGATTAGCGGTTTTGCAGACCGCTGCCTTACCACTTGGCTATCGCGCCGGCGCTGCCACCGGCTGACCGGCGGACAGGAAAGGTCGTTCCGCTCCCTCCGTGCGACAAGGGCACGCCGGCAGCCATGTGACGATATCCTTCGCGTGCGCGAAACACCCCCTCGTGCGCACGCTGCCCCTCCTGCACCCCGGCCCCCCGCGTTCGATGCCGCCGAAGAGCATGCTCCTCGCCGTTGCCGGCATGGTCGGCACCGGCAAAACCACGCTCACGCGCGCGCTGGCCGCCCGGTTCGGCCTGCAGATGGCACTCGAATCGGTGGACGACGACAATCCCTGGCTGACCCCGTACTACGGACCCGAGCCCGGGGCGCAGCAACGCTACGCCCTGCGGCTGCAGCTGCATTTTCTCGCTACCCGCTTCCACGCCATGCGCATGATGCGCAAGCGCGGCGGCGGCTGGATCCTGGACCGGACCTGGTACGAGGACGCCGAGATCTTCGCCCACGGCCTGTTCGAATCGGGCGTGATGACCCGCGACGAGTTCGAGCTGTACGACCGGTTGTATGCCGAGCTGCTCACCGGCCCGGCAGCGCGGCCACCCCGCCTCCTGATCTACCTGCACGGCGCACTGGACCACATCACCGCCCGCATCACCCAGCGCGGGCGCGAGGCGGAGCGCGACATGCCGCCGGCCTACTGGGGGGCGCTGCACGCCCGCTATGAGCGCTGGATCGCCGCCTTTGGGCGCTGCCCCGTCCTCCGGCTCGACATCCGCGACTACGACCTCGTCACCGACCCCGAGGCCGTCGACTCCATCGCCGCGGCGATCCGGCGTCGCCTCGAACCCGAGCTCCCGCAGACCGAGCTCTGGCCCGGTTGACCGGCGGCGCACCCAGCGCGCCCGCGGAGCCACCCCCGCTCCCAGCCCCACTCGGAGTCGACCACCCAACCACGACTCTGAGTCGGCCCACCCGATCTGACTCAGACCCGTTCTGCCCTTGTCTGACGAACTCTACTGTACGACATTTCCAGCAGATTCTGCAGCCTCAGATGCACAGTCGGGCGTTCCGGCACAGGAAATCGGCGCCATCTCCACTTAGATTTGCAGTTCTGACAGGAAATCAGGTACACCAGAACGTCCGCCTCGAGAGCGTTTCGTCCTCATCACCCGCTCGCACATGTCATCGTCCAACTCCCCGCGCACCTCCGCCCTCCGGGCCATCGCCACCCGCCCCACCCAGACCGAGAATGCCGGCCTGCCGCCGCGCACCTCGGAGTACTTCGGCAGCCTGACCTTCGGCGCCCGGCAGATGCGCGCCAAGCTCCCGCCCGACGTGTACGCCAAGCTTTCCGCGTCCATCCGCCTCGGCAAGAAGCTCGACACCGACATCGCTCCCGTCGTCGCCCAGACGATCAAGGAATGGGCGATGGCCCTCGGCGTCACCCACTTCACCCACTGGTTCCAGCCGCAGACCGGCTCCACCGCCGAAAAGCACGACGCCTTCCTCAGCTTCGATGACGCCATGACGCCGCTGGAGACGTTCAGCGCGGCGCAGCTCATCCAGTCCGAGCCCGACGCCTCGAGCTTCCCGTCCGGCGGCCTCCGCGCCACCTGGGAAGCCCGCGGTTACACCGCCTGGAACCCCGCCAGCCCCGTCTTCATCATCGAGACCGCCGGCGTCAAGACGCTCTGCGTGCCCTCCGTCTTCATCGGCTACAACGGGGAGGCGCTCGACGAGATGACGCCGCTGCTCCGCAGCACCGACATCCTCTCGCAGAAGGCCATCGAGCTCCTCGAGGTCCTCGGCGACACCGGCGTGCAGCGCGTCTACACCACCATGGGCACCGAGCAGGAGTATTTCCTGATCGACCGCGCCTTCTTCGCCATGCGCCCCGACCTCGTCATGGGCGGACGCTCGCTCGTCGGCGCCCCGCCGCCGCGCGGCCAGCAGCTCGAGGACCACTACTTCGGTGGCATCCCCGAGCGCGTCCAGGCCTGCATCGCCGAGGTCGAGCACGAGCTCTACAAGCTCGGCGTGCCGATCACCACGCGGCACAACGAGGTCGCGCCATGCCAGTTCGAGATGGCGCCGCACTACGAAGAGACTGACGTCGCCGTCGACCACAACCAGATGGTCATGTCGGTGCTGCGGAAGGTCGCGCTCCGCCACGGCCTGCAGGCGCTGCTGCACGAGAAGCCGTTCGCCGGCATCAACGGCTCGGGCAAGCACTGCAACTGGTCGCTCGCCATCGCCGCCAGCAACCCGGAACTCAACGGCTTCAACCTGCTCAAGCCGGGCAAGACGCCGCACCAGAACGTGCGCTTCCTGCTCTTCCTTGCCGCCGTGCAGAAGGCCGTGCACAAGCATGCCGGCCTGCTCCGCGCCGGCATCGCCACCAGCGGCAACGAACACCGCCTCGGCGCCAACGAGGCCCCGCCGGCCATCATCTCCATCTTCATGGGCGAGATGCTCACGAAGGTCATCAACGAGATCGCCGACGGGAAGACCGGTGGCAAGACCGCCGCGCAGCGCATGCTCGACCTCGGCGTCAACAAGCTCCCCGAGATCGCGCAGGACAACACCGATCGCAACCGCACCTCGCCCTTCGCCTTCACCGGCATGAAGTTCGAGTTCCGCGCCGTCGGCTCGTCGCAGTCCATCGCCTTCCCCGTGATGCTGCTCAACGCCGCCGCCGCCGAGGCCATCGCCGACCTCACCGCCAAGCTGAAGAAGTTGATCAAGAAGTCCACCAGCGTCGACGATGCCGTGCTCGCCGTCGTCAGCGAGGCGTTCCGTGAGACCAGGGCGGTGCGCTTCGAGGGCAACGGCTACTCCGAGGCATGGGTGAAGGAGGCCGCGAAGCGTGGCCTGCCGAACTTCCGCAAGACGCCGGAGGCGCTCGAGCAGCTCGTCACCGCGCAGTCGCGCAAGACGCTCACGTCGCTCGGCATCCTCTCCGAGGCCGAGCTCGAGAGCCGCTTCCACGTGCGCATGGAGCGCTACGTGAAGGACGTGATGATCGAGCTCCACACCATGAAGGAGATGGTCGACACGCTCATCCTGCCGGCGACGCTCAAGTACCACGGCGAGCTGTCGCAGGCCGCCGCGGCGGCCAAGGCGGCCGGCATCAAGAGCATCCCGCAGGTGGTCGAGGCGAACCGGATCGGTGACATGATCGCCACCCTCCAGTCACGCCGCGATGTCCTGGGGACCGTGATCACCAAGGCCGACGGCATGCACGACGAGCTCACGGCCCAGGCCAAGCTGCTCACCAGCAAGGGCACCGGCGCCGCCGAGTCGGTCCGCGAGATCTGTGACGCCCTCGAGGTGATCGTCGACGACAGCGCCTGGCCGCTGCCGAAGTACCGGGAGATCCTCTTCCCCGTGTGAGCCCACGCGCCGGGACCGGCGTGACCTGATGCGGGCAGTTTGCGGGCGGGGTGCTACTGACGTGGCGCTCCGCCCGTATCTTTCATGTGAAGGTGTTCCAACCCTCCAAGCCCTCCCCGGTGTCGCCCGCCCACGCCCCCGCCCGATTCGCCCCCCGGCTTCGCCTGCTGGCGTGTGCCGCGCTCGCCCTGCACGCCCCGCAGGTCCTCGGCGCCCAGGCCAGGCCCGACACGGTCCAGGTCTCCCTGCTGCTCGCCAGCCATCCGTGGCTGGGCGACGGCGGGCGCTTCGCGGATGTCCAGCGTGCCGTCAGTGACGCCCGCGCCGGCGCCCCCGCGCTTCGCTGGTCGACCGCCGGCACCGCCAGTGCCGCGATCCAGCCGGTGCTCGCGCATATCCGCGACGACGTGGAGTCCACCCGGGGCGAACGCGCCGACGCCGACCGCCTCGAGGCGGAGGCGCGCAGGCTCTCCGGCACCACCGACGCCGCCACGCTCGGCCTCTTCGACCTGGCGATGGACATCGCCGTGGCCCGCCACGCCTACCTGCACCGCCAGGGCCGCATCGACCCCACTCGCATCCACGCCGAGTGGTCGCTCGCGCCGGCGGAGCTGGACCTGGCCGCCCTGCGCACCGCCCTCGCCAGCGGCGCTGCCGCCGGAGACACCTTCCGCGCGCTGGAGCCACAGACCCGCTCCTATGGCATGCTGGTCAGCGCTCTGGCCGACGCACGCCGGCAGGATGCCGACACCGCGGAACAGCGCCCCATGGCCCCCGCCCGCCCGATCAGTGCCGGCGGCCGATACGCCGATGCGCAGCCCCTCGCCCGCGTGCTCGTGCGGCTTGGCGAACTGCCCGCCAGCTTCGACGCCGCATCCGTCCACGGCGTGTACACGCGCCCGATGGCCGACGCCGTCTCACGCTTCCAGAACCGCAAGCTGAAGAAGGGCCGCGTCACCGGCACCCTCACGGCGCCCGTGTTCGATGCCCTCATGGACGCCTACGACGAGCGCGCCAGCCGGATCGCCATGGCCATCGAGCGGTGGCGGTGGCTGCCACGCACCTTCTCGAACGATCCGCTGGTGGTGAACCTGCCCGAGTTCCGGCTGCACACCTACGGACGCTTCCAGGGTGACAGCGCCGACGCGCTCAGCATGAACGTCGTGATCGGCCGCGCCGACTCCAACGCCACCCCGGTCTTCGCCGCCAACATGACGCAGGTGGTGTTCAGCCCGCAGTGGCATGTGCCGAAGTCG
Source organism: Gemmatimonadaceae bacterium (assembly GCA_020851035.1). Lineage (NCBI taxonomy): Bacteria > Pseudomonadati > Gemmatimonadota > Gemmatimonadia > Gemmatimonadales > Gemmatimonadaceae > Gemmatimonadaceae bacterium. The sequence continues at coordinate 305,555 of JADZDM010000005.1, read as the reverse complement.
ATCATGCTCAAGGAGATCCTCCCCGCCGCCACCGCCAACGCCGGCTACATCGCGCGCAACAACTACGAGCTCACCACCCCGGGCGGGCGCGTGGTCGAGGCCTCTGCCCGCAACATCGCCCGCATCGGCACCGGCATCTTCGTGCGCCAGCGCTCCGGCGACGCGAACTCCCTTGGCCGCGTCAAGTTCCTGCTGCCCAACCCGTACGACATCTACCTGCACGACACCCCCTCGCGCAGCCTCTTCGCCCGCAACCGCCGCGACTTCAGCCACGGCTGCGTGCGACTCGGCAACCCCATGGCCATGGCGAAGTACGTCCTCGCCAACCAGCCCGCCTGGACGGAGTCGAAGATCACCGAGGCCATGAACGCCGGCATCGAGCGCTACGTCCGCGTCCAGCGGCCGATCCCGGTCCTCATCGTCTACCAGACCGCCGTCGCCGAGCCGGACGGCTCCCTGCGCTACTTCAACGACGTCTACGGCCACGACGCCGTCCTCGCCGACGCCCTCGACCGCGCGCGCTGAGGCGCTCCCGGCGAAGGGCAACTGCCGTGACGCAACGGCGCAAGGGACGCGACGAACGCGAAGGACGCACTGGGTTCTGACGCGTCTCCGGCGTCGGCGCAGCGCGGGGCATCGGATTGCCCTGGGAACTGCAGCAACCACCGCGGTTCCCTACGATTCCGTGGCTCATCGCGCGAAGCGGCCATCGCCGTTCCGCACCGACCGCTGTGTGCCCTTTGCGCCCTTGCGTCACCGCCGTTGCGCTTCGAGCAACACGGCACTCAGAGCGAGAACGAGAGGTCGTTCTTCTTGACGCGATAGCCAGCCGGCACCGCGAACAGCGCCGCATCCGGCACCTGCGGCGTGAGTGAGGTGATCTCGATCGCCGAGCGCTTCTGGGCCTCACCCGACTCGTGCACGGTCACGACCACCTTCACCGGCGCCCCGCGGAAGAGCGCACTGCGCGCACGGCTCACGTTCACCTGGTGCACCGCATCCTGTTGCGCCACCGCGCTCGCGCTCCGCATCAGCAGCTCGAACAACGGGTTGCGCGGCAGCGACGCCTCGGTGGGTACCCAGTAGTCGGTCACCACGCGATGGTGCTTCTCCTCGGCGTTCATCCCGAACACGCCGATGCGCACGTTGTACTCCTCGATCACGCGGAACTGCTCCGTCGCCACACCTGCCACCTGGCCGCCCGGCCCCACCTCCTTCGCCAGGATCCCGGCGTCACGCACCTGCATCTGCACCACGCTGCCCACCATGCCCAGCGCCTTGCCGATGATCTGCTCGAAGGTCGCCAGCGGCATCTCGCTGATCTCCCGCTCCTCCGGCTTCACCGTGCGCACCGTGCTGGTCGCGAAGTCCACCAGCGTGTACTCGCCGCGGCGGTTCGACACGGCCGCATTCGCATTGCCGCGACGGCTCCGGTTGCGATTGCGATCGAGGTCGATGCGCAGCTGCTGGCCACTCCACACCACCGCGCCCGTGGTGACGTCGCCGTCGTCGTCGGTGCGCGTGAACTCGTAGCGGCCGGTGGGCATCGCGCGCGGCGCGAGCGCTGTCGTCGCAGCGGGCGCGGCAGCCGCCGCCCGGACCTGTGCGGCAACGGAGGGTGCCGACGCCAGGAAGGCGACGGTCGAGAGGACGAGCGGGGCAGTACGACGCATGGGGTGCCTCCACAGGCAGGGAGCGACGCTGGTGGTACGATCGCCGCTCCCCGCCGGTTTCGGACTCAGCGCTCCAGCGCGAACGCGAACCGCTGCTGCACCAGCATGCGCACCTTCCGCCCGCCTGACTCGGCCGGCAGGAAGCGCATCCGCGGCAGCGCCGCCCGCACCGCCGCCCCGAACGCCTCATGCGACGCCTCCAGCACCACGAAGCTCCCCGCCTCGGCCCGACCGACCGTGTCCACCACGAAACGCACCAGCGCCTCGCCCTCCACCCCCGAGGCCTTGAGTATCTCCGGGTAGGCCGGTGTGGCCGTGCCGGGCACGGCGGCGGCCGCCTTGTCCACTTCCCGCAGGGTCATCGGCCCGCTCGATGCCGAGGTCGCCGGGTCGGTGCCGTCACCACCTGTCCCCACCGGCCGCGAGGAGTCGAATGCCGCCGTGTCGGAAGGCGCCGCGTCAAGGTCCACCGGCGGGATCTCCACACTCACAGTGGTCGGCGCCGTGAAGACCACGGTCACCGGTCCGGCCGCGCCGGACCTGCTGCCACGTGCCGTGTACAGCGGGGGCGGTGCCGCCGGCGGCGCCACCGGCTGGAAGTGCACCGGCACCACCGTCGGCGCCTCGAGCGCCACGGCCGCCGCGTGCGACAGTTGCACCGCTGCACCGATCACCACCACATGCAGCACCACCGAGACCACCGTTCCCGCCGTCTTCCGCTGCGCGACCCGCTTCGTCTCCAGCAGTTGGTTCAGCATTGCCCGGCCTCCTGAGCGTCGGATGAAGGTCCTGCCCGCCTGCCCCTCCATCATCGGCGCCGTGCATTGCGCGCCGATGTGCGCCCGCATTGCCGCGCCCTTAAGCCTGGATGACGCACGCGACATGATCCGCCGGATCATGAGCACGTCATGAGACCATCATGATCGCCGCGTGGTGGGTTTTATTTCGTGGCACATGCCCCGCTCCCGAATCCTCCGCGCACTCGCGCTGCTGCCGGTCGCCTTCGGCGTCCTCGCCATCCCGTCGCCGGAAGAGCAGGTGCCACAGGCGCCGCCGCGGGCCCGCAGCTTCGCCTGGAACCGCGACTCGCTGTGGCAGGCGCTCGAGCAGCGCTTCGACGCCGTGCGCGCGCGTGGGTGTGCCGACACCCTCGCCACCGCGGCCGAGCTCTCCCGGCTCGATGGTGTCGTCGCGCAGCTCGGTGACACCCGGCTCGCACCCGACGCGGGCGTCCTCGACACCCTCGAGGCCTCGTACTTCGCGGTGGCGCCACAGGTCGCCGCCTGCGCCGCACTGGTGCCGCGCTACGTGCAGCTCCACCTGCACCTGCGCGAGGCGGTGAAGGCACAGTCGATCACGTGGGACGTGAACGGCACTCCCGCCCGCGACCGGCTCTATCGCGCGCTCTACGGGGGCCGTGCCGCCGTGGAGGAGGTGATGCTTCAACAGCCCGGCGCCGTCACCCCGCTGGTCACCAGCGGCATCACGGACCGCATCGCGGCATCGGCCACGCCATCGGCGGTCTCCAACGGTGTCACGCTGCACTCCGGCGACATGCTCGTCTCACGCGGCGGCGCGCCGACATCGGCGCTCATCGCCCGCGGCAACGACTACCCCGGCAACGTCTCGCACGTGGCGCTCGTGCACGTGGACTCGGCCACGCACGCCGTCTCGGTGATCGAGGCACACATCGAGGCGGGCGTCGCCGTGGCGTCAGCCGACAAGTATCTCGCCGACAAGAAACTGCGCGTGCTCGTGCTGCGCCCGCGCACCGACCTGCAAGCGCTCCGCCGCGACCCGATGCTGCCGCACCGCGCTGCCAGCGCCGCGCTCGCACGCGCCCGGCGCGAGCACATTCCGTACGACTTCGCGATGGACTACACCGATCCCTCGCGACTCTTCTGCTCGGAGGTCGCCTCGTCGGCCTACCGCACGCAGGGGGTCACGCTCTGGAGCGGCATCTCCACCATCTCACGCCCGGGCCTCCGCCACTGGCTCTCGGCGTTCGGCGTGCAGCACTTCGCCACCCAGGAGCCGTCGGACCTGGAGTACGACCCGCAGCTCCACGTGGTGGCCGAGTGGCACGATGCGGCGACGCTCTTCAAGGATCACGTGGACAACGCCGTGACCGACGCGATGCTCGACGAGGCCGATCGCGGCCAGTCGCTCACCTATGCGTGGTACATGCTGCCGCTGGCGCGGGTGATGAAGGCGTACAGCGCCATGCGCGTGATGCTGGGCGGCCACGGCCCCGTCCCCGAGGGGATGTCGGCGACCGCGGCGCTCCGCAATCGGGCATACGGGGCGGCGCACCGTGCCCGTGCCGATGCGCTGCACGCCGCGGTCACCAGCTGGCGCCAGGGCATCGAGCACGGCCACCCGCCCACCTACTGGACGCTCGTGCGCCTCGCCGGCGGCGACACCACGCCACGCTGATTACACGCGCACCGGCACCAGCAGGTCGGTGCGCACCTCGTCACGTGGCGTGGTACGCAAGTCGCTCCGGTAGATCTCGAGGGCCGGCCCGTCCAGCAGCGCGTACCCGCTGGCCGGCAGCGCCTCCCCGAGGAACCGCGGCCACACCACGTTCAGTGCGTCGAATGCCCCGACGTGCGTGTGACGCGCGTACGACCCGCCCTGCAGCCGCAGCTCCTCGACGCCCGTCGGCAATACGGCGCTCTCCGCCACGCTGACCGCCGCGCAGGAACGCAGTTCCTCCGGTGGTGTCGCGTCGGGGTCGTCGTGGTACAGCGCGATCATCAGGGCCGATGGGTCGTTGAACAGGCCGGCAGGGCCGGCCAGCCGGCCCAGTCGCTCGAACGCCTTGCCGATCGTGGAATACGGCCCGACATGCGTGACTGCGGCCAGCCGCAGGTCGGGGAGTTGCTCGATGTCCACCTGCATGGTGTGTCCTCCGGTGTCGGATGGCGTGAATTGCGGCTGCACCTGTCCGACACGGAAGTGCAGGCCGCTGGGTGCACTGAGCACGGCGCGCAGGGCGCGCTGCCGGCGGAAGTCCGTGGGCGAGGTGCCGAAGGCGGACCGGAAGGCGCGTGTGAACGCCTCGTGCGTCTCGTAACCGGCGCCGAACGCCACGCTGGTGACGGGCAGCGACGTGTCGCGCAGGGCGCAGGCAGCCCGTTCCAGGCGCAGCCGGCGCAGCAGTTCCAGCGGCGTCTCGCCCACCATGCCGCGGAAGACGCGGTGAAAGTGGAAGGGCGAGAGGCCGGCCAGTCGGGCGAGGGCGTGGAGGTCGGCCGACTCGTCCAGCCGTGCCACCAGGTGTGACACCACCCGCTGCACCGCCTCGATGTAGAACGATCGCGTGTCGGGCTTCATGCCACGAATCTGTGTGGCGCCGGGGTCGTGTGCTTGATCGCCGTTGCGGACTTTTCGAGCGGCGCCAGGCAGCGACAGCCGGGCGCACACCGCGCCGCTGCGCACGCCGACGAGGTGGCGGTGTCGCGTGGCGCCGGGAATAGGTGCACCTTTGCACCATCAGCACGCAGCCGCTCCCGCCTGCCGTGGCGCGGGCGGGCCAAACCACGGCCGGTGCCGCCAAGGAGTAACGTCGCCACGATGAAACCCGTCCCGCCGTCGAGCGTGCGCAGTGCGCAGCATGTCGGTGCGTCCGCGGGGAGGCGGCGCCGGACCCGCACGGGCATGCTGGTCGCGGCACTGCTCGTGCTGGTCGCCGCCGCCGCCGGCGCGGCGACCATCTGGGAACTGCAGGCGGCCGAGGTCGAGTTCCGTCGCGATGCGCTGGTGGTGCGGAGCCGGGTCTTCCGCGCGGAGGTTCCCGTGCTGACGATCCGCGAGGTCGTCCTCCTCGACACGCTGCCCGGTCCCGTCCGCGCGCTGCGGGCGATCCATCTCGGCACG